>SHYN01000006.1 GCA_009692785.1 Chloroflexota bacterium | reverse complement strand
AGGGCGAGCGACGACAGGAGGCCGCGGTCCGCGAGCGCCTGAAGTGCACCCACACCGGCGATCTCGGCGCCGACGGGCTCGCCGCGCGCGGCGATCGCCTCGCGCACACCGTGGCGGATCGCGTCCTCGATCGAGGCCGCCGTCGCCGGAGTCTGATCCTTCAGCAACGCGCGACCTTCGCGACCAAAGTCGAGCACTGCCGCGGCGCCGGACGCGTCCGCGCGGCTCGGGGACGCAAGCGCGTCCCGCTGGTAGAGGATGGCGCGGAGGCGGTAGCCGGCACCGGCGCCGGCGAGAGCGCACGCCGCGATCGAGTTCAGCTCGGCGTGGGGAAGATACACAACGGCCGGCGCGTCGTCTCGCGAGCGCCGGTGCCCGTCGATGAGTGCCAGCCGCACCGCGCGGAGGATCCGTTCGCGCTCCGTCGCCCGTCCATCGGCGGTCGCATCGACAGCGCCTGCGGCGGCGGCGCCAAGGCAGAGCACGCTCGCGACATGCGACCACCCACCGAGCGCATCGTCGACCGGCGCTTCGCAGAGGACGAGATCCGCCTTGCCGGGCAGATCCTCGGGCGCGCCGAACTCGCGCGAACGCAGCTGCGCCGGACGTGCCGCGATCCACTGCGCGAGCTCGCGCGCGCAGCGTTCGTACTCCAGCCACACGTTGATCTCCCGCGACTGCGCGGCATTCCCCCGCCGGGCGCGGCCGCGCTCGATACGGAGCGGAGCGCCGTGACCCGCAACGGTATTGAGCCTGCTTCCCGCGACGACGACCTCCAGGAACGCGAGGAGCAGAAACTCGCGCTCGGATCCCGCCCCGAGCGTCGTCTCGATGGCGCGAAGGGTCGCCATGAGTGCGGAGAGATTCCGGGGCGTGTACAGCATGCCGGCGATGTTCTCTCCCAGACCGCGCTCCACCTCCGAGAAGCGCTCGACGAACTGCCAGTAGGGGAGGCCGCGGCCCTCCTGGGCCTGGGCCATCGCCTCGTCGTCGCCGTCGACCGCCTCGATGAGGAGCGCGCGGCCCTCGCGCGCGCAGATGCCGCAGCGGAACGCCTTCTTCGCTGGCGCGAGCGCATCGCGTTCCCAGAGAAATGCCTCCGCGACGACCGGCGCGCGACAGGTCCCACATCGCGAGCCGTAGAGCTCGCGCATCACCGTCGCGTGCGCCGGACCGCCGAGCGCGCTCTCCCCCACCTGCGCGAGCGCGGCGAGGATCACGTCGGGGGATGGCGCCTGATCGACCACGCGGCGAGCCCACGCGCCGAGCGGCTGTGGCGATCGCGCCACGCCGCGCCGGCCCGCGCGGACCGAAGCATCCGCCGCCGACAGGGGATGCGCGAGCGGGTCAAGGACCACGCCATGCTCCGGTGCGTAGAGCGAGGTCGCGAGGTCGGCGAGCGCGGCGGGGAACGCGCGTCCGAACCGGCTGAGCGGTCGGGGAAGCAGCGTGGTCTCGAGCGGGACGAGCGATCGCATGCGCTCCACCGTCATGGCAACTCGAAGAGTAGGGCGCGCCTCGCCTCGATGACGACCGCGATCCTCCGGCCGCTGAGAGACATCGCCACGTCCTGGACCGGACCATCGACCCCAAGGTCGTCGACCGCCCCACCGGGGCCGAAGACGAGAAGCCGATCAGGACCGTCGAGCACGAGCGTTCGAGCGGCGGTGAGGAGCCGCCGGCCGTCGGTCAGGGGAGCCGTCCAGAGCACGGCTCCGGAACGATCCAGCGCCGTGAGCGCCCTTGCATCGAGCGCATAGAGGATGCCATCGGTGCCGTACGCGATGTCGCGCACCGGGCCAAGAACACGGTTCTGCGTAAGGGCGGGACCGGTGGGGGCAAAGCGGTAGACGCCCTGATCGGTGAGGATCGCGCCGGCAGTACCGCTGCGGTCGATCGTGAGGGTCCGCGCGGCGCCGGGAACGCGCGCCACGGGGCGCAGCGCGCGCTCGAAGCCAAGGCGCAGGACCTCGATGTCCGTCGTCACGCCGCCGCTGGTCGGCGTCGCCACGTAGAGGTCACCCGCCTGCGACGTCGCGATGACGGCGCCAGCGGCCGGGGTGACGATCGGGAACGGCGCGCCGAGGACCACGCCGTCCGGCGCTCGGGCGTTCACGGCACCCGCGCCGCCTCCCGGCACGCCGGTCGGGCCGCGGGAGGCGGCGACGAACGCGCGCGACGCTGGCGCCGGCGCGAAGAGCACCGCGGTCGCGGGGCTGGTCAGATCGAGCGTGCCGAGCGTCGTCCCCTGCGGGACCGCGAAGATCTGGAGATTCACGCCGCCACCAAGGAGCTGCTTCCCATCGTCGCTGAACACAAGGTGGGCGACCCCCGCACGGAGGCGCGGCAGCGCGCGAAGCGCGCCATCTCCGGTGAAGATCGCGATCGTGCCGTCATCCGCTCCCGTCGCGAGCCAGGCGCCGTCGCTCGAAAGGGACACCCGCCGCGTCCCCGCGACGCTCTCGATGACGCGCACCGGCTCTCGCCAGAGCTCCGCATCCGGGATCGGACCGGCCCGCATGAAGAACCACCGCGCCTCGTCCACGACGAGCAGGCCGGTGATCTTCTTGCCCGCAAGCGCCGCGCCCGCCGCGTCCGCCGCCGTGCGGGAGGCAAACGACGCGACGCGGAGCACGAAGGGTGGCCCGCCCTCCACCCGTTCCACCTGACCGATGCTCTTGGCCGCGGTGTCGGCCTCGCCGCGGGTCAGGTACGGCCCGACCGTGAGCACCGAGCGGGTCTCCTCCCGGGCGGTCACCACGATCTGGCTCCCGCGCGCGAGGACCTTGACCAGAACGTCGTCCGGCGGCAGAACGCTCATGAGTTCGCGAAGCCGGTCCCAGGAGACCCCGACCGCCGCGGCGACCCGGGCGAAGGCCGACGGCTCGCGCCCGTTGGCGTAGGCGTTCGCGGCGCGGGCAACATCGGTGAGGCTGTCGGCAAGCGGAATGAGACGATCGCGCACGGGTCCCGCCGCGGACGCGCTCGCGACGACGGTCGCCGAATTCTGGGCCAGGAGCGAGCGCGCGAGGGACCGCGCGACGGCGGCATAGCGCTCCTGAAAGACGATCCGGCCCGGCTGCCCCGTCAGCGTGCCGGCAAGCCCGTAGTCGTAGGCGGCAAAGGCGAGCAACGTATCCGCGACGCTGCGCGCGATGCGGGACCCGTCCGGCACATCTCCGGGCGCCACGGGGACCGGAGGCGCGGTGCACCCAACGAGCGCCATGGCCAGGGCGAGACCGAGCGCCGCTCCGGCGCGGGCGGTCCCGCGCCTGACCTCACTCCTCGGCTTCGTCGTCCTCACCGTCGTCTTTGGCACGGGCCCCTCGCGCCACGCGCGGCTTGCCCTCGCTCAGCTCCGCGTCGTCGCCGGCGGTCTCATCGATCGCGTCAGTCGGCTCCGCGTCGTCGTCCTCGTCACCACGACCGGCCCGGAAGAACGTGCCCTTGATGTAGGCGCGCTCCTTGGTGTCGGACGTGCGGTGATGCCCCGGGAACGAAACGCGGTTGGCGTTCTCGGCACTCTGGTACGTCTCGCGGATCGCGATCCGCGGGTTCACCTGATCGTTCGAGACGATCGCCACGACGTACTGGTTTCCGGTGCGAAGGAGGTCGATGAGGCGCCGGCCGACCTTGGGATTGAGGAACCCAAGGAGCTCGCCGTCGCGGGCATGGACGGCAAGGAGGCCGACGCGTTCGCGGAGCTCTGCTTCGGCGCCGGGACTATACCGCGCGACGATGTGCGAGGGCGCGGGGTTGATGAGCTGCAGAATGCCGGTCTTGCCCATGTCCTCGATGAAGAGGCGCGGCTGGGTCTTGGACTTGGTCATGTTCGGCTTGAGCTTGTGCTCCTGAAGCTTGGCCACGCGGGCGGCGTTCCGGATCGCGATGGAGTTGTTCGGCTCCTGCTTGAGGACCTCGGCAAAGGCCGCCTTCGCCTCGTCGAGCTTGCCCGTTTCGAGCAGCGCGCGGCCGTGCCGGTTGCGCGCGTCGAGGTCGTCCGGCGCGAGCGCCAGCACCTTTTGATTCAGGTCGATGGCCTTGGCCCAATCGGCGTCGAGCGCCGCATGGACGGCGTGATTGGAGAGGATCCGAGCGCGGACTCCGGCGGGAGCAGGTGCTGCCAAGGTTTTGCCTCCAACGCGGGGAATGCGGACATCGGGCTCGTGCCGATGGTCTGAAATGAAGTCTAACGGAGGTTCGGAGTACGCTCGCGGGCAGTGCCGTACCTCTCTGAAATCCAGCATCGGAGCGTGCTCGAGCCGAGCGGCAAGGTCGCCGGCCGGCTCGCGGACGTTGCCGTCATGCCCAAGGAGCAGTTTCCCGCCGTCCAGTGGGCGGTCCTCGCCGCGGAGGATGGCGAGCGCGTCATTCCCTGGTCCGCCCTCATCGCCGAGGTGACCCACTTCCGGCTGCGCACCAACCCGGCGACCATCGCGCCGACCACCCTGCCGCCGGACGCGCTCTGCCTTGGCCGCGACCTTCTCGACAAGCAGATCGTCGATACGCATGGAGCAAAGGTCGTGCGCGTCAACGACCTCCAACTCGAGGAGACCTCGGGCCAGCTGCGACTTGTCGGCGCCGACGTCGGCCTGCGCGGGCTGCTCCGACGGATCGGGGCGGAGGGCGCCGCTGAACGACTGGTCGGCATCGTGGGCCGAAAGCTCCCCCGCGGGATCATCCCGTGGCATCTCGTGGAGCCGCTCGAGGCGGCTCAGCCGAGCGTGCGGCTCACCGTGCCGAGCGCACAGCTCGCGCTCCTCCATCCAGCTGACCTCGCGGACCTCGTCGAAGAAATGAGCGCCGACGAACGTCGCGCGGTCTTCGAGCAACTCGACGTCGAGACGGCGGCCGAGGCTCTGTCCGAGATCGAGCCGGAGATGCAGGCCGCGATCGTGGCTGATCTCGACGAGGAGCGCGCCGCCGACATCCTGGATGAGATGGCACCCGACGAGGCCGCGGACCTCCTGCAGGATCTGCCCGAGCACCGGCGCGAGGAGCTCATCGAACTCATGCAGGAAGAGGAGGGCAGCGACGTCGAGGAGCTCATGGCGTACCCCGAGGATTCGGCGGGCGGCATGATGACCACCGATTTCGTCGCGCTGCCGCGCGAGATCGATGCCGCGGCGGCGATCGACCGCCTGCGCGTGCTGAAGCCCGACCCGGAGCTGGCCTACTACCTCTACGTGGTGGACGCCGAAGGTCGCCTCGACGGTGTTGTGTCGCTCCGCGATCTCGTCGTCGCGGACCCGACGACTCCGCTGACCAAGATCATGAGCGCACAGGTCCTCAAGGTGGAGGCGCACACCGACAAGGAGGAGGTGGCTTCGCTCATCGCGAAGTACGACCTCCTTGCCGTGCCGGTGGTGGATGCGCGCCGCACGCTGCTCGGCACGGTCACGGTCGACGACGTCGTCGAGTTGATCCTGCCGCGCGGCTGGAAGAAGAAGTCGCTCCGTTCCATCGCGCGGTGACCCGAGTGTGAGAGCGCCCCTCTCCCGTCGCGCGGTGCGGCGGAGCCTTGGACGGGTGCGGCGCGGGGCCACCCCGCGTCGCGCGGCGATCGCCGGGTTCCTGGCGGTCATGGGTCCTGGGATCATCACCGGCTTCGCCGGGAACGACGCCGGAGGCGTCACGACCTACACGCAGGTCGGGGCGCACTTTGGCTTCTCTCTGCTCTGGCTGCTCCTCATCTCGACGGTCGGACTCGTGGTCGTGCAGGAGATGTGCGCGCGGATGGGCGCGGTCACCGGAAAGGGGCTCTCGGACCTCATCCGCGAGCGATTCGGCGTTCGCTGGACGAGCGTGGCGATGACCGCGCTCCTCGTCGCGAACCTCTCGAACGTCGCGGCTGAGTACGCGGGGGTGGCGGCGAGCCTCGAGCTCCTCGGCGTGCCGCGCCTGGTCTCGGTGCCCGCCGCCGGGCTCGCGATCTGGGCGCTCGTCGTGTTCTTCTCGTACCGCGTCGTCGAGCGCGCGCTCTTTGTCCTCGTCCTCGCGTTCGTGGCCTATCCGCTCAGCGCGATCATCGTCGCGCCGGACTGGGGGGCCGTCGCGGGAGGACTCACGACCCTGCGCCTTCCCGCAGAGCAGAGCGCGCTCATCGCGGCGCTCGCACTCGTTGGGACCACGATCACGCCCTACATGCAGTTCTACATTCAGGCCTCGATCGTCGACAAGGGGATCGACCTCGCGCAGTACCGCTATGCGCGCCTCGACGTGCTCGTGGGTTCGCTCCTGACCGGGGTGAACGGGCTCTTCATGATCGTCGTCGCGGCGTCGGTCCTCTTTCCCGCCGGCGTCATCGTGGAGACCGCTGCGGATGCCGCTGGGGCGCTTCGACCGCTCGTCGGACCGCAGGCGCAGCTCCTCTTCGGGGCGGGGCTCTTTGGCGCCTCGATGCTCGCGGCCACCGTGATGCCGCTCTCCACGTCGTACGCGATCTGCGAGGCGTTCGGCTGGGAGTCGGGTATCTCCAAGGACTTTCGCGACGCGCCGGTCTTCATGGGGCTCTTCACGCTGCTGCTCGTGGTGGGTGGGCTCGTCGTCCTCATCCCCGGCGTGCCGCTCATCCCGCTCATCGTCGCATCGCAGATCGTGAACGGTCTCCTGCTGCCGGTGGTGCTGGTCTTCATCCTGCGGCTCGCAGGCGATCGCACGATCATGGGCGCGCTGGCGAACGGGCGGATCGCGACCGGCATCGGATGGGGCATCGCCGCGATCGCCTCGGCGCTCTCGCTCGGGCTCGTCGCGATCACGATCATCGGGAGGTTCGGCTAGACGTCACCGCGGCTCCGGAAGCACCTCACCGGCGGCATCGAGCCAGCGGTCTGGATTCTCGGCGAAGGTCATCTTGCAGCCGAGCCGGTCAAACACGTAGTACCTGCCCTCGTAACGGAGTCGGATCGGGTTGCCGGCGAGCGGCGTCTTGCACACGACGCAGCGCGGGCTCAAACCGGATCGAGCTCGAAGAGGGGCTGGTGCTTCTTCACGAGCTGGCCGCTCTCGACGAGGACGCTGCGCACGACGCCTCTCTTGTCGGCGCGGATCTCATTGAAGAGCTTCATCGCCTCGATGAGCGCGACGACGTCGCCATTGCCCACCACGCTTCCCACCTGTACGAATGGGCCGGCCTGAGGCGACGGCGACCGGTAGAAGACACCGGTCAGCGGCGCGGTGATCTGGACGCCGGCGTGAGGCACCGACACCTCCGGTGCGGCGACCTGCGGCGGAGCGTCGATCGGTCGGGACGGCCGGGTCGACGCGGGCGGGGCAGCGAACAGCGGGTCCTTGCTCACCTTCACGCGCAGCCCGTTTCGCCGGACCTCGAGCGCGCTCACGCCGCTCGTGGCGAGACGCTCGAGGAGCTCGGTCACGAGGGCGTTCATCTCGGGGCGGACCTTGCGGGGATCCACTAGGCGCGGCTCAACACGAGCGCGACGTTGTGGCCGCCAAAGCCCATCGAGTTCGAGAGGGCGATGTTGACAGTGCCCTTGCGCGCGACGTGCGGGATGTAGTCGAGGTCGCAGGTCGGATCAGGGGCGTCCAGATTGATCGTTGGCGGAAGAACACCGTCGCGCATCGCAAGGAGGCAGATCGCCGCCTCGACGGCTCCCGCGGCGCCGAGCATGTGACCAGTCATCGACTTTGTGGACGAGATCGGCACGCGCGTGACGCGCTCGCCGAACACGGTGTGCAGCGCGGTCGTCTCGGCGCTGTCGTTGGCCGGCGTGGATGTGCCGTGCGCGTTCACGTAATCGATCGCGTCGGGCGCCACCCCCGCGTCCGCGAGCGCCTGCCGCATCGCACGGACCGCGCCGTCGGCGCGGGGCGGCGGCGCGGTGACGTGATGCGCGTCGGCAGTGAGCCCGTACCCCGCGATGACGCCGAGGATCCGCGCGCCGCGAGCCCGGGCGAAGGACTCCTCCTCGAGGATGAGGCACGCGCCGCCCTCGCTGAAGACGAAGCCGTCGCGATCCCGGTCAAAGGGCCGCGAGGCCTTCTGCGGCTCGTCGTTGCGTCGGGAGAGCGCATGCATTGCGGCGAACGCCCCGATCGCGATGGGAATGAGGCCGGCCTCGGAGCCGCCGGCGATCATGACGTCGGCCTGACCGCGACGGATGATATCGGCGGCGTTGCCGATCGCGTGCCCACTCGACGCGCAGGCCGACACGGTCGAGAAATTCGGCCCCTTTGGCCCGAACTTCATCGCGATCTCGCCGGCCGCCATGTCCATGATCATCATCGGGATCATGAACGGCGAGACCCGCCGCGGGTCGCGGGCGTGGGCGTGGATATTCTCGACGAGCGTCTCGATCCCGCCGATCCCCGAGCCCACGATGACGCCGACCCGTGGCGCGAGGTCCGCCGTGATCGCGAGCTTCGCGTCCGCCAGCGCCTGGGCGGCGGTGGCGACGGCGAACTGTGCGAACCGGTCCGCCCGCTTCACTTCCTTGCGATCGAGGTAGTCAAGCGGATCGAAATCGAGGACCTCGCCGGCGATGCGTGTCTCGAGATCCTTTGGATCGAAGCGGGAGATGGGTCCGATCCCACTGCGTCCCGCAGTGAGACCCTCCCAGGTCTTCGCCACGGAGGACCCGAGCGGCGTGACCATCCCGAGGCCGGTGACGACCACTCGTCGCCGCGGTTCATTCTCCATGCAAGGTGAGTTTAGGCGTTCACGGGCTCATCGCCGAGACAGCCGATCCTCGGCTGATGGCGCGCGAGGACGGGACCGTGAGCCACAATGGCACGATGCCAGAGGAGCGCCGCGTTGCGATCCTGGCGGCCGCCCGTCGCGCGGTCGGCCGCCGCGGCTACTCGGCCACGTCGATGCGAGACATCGCGAAGGAGGCGGGCGTCGCACAAGCCCTCCTCCATTACTACTACCTCACGAAGGAGGCCCTCCTCGTCGCGGTCGTTCGGGCGATGCTCGACGAGCAGCTCGGCCGATTACGGGACGAGCTGTCAGTGGCGACGGAGCCGCGTGGGCGCGCGCTGGCGGGGATCGCGGCCGCGCGCGACAAGACGCTGGGCGACCGACGCCAGTGGCGGCTCTTTTTCGAGGTCCTCGCGGCCGACTCGCGCAGTGGGAGGGGCGCGCTCGCGAGCTCGTTCGCACAGCGCAGAGAGCTGGTCGCGACCGTTGTCGCGGGCACGAAGGGCCGCGACAACGCTCAGACCATCGCGCTGGTCGTCGATGCGCTCATGCTGGGCCTCGCCGCCGAGCGGCTCGCGGGTGTACCGGATGCCGACGTTGCCGCCGCGTACGAGCTCCTGGTGGATCTCCTCGACCGGGCGCCAGCCGATTGAGCGTTAGCGGAGGATGAGCCCCAACGCGAAGAGCGCGTTGAAGAGAAGGTTGAGGCGCGCTGTGTCGCGCAGCACAGCATTCAGCGACCGTCCACGCTCTCGGCGAAGGAGCATCGCCAGTCGGATCGCGAGCGGCGCGCTGAGCCAGGCCACGAGTGCGCCCGCCCCCCATAGACCCGCGAGCACGCCGGCCGCCGGCATGGCATAGGCAAGGCCAACGAGAAGGGCCCACTCCAGACGCGTCGGGCCGTCGCCGAGGATGACAGCCAGCGTGCGCTTTCCCGACCTCCGATCCTGCTCAAGATCACGGAGGTTGTTCACGACGAGGATCGCCGAGATGAGGCATCCGACAGGGAGCGCCGCGCCGATCGAGGCGGGCGTGAGGGCTCCGCCGTGGAGAAGGTCCAGCGTCGCCACCGGCACGACCCCAAAGAAGACGAAGCACGCGAGATCACCAAGCCCGTGGTAGCCGTAGGGCCACGGCCCACCGACGTACGTGAGTGCCGCCACGATCGAGGCCAGTCCCACCACGAGCACGATGACGCCGCCCTTGACGAGAAGAAGTCCACCACACAGGGCTGCGAGCGTGAAGACGACGGCGGTGGCGATCGCGATCTGCCGCTGGGTGACGGCACCCGTTGCGGTCACGCGTGTTGGCCCGAGCCGATCGGCGGCGTCGGCGCCCTTCTGGAAGTCGAAGAGGTCATTCGCGTAATTGGCTCCGACCTGGATGAGCAGCGCCCCTCCAAGCGCCG
Source organism: Chloroflexota bacterium (assembly GCA_009692785.1). Lineage (GTDB taxonomy): Bacteria > Chloroflexota > Limnocylindria > P2-11E > P2-11E > SHYN01. The sequence continues at coordinate 24,123 of SHYN01000006.1, read as the reverse complement.
CGGCGAACACCACTGCATCGAACCGGCCAGAGGCCGCGGGCACAGCCGAGCCGACAAGCACCGGCGTGATCGCCGCCGTGAGCGTGGGGAGGCGTGCGGCTCGGAGCCACACACCAAGACCTGGCCGAGCGGCTACGGCCCGGGCTCCCGAAGCGCGCGCCTGTCGATCTTGCCCAGCGGCGTTGTCGGCAGCTCGTGGACTAGATGCACGCGACGCGGCACCTTGAAGGACGCGAGGCGCGCACGGACATGCGCGCGCAGGTCGGCGGCGGACACCGCCGGGCCGGGCCGAAGGCGGACCCAGGCGACGACGGCGCTGCCCATCGCGCCGTCGCTCGTGCCGGCGACCACCGCTTCGCCGACCGAGGGGTGAGAGGCGAGAGCCGCCTCGACTTCCGCCGGCTGCACATTCTCACCGCCCGTGATGATGAGATCGTCGATCCGCCCATCGACATGCACGGTACCTTCGTCGTCGACGCGTCCGGCGTCGCCGGTATGGAGCCAGCCGTCCGCCCCCAGGCAGCTGGCACTCACCGTTGGCCCCCGCACGAGCAGCTCTCCGTCCGCGCCGCGGCGGACCTCGGTGCCCGGCAGCACTCGCATGCTCCGTGACCCGGGCGCCGCCGTGGCGACCTGCGACGCCGCCTCGGTCAGCCCATAGGTGGGCGCCACGGGAACGCCTCGCGCACCGCAGGTGTCGAGCAGAGTGGCCGGGATCGGCCCACCGCCAACGAGCACGCAACGGAGCGTCGGAGGGAACGGGCGGCGGCCGCGCGCCTCAAGGAGTCGCTCCAATGTGGCTGCCACGAGCGACACGATCGTCACGGAGTCGTTGTCGATCGCACGGTTCGCTCGTTCTGCGTCGAACCCGTCGTGGATGACGACGGAGGTGCCGTAGATCGCGCTGCGGAGGTAGATCGACAGACCACCGACGTGCGCGGTCGTGAGCGTGGCGAGCCAACGGTCGTCCCGCCGAACTCCGATGACCGCCGCGGAGGCGAGCGCGCCCCAGTAGAGATTCCCGACGCTCAGCGGCACCATCTTTGGCCGAGCCGTGCTGCCGGAGGTATGGAAGATCGAGTGGATCGCGTCGAACGAGCCGACGGGAGCCCGAGGGGCAGGACGCCCGACCGGCAACTCGCGGACATTCACGTGGTCCCGATCGAGGCGACCCGCGAGATCCGCGTGACGGTCATCGTGAATGAGCAGGGTGGAGCGAGCGGCATCGATCCTCGCCGAAAGCTCGGCCGCTGCGAGCCGGCCATCGAGCGGCATGAGGACCGCCCCGATCCGCATCGTTGCATGCAGCACCTCCACGAACGCCTGCCCCGGCGCCAGAAGCGTCGCGACCGGCACGCCGGCTCGCGCGCCCGCGGCGTAGAGGTGGCTGGCAACCTGCTCGGCACGCACCGCAAGGTCCGCGTAGGTCACGCCGCGGCCCTCCGAGAAGAAGGCGACCGCCCCCTCGTCCCACCCACCCGCCGGCGAGAACGGGATCACGTCGCCGACCATCTTCCGAGCAGGTCGTCGTCGAGCGACAGACCGAGGCCCGGACCCTCCGGCAGCGCCATCACGCCGCCACGCGCGACCAGGGGGGCCCTCACCAGGTCGCCGCTGAGCAGCGGGCCGGTCGCGAGACCACAGGCGAGCGGCGACACCTCGAGCGAAGCGGCAAGGTGAAGCGCGGCGCACACGCCGATGGACGTATCGATCGTGCTCGTGATCACCACGGCCAGGCCGGCGGACCCCGCCAGAGCGGCGATCTCCCGTGCGGGTGCGAAACCGCCGACGCGTGCGGGCTTGATGACGAAGATATCGGCCGCGCACGCCGCGATGAGATCGCGCACCGCATCGGGACCCGTGACCGCCTCGTCGACCGCAATGCGTACGCCCACGTTCGCCCGGACGCGCGCCAACGTCGCGGGCTCGGCGGTCGTCGGTTGCTCGACGTATTCGATGTCGAACGCGACCAGTTGTCGCAGCGCAGCGATCGCTTCGTCCGCGGTCCAACCCTGATTCGCGTCGATGCGTATCCCGACCGAAGGGCCGACGGCTTCGCGCAGGGCGGTGACGCGACACACGTCGTCGGCGAGCGACCCCACGGCCACCTTCACCTTCACCGTGAGGAATCCCGCGGCCCTGGCGCGTGCCCCATCTTCGGCCACGATCCGCGGCTCCGTGGAGCCGATCGTCGCGTTGACGCGGACCACGCTCCGTGCCCGTGGATCGAGCAGCGTGGCGATGGTTCGACCTGTCGCACGACCCTGGAGGTCCAGCCGCGCAGTGTCGAGACCGAAGCGGACCCACGGCGGCAGCGCCCCGCCGTCGCGGAGCGCAGCGATCGCATCCAGGACGGCGCGCACTCCCAGCGATGGAGGCGGAGACGCCTCGCCGACGCCGACCCCATCGGAGGTCCGAATGCGAACGATGAGACCATTTCGCACCGTGTGGGTGACCCTTGAGGTGGCGAACGGCGAACGGAAGGGCAGCCGGTACGGGAACGCGTCGACGATCTCGCCGGGAAACGCCGCGATCACGGAAGCCGGGGGAATCGCGAAAAATCGGCGGGACGTTTCGCGGTGAAGGCGTCGCGGCCCTCCTGTGCTTCGGCCGTCATGTAGTAGAGGAGGGTCGCGTTTCCGGCGAGCTCCTGCACGCCCGCCAGGCCGTCAGTGTCGGCGTTGAAAGCAGCCTTGAGGCAGCGGAGCGCCAGAGGGCTGAGCGCGAGCATCTCGCGACACCATTTGACGGTTTCCTCCTCGAGTTGCTCGAGCGGCACGACGGCATTGACGAGACCCATCTCCTGCGCCTGACGGGCGTCGTACTGACGGCACAGGAACCAGATCTCACGCGCTTTCTTGTGTCCTACGATGCGGGCAAGATAGCCGGCTCCAAAGCCGCCGTCGAAGCTGCCGACCCGAGGGCCGGTCTGACCGAACACCGCGTTGTCCGCGGCGATCGTCAGGTCGCACACGACGTGCAGCACGTGACCACCGCCGATCGCGTACCCCGCGACCATCGCGACGACGGGCTTCGGCAGCGTGCGGATGAGCCGCTGGACGTCGAGGATGTTCAGGCGCGGGACACCGTCTTCGCCAAGGTACCCGGCAACGCCGCGAGTCTTCTGATCGCCACCGGAGCAAAATGCGGCGGTCCCGGCACCGGTGAGGATGATGACGCCGACGGTGGGATCCTCGCGGGCCGCACCGAACGCGTCGATCAGCTCGAAGACGGTCTTCGGACGGAAAGCGTTGCGCACCTCCGGCCGATCGATGGTGATCTTTGCGATTCCTTCGGCTACCTCGTAGCGGAGATCGGTGTACTCCCTTGTCGCGCACCAGGCAATGCTCATGTCACGATCCTTTCTCTCCTGAGTGCGGTCGCAACCCTGGACCACACGTCCCGATGCAACTCAACATTGCGCCGCCGCTCGGTGCGAATCTCGACGAGCGAGGTGAACGGAGCCCCAAGCGCTTCGCGCAGGACGGCACGGAACTCTGGCCAGGTCTCGGGGCGCTGGTGTGCCAAGCCGAAAAGACGCGCGACATCGGCGAACACCAATCCCTGAGGAGTGCCGAACAACTGCTCGAAGCGCGCCTCCGGCAGGTTCGCCTGTGGCAGGAAGGAGAAGATGCCACCGCCATCGTTGTTCAGGAGCACGATGGTCGCTCGGATGCCCTCACGGGCGACCGCGGCGAGGCCGCCGAGATCGTGCTGGAGCGCGAGGTCGCCGATCACGATGACCACCGGCCCCTCGCTCACGGCGGCTGCGCCCAGCCCGCTCGACAGAAAGCCGTCGATACCGTTGGCGCCGCGGTTCACGAGCACCCGGAGCCGCCCGCGGCGCGTAGGGAGGAACGCGTCAAGGTCGCGCATCGGCATGCTGTTGCTGACGCAGAGCGTCGCGCCGTCCGGCAACAGGTCGGCCAGCTCGGCGAAGACCTTGCCTTCAAAGAGCTCACCGGTCGCCGCGAGACTGTCCCTGATCTCCTCGGAGGCCCTGCGGTCGGCATCGCGCCACGATCGCCGCCACCGCGTGTCGTGCCCCGACCCTGGACCGAGCGCCGCGACGAGGCCGTCGCAGGTCGCCGAGTCATCGGCGAGCAGCACGTCCGTCGCGCCATGCCACGGGTCGTTCCAACGCGCCTCCGGATCGACGAGGACCTGGCGGCGGATATCCGGTCGGGCAAGCAGCTCGTTCAGCGGCTTGGAGATCGGGGTCGCACCAAAACGGATCACCGTATCGGGTACATGCGCGGCGGTGAAGACGGGATCGCGGAGGAGCGCGTCGTGGGTAGCGATCACATCTCCGTGGGACCCCGTTCGCAACTGTGAGGCACCATCGGCAAGCACCGGCCAGCCGAGCGCCTCGGCAAGTAGGGCGAGCGAGCCACCGAACGCGTCGTCGCCGTCGTGGGGACCACAGACGATCAGCCCACGCTCGATCACCGCGAGCTCGCCCGCAAGCGCATCCATTGCAACCTGCAGCGGGGCGCCGAGCCGCGCCACCTGCACGGAGATGGCGATCGGCGCAGACGATACCGGCGCGGTCGGTACGAGCGGGTCGCGGAGCGGGATGTTGACATGGACGGGGCCGCGGGGCGACGACAGCGCCGATGCCACGGCGCGCGCGCCGACCCACGCGAACCGCCTCGGATCGGCTGGCCCTTCGAGGTGGTGGAACCAGCGCACCGCCGCGCCATAGAGCCCGTTCTGGTCGATGGTCTGCCCGGCACCGCAGTCCTGAAGTTCCCCGGGACGGTCGGCCGTCAGAACGATCAGCGGTACGTGCGCGAGGTGGGCCTCGAGCACCGCGGGCAGGTACTCCGCGGCCGCCGTGCCGGAAGTGCAGAGGAGCGCCGTCGGGCTCCGTGACGCCTTTGCGACACCCAGTGCGAAGAATGCTGCGGACCGCTCGTCAAGGTGGACACGGACACGCAGGCCCGCCTCCTCGGCAAGGGCGAGGGCGAGCGGGGTCGAGCGCGAACCCGGCGAGACGCACGCTTCGCGGACGCCTGACCTGACCAGCGCGCGGGCCAATGCCGCGCACGCCTCATGGGTCTTCACTCACCCACCCCAAGCGCTCGCAGCATCGGCTTGAGCTTGGTCTCGGTTTCCGAGAGCTCCGCTTCCTGCCGCGACATAGCAACGATGCCCGCGCCTGCAAAGACCCGGGCTCGGCGGCCGCGCAGGAGCGCCGAGCGGATCGCGACGGCGATGTCACCGTCACCACTTGAGTCCATCCAGCCTACGCCGCCGCCGTACCAGCCGCGCGCGAGCGGCTCGCGCCTTCGGATCACGGCAAGCGCCTTCTGCCGCGGTGCCCCGGCGATCGCCGCTGTCGGATGGAGCCGCGCCGTGACCCCGAACAGCCCCGTGCGCACACGAAGGTGCCCCGCGATCGGCGTGGTGAGGTGCTGGATATAGCCGATCGGCACGACGACGGGGCGGCTCGCCGCCACGACTCGGTCGCACATCGATCGGAGCCGCCCGGTGATGTCCTTGACCACAAGGGCGTGCTCGATCCGATCCTTCACGCTGTCCAGGAGGAGCGCCCCGGGCAGGCCCGGCACGAGTGAGCCGGCGAGGGCCGCCGTACGGACGCGGCGACCCCGAAGCCGCGCGAGCCATTCCGGGCTCGCGCCGACGAAACTACCCGATGGCGTGCCGATCCAGAACACACGGGCACCGCGGTTCGCATCGCGTAGGCGAGCGACGACCGTTCCAGGATCGATCGGCGCTCCCGCGACCAGCAGCCTGGCTCGCGCGAGCACGACCTTCGAGATCCGCCGCGCGCGCACGTCGGCCGCGGTGCGCGCGACCGCCCGCAGCCACGTCGAATCGATGGGAACGCTGCGGCCGCCGATGACACGCGCCGGGCGGCTCTCCAGGGGCACCGCGTCGACGAGCCTCGCGAGGTCGCGGCGGGCGGCGCGGAGTTCGCGCACGGCGCCCGCACCGCGAGCGATGGTGAGGGTGACGAGCGTGGTGCCGCGGCGTGACTCGAGCGTGACGCGGGGAACGACGAAGCGAAGCGCTGGAAATCCGCGCCAGCGCGATCGCGGGTCGAACGAGAAGCCGCCGATCGCGAGGGGTCGCGCGCTCGCCGACCCGGCGGTCGTCGCCCGCGCGACGATCTCACGCCATGCGCGTTCCGCATCCACGAACCGGTCGGGTCCCGAGGCGGAGATCCTGACGGCCGCACCGACGCCGGCGATGGTGTGATCACGCACGCTCCAGTACGCCCGCACCTCGTCCTGCGCAGCGGCGACCCAGGACAGCGGGTCCGGTGCGCCACGGAGTGACGCGCTCACGCAGACCACGCCTTGGCGACCCACGCGAAGGAGTGCCGCGGCACGATCGACGAGCTCGTGGAGCCGTTCGATCTCGCACGGGTGCTTGTTTGACGGCATGATCAAACTCTACGTCGCTGCGGTCGCCGTTGGTGAGGTGAGATCCTGATCGTCGATCAAGGGTGGTGACGCCGACCGTCCATCGACCAACGGTGCCACGCGCGAGCCGGTCGAGTGCGCCGCGCGGCCCGACGGTCCATCCTTCTGGGATGAGCGCACCGGCCTGCGTCTTTCTGTCCGGCATCGGCGCCGGGCCGGCGGCGGTCAGTTACCGGTCGCTCTTTGGTGAGCTCGAGACGACCGGTCTCCGCCTCATCGCCAAAGATCTTGAGATCTGCGCCACGGATCCGCCGCAAACCTCCTTCACGATCCGAGACGAGATCGACGGAATCATGCGCGTCGATACCGGGAATGCCGCCGGCCGCATGCATCTGTACGGTCACTCCGCGGGCGCTGCGGTGGCGCTCGCATTTGTCGCGGCATACCCGGAGCGGGTCGCGACGCTCGCGATCGACGAGCCCGCGACGGACTTCAGCGGCGAGGATCTTGCCGACCCGAACTGGCATGAGATCGAGCGGGCGCTCGCGTTGCCTCCCGATGACGCGATGACAGCATTCCTCGTGGCGCAGCTCGCGCCCGGGGTCGCGCCGCCGCGGATGCGTCCGCCACGACCAGGGCTGGCGAAGCGGCCACTCGTCGCGACATTCGCCGACGCCATCAGGCAACACCGCATCCCGCGCGACCGATATGCAGCCTACCGCGGACCCGTGCTGTACCTGTACGGCTCGCTGAGCAACCAACGATGGGAACGAATGCGGGAACGGCTCGCACGCACATTCTCGGATCTCATGGCGGAGCGATTTGCTGGACTGCACCACCTGAACCCGCCGCATGTCGCCGAGCCTGCACGAGTGGCGAGGCTCTTACGGACGCACTGGGGACGCGAACGTGCGCCGTGATGAGACCTTTATCCGGAAGAGCGCGAGGATGAGACCCGAAGCGGCGACCTCGCCATTCACCGTGGTGCGGACCTGTGCCCGCACGAAGCCGCATCGCACCCGCGATCGTCCGGCCGGACGATCGCGGGTGCGATGCCGGCCTTGTTCCGATAGGCTCAATGGACAGTGACGATGAGGTGACCATCAATTGAGTACTGACCTTGTCAATGAGCACGGACCTGCGCCCGACCCGGCGCAGGTGACGCGCCGTGATCTCCTCAAGACCGGCGCCCCGATCGTCGCGTTCCTCGGGCTGGAGGCGCTCGGCGCTGTCGGGATCGCCAATGGCGGCAGCCCGCGGGCGACGAAGCTCGCCGACAGCGTCATCTTCCCTGACCCTTCCCTCTGCATCGGTTGTCTGACGTGTGAGGTCATCTGCTCGCTCGTGCATCGCGAACAAGGGCTCTCGGATCTGCCACGCATCCGGATCTTCAACGATCCGACCGTGAAGGTGAACCCGGAGATCCAGCTCGCCTATCCCAATCGCGGCTCATTCACGCAGCAGCCATGCCTTCAGTGCCCGACCGCGGAATGCCTGCACGTCTGTCCGGTCGACGCGATCGGCGTGGAGCCCAAGAGCGGCGCTCGCTACATCAAGGAAGATACCTGCGTCACCTGCGGCCGCTGCGCTGAGGCCTGTATCTTCCCGGTGAGCGCGGAGACGAGCGCGACGAACCAGCTCACGTTCGGACAGACGAGCCGCATCAGCTACGACCCCCACAAGGACACGTACACCAAATGTGACTCCTGCTATTGGCGTGAAGGCGGGCCGGCCTGCGTCGAACGGTGCCCGGTCAACATCCGCATCAAGCAAGGCGTCCTGAAGAGCGATCACCTCTGCCTGTCGGCACCCGTGGCCAGCCTCGAGACGTGGGGCAAGCTCAAGTCCTTCCAGACCTTCGACGGCAGCCCGGCCAAGGGCAAGGGCTGAGCCGACGGGACATGCGGAACGCGGGGTGAGCGCGGCGCAGGCGCTGCCGAAGGGGGCTGACCGGGCCACCGGCTGGCTGCTCGTGATCGGTGGCACGCTCGCCGCCGTCGCGGCCGTCGTCGCGATCCGCACTCAGGTGGACTCCGGTGCGCAGCCCTGGAGCGACGAGCTGTTCGACAACTTCATCTTCGCCAAGCTCATCTTCTTCGTGCTCGGTCTGGGTGTCGCCCTCGGGGCGCTCCGCGGCCTGTCGCACAAGGCGGACCAGGGCACGCCGCGCGAGGGTCTGCGGTTCGGTGCCGGCACCCGGGCGCTGTACGCGATCACCGCGCTCGGCATCTTCCTCGCGCTGCCGACCGGAATGTGGCAGTACCTCGGAGGCATCCTCGATGTGAACGCGCCGATCCCACTGTTCCTCTTCTACCGTGTGCACTACATCGGCGCAACGCTCATCCTTTTGGCGACGAGCAGCTTCCTCAGCTATTGGTGGCTGTCCGATGACCGACCTCTCCAGGTGCGACGCGGCCAATGGACAGCGCAGCTGCGCGGCCTCGCCGATGAGCTCCCGCGTCCGGTGGGTGACCTCGTGGCGCGCGTTCTCCGGCTCGACCTTCGGCAGCCCCCACCCCCCGCCAGCCAGTTCTCCTTCTACGAGAAGGTCGTGGCATTCCCCACCTGGGAGGTCGCGCTGACGGTCATCACGCTCACCGGGATCCTGAAAGCCATGCGTTATGTCATCCCGATCCCCAGCCCGATCCTGTTCTTCAGCTCGACCCTCCATGTCGCGGCAATGGTCCTCATCGTCCTCAAGGTGCTCGACCACCTTCGTTACGCCCTGCGTGCCTCATCGCATCTCACCGCCACCCTCCTCGCGAGCCTTTGGGCGCTCGCCAATCTTCTCGTGGCCTTCCTCTTCATCACCAACGCCTTTGTGGCCAAGACGGCCGCCAAGGAGGGCCTCCTGGCACAGCTTTCCCTCCTTGGCGGAGGCGCCCTCATCGAGGTCCTGGCGATCGTCTTGCTCTGGCGCTGTTTCCGGCTAGTCTTTCCTCGCCGTGCCAACGCCACGTGACCTGATGCGTGCCGCGGTGAAGGTCAATCGCCTCGTTGCGGTCGGCCTCCTCTCGCTCGCCTGCCTGACCATCCTTGCTGGATCGGCCGGGATCGCCGCGTCACCGATCCGGCAACTGACCAACACCCAGGCCTCGACCCTCCGCCCGGCCTGGAGCCCGGACGGCAAGCGGATTGCCTTCCAGAGCAATGTGGATGGTCCCTACCTTGTGTATGTCATGGACGCGGACGGCACCAACCTCCGCCGCATCACGAGCGGCGAGATGGACGACCGGCACCCGAGCTGGAGCCCCGACGGACGCTTCCTCGCGATGGACTCGGGCAACTCGGCCAGACGAGAGATCTGGATCAGCGAGATCGCGACCGGCGCCCGCACGCAGGTCACCCGACTCGGGGCGGCGGCGAGCTTCCCGAGCTGGAGCCCCGACGGCTCACGGATCGCGTTCTTCGTCTACCAGGCGGGGGCGATGGATCTCTGGACGGTCGAGCGGGACGGCAGCGCGGCCATTCCGCTCACCCGCGGCCACGCGACCGAGGCGAATCAGCAGTGCACGTTCGCCTGCCATTCCGCGGCGTGGTCACCCGACGGGAAACGGCTGGCGCTCTCGGACGGAGATAACGCGCGAGTTCTCCTGATGTCCAGCCTCGTCGCTGGCGTTCCGATCCCCGTCTCTCCCGCGGGCGAGAAGAGCCACTTTCCGATCTTCCTCGGCGATGGCCGACTCTCGTACGTCACCGAACACATTTCGCTTGAGCAGAGCTGGACCGATCTCTGGGCCGTCCGACCCGACGTGGATGCGCCACGGACCGAGATCGCGCGCAAGATCCAGGCCCAGGGGCCGTTCGCCCTCAGCCAGGATGGCCGGCAGCTGCTCTTCGCCTCACCGCGGAGCGGCCACTTCGAGATCTACGCGGTGACCCTCGATGAGCAGGGCAGGGCCGCGCTCACTCTGAGGCCTGACGAAACGCTCAGGGACCTCGCGCCACTCAGCACAGCGACCCGGGCGACGGACCCGAAGGACGACTGGCAGAAGCCCGCTGTGGTGCTCCTCACGCTCCTCGCGATCATCATCGGCTCGAGCGCCTGGGCGCGACGAAACCCGCGACCGAGCTAGCTCGAGGGCAGTCCGGGATCGTCCTTCCCGTCGCGCTCCCCACCGAACAGAAGCTCGCGCCGCGACTTTGGTGCCCGACGCAGCTCTTCCGCCGCGAGCCAGGCCGCGCGCTTGGGCGAGTTGGCCGCCGGGTCGCCCTGGGGCGGCAGGTCTCTCTGCGCGGAGGTGGTCCCGTCGGCCCTCCGGGCCACGATCTCGGCAAGGATCTGGCTGAGCTCGTCCTGGACCAGCTGCAGCTCATCGGCGTGGATCGTGACGAGTGTCTGCAGCTGTTTCGCAAGGTCACCGACCTCGGAAACGTGCAACGCTCGAAAGGAGCGGATCTGCTGCTCGAGTCGCGTCAGGCGCTCAGCCAGTCGCTGGTCCCCGACGGCGCCGGGCTCCGGTGCTGTCACAGCTCCTCCGAGCCACGCCGGCCGACGATCCGTGGTGCGTCCGCCCGCCTGACCTCGGCCTGGAGTGGCCCGCCACCGGCCCTGAGCTCGGCGAGGAGTCCCGCAGCGGTCTCACGGGCCTCCGGGCGCGTCACGGCAACCACGCGGGCCCCCATGCCCAGCGCCGTTGCCCGCTCGACGAGTTCTGGCGCGACCACCAGAACCTCAAATGCTTCAGGAAGCTCCTCAAGAGGAAGCAGGCGGACCCGGATCGAGAGGCCCGACTGTTCCACCGCCCGCTCAAAGCGATGGAAGACCTGCAGCCAGGCCACGGGCAGCTCCTCACGGGAGTAGGCGCACACGATCGTGGACACGACGCACGGGACGGTTCCCCGGTCGCGACCGGCATCGGCCGATGCGGTCAAACTTGACCTCCCAGCAGTTCGTCAATAGCGTCGCTGCAAAACGGCATAAGGTGGGGAGCAAACCCGTGGACGATAAGGAAGCATTTGAGATTGCCACGCGTGTCGCCTTTCGCGCAGGACGACTCGCCCGAGCGCGCCTCGGCGACCCCGAGTACCTGAAGTGGAAGGGTCTTCGCGATGTCGTGTCGGGATCCGTCATGGACGTCCAGGCGCTCATCGTGTCGAGCCTTCAGGCCGAATGCCCAGGCGACTCCATCCTCGCCGAGGAGGGACCGGACGACGAGCCGCTCGACGCCAACGCCGAACGCCTGTGGATCGTGGATCCAATCTGCGGAAGCCTCAACTACGTCCACGGAATCCCGTTCTTCGCCATTTCGATCGCCCTGCGGGTCGGCGGTCAGCTCCGAGTGGGTGTGGTCCACAATCCGGTCGCCGAGGAGACCTTCGCCGCGCGGATCGGCGAAGTGGCCACGCTCAACGGGCGGCCGATCACGGCGGCAACCGTCGCGCTCGGACCCGAGTTCTGGGAGCAGGCCCTGATCGCCACGGATCTGCCACACAGCGGGATGCGACGGGACCAGGCGATGCAGATCTTCCGACTCTTCGCCGGGGAGGTCCAGGCGCAGCACATCATGGGCTCGCCTGCGCTCGGGCTCTGTTACGTCGCGGCAGGCCGGTTGCACGCGTACTGGAATCTCGAGGCCAATCCCTGGGACGTGGCAGCCGCCTGTGTCATCCTTGAGCAGGCTGGTGCCCTCGTCAGCGACGCGGAGGGGGGCTCCTGGCACCTTTCGACGGGCAGCTACGTCGCCGCGAATCCAGCCTCCCACACCTGGGCGCTGCGTGGCACCAAGACCATCCTCGGCAAAGGCGCGGGGCTCAGCTGACCAAGAATGGCACTGGCCGTACAGGGCGGCGGCCTCACGACCGCCGCCCCGGTCAGCACAGAGGATCAGTGGGTCAGCTGCCGAGGGCTTCGAGGATGGTGCGCTCGATGAGACCCTGGGCCAGATCCACCTTGAAAGCGTTCAGGCTCATCGGGCGTGCGACGGTCCGGATCTGGGCCGCTGCGGCCTTGATCGTGGCCTTGATGTCCTTGCCCTTGAGGGCGTTCTCCACGACCAGAGCGCGATAGGGCACCGGCGCGACGCCACCCAGGGTGACCCTGCCATCCTTCCAGGTGCCGTTCTCGACCGTGAAAGCGACCGCCACGGAAATGAGCGCGAAGTCATAGACCTGCCGATCCTTCAGCTTGGTCCAGCCCATCTTGGTTCCCGGGGCCGCGTTGGGGACCACGACGTGGGTCATGATCTCACCAGCTTTCAGCTGGTTCTCGCGGAGAACGTCCTCGCGCGGCCCGGTGAAGTACTGATCGAAGGGGACGGTCCGGTCACCCTGCGCGCCACTGATCTTGGCTGTGGCATTGAGCGCCAGCAGCGCGGTGGCCATGTCGGAAGGGTGGACGATATAGCAGAGTTCGCCACCGATGATGGCGTGGTAACGGTTGTCCCCCGTGACGGCGAAGCAGAAGTCCCCGCCCTTCTTGTAGCAGTTGAAGTCCTCACCGCGGAGAAACCAGCAACGCGGGCGCTGATTGATGTTGCCGCCCACGGTGCCAAAGTTACGGATGAGCGGCGACGCGACGCTCGCAGCCGACTGCTGCAGGATCGGGAACTTGGCGAGGATGTCCTTCGAATCGACGACATCGCTCACCGTGGTCGCCGCACCGATCGTGATGTTGTCGGCTGCGACCTTGATGCCGACGAGGTCCTTGATGGTCGTGAGGTCGATGAGCACCTCGGGCCTCGGCATGCCCTTGCCCTGCACGAAGTCCTTCATGATCCCGCCGACGAGATCGCTCCCGCCCGCGACGACTTTTGCCGAGCGGTCGGCATGCTTCTTCAGCAGATCGACCGCTTCTTTGACCGTGTTGGCGTCGTAGAGCTCGATGGTCATCGTGTACTCCCTCTCATCACCCGGCCGTCTTGAGCGCGGCGAGCAGCTTGTCACGGGTAAGTGGCATCTCGGTCATCCAGACGCCGACGGCGTTGTAGACCGCGCTCGCGATGACCGGAGCGGCGAGGGCCATCGGCGGCTCGCCGATGCCGTGCGCGCCGAAGACGCCGTACTCCTTGGGCTTCTCGATGATGATCACCTTCGCCCGTGGCGCGTCCTTGATGCTCGGCAGCTTGTAGTCGAGCAGATTGGGATTGAGCGGCACCCCGGTGGTCTTGTCGATGAGCATCTCCTCGCTGAAGACGGCCCCGACCGCCATGACCACACCACCTTCGATCTGCTGCTCGACCATGAACGGGTTGATCGCTTTTCCGAGGTCGTGGGCGGCAATGTAATTAATGATCTTCACCGTGCCGGTCACCGTGTCCACCTCGACTTCGGCCGCGTGCGCGGCCCAGCCGGTCCGCTCCCACTTGGGATCCTGGATGTACTCGGCCTTGCCGATGATCGAGGTGAGCTTGAACCCGATGATCTCGGCAAGCTTGATCTTGGTCGCCGGCGCTCTCTTCTCGAAGACGAGGCCATCCTGAAGGTCAAGGTCGGCGACGGTCAGCGCAAGCTTCTGGCCCTTCTTTGACGCATCGTCAATGAGCTTCTTCACGCCCCAACTGAGGATCTGCTGCCTCGCGTCGATCGCCGCCTCATACATCGCGCGGCCACCGGTGTTGGTCTGCTGGCTCCCGGCGGTGACACCGGTATCGGTCATGAGATCGGTGTCCACATACGGAGTGATCGTGACCTGGTTGAGAGGCACGCCGAGCGCCTCGGCGGCAATCATCATCATCTCGGTCCGCTGTCCGGAGCCCACCTCGTTCGAGGCGGAGACAAGCTGGACGGTGCCATCGCCGTTGATGATCACCTGCCCGCTGACCGTGTTACCGCCGCCGCCATGGCTGCAGGCGTGCGCCGCAACGGCCACCCCGTGAAAGACGCCGGGCCGGACCTGCTTGGCCTTGGGCGCGTGCCAGGTGGCCTTCCAGTTGATGGCGTCCCGCACGGCGGTGATGCAGTCACGGATGCCGGGATTGCTGAAGGGCTTCTTCGTGTCCGGGTTCCCCACCTCGTTGAGGTTCTTGAGGCGGAACTCCACCGGGTCCATGCCGATCGCGTAGGAGGCCTTCTCCATCGCCATTTCGAGGGCGAAGGTGCCGTTGGGGTGACTCACGCAGCGGTAGGGGCCGGACTTGTAGCTGTTGGTCATGACGTCGACCGCTTCGAGCAGTAGGTTCGGAATCTTGTAGAGGTTGTACAGCCCGAACCATGCGCCGTTGGCGGCGCCCGCGCGCTGGGCCCCAACGTTCGCGATGACCTTGAACTTGCCGAAGACGATCGACCCGTCCTTGTTCACGCCGAGCTTCACCTCGTTGCGGAACTCGGGACGGTGGGTGCGGGTGACGAGGTCCTCGTAGCGCGTGTAGAGGTTCTTGATCGGCTTGCCAGTCAGCTTGCCGAGGAGAGCGGCGTGGACCTCCGAAACGTCGATGCCGCCGCGGTAGCCATAGTTCGAGCCGATGTAGCCGGGCTGGAACACGCGAACCTTGTTCTGCGGGATGCCGAGCGCCTGCGCGAGGCCGTTCCGCACAGAGTGCGAGTAGGAACTGTTGTAGGTCATGTTGAGCTTGTCGCCGTCCCAATACGAGAGCGAGGCAGTGGGTTCGAGCGGCGCGTGCTGCTCGGTCGCCCTCCGGGTGACCATATCGACAGTCGCGTCGGCCCGCGTGTTGCTCGGGTCGCCGCGGACCAGAGGCGGCGTCGTGGCGATGATCGTGCCGGCTTCCTTCGTCTCGAACTGCTTTGGGGTCGTGCTCTTCATCGCCTCCAGCATGTCGAGCGACGCCGGCAGCACCTCGTACTGAACGTCGATAAGCCGCATCGCCTGATCGGCGATGTGCTCGTTGTCCGCGGCGATGGCGGCGATCGGCGACCCCACCTCGAAGACCTCCTCGTTGAAAAGGAAGCGAGTGGGCTGAGCGGCGCCGATGAAGACGTTGGCGTACTCCTTGGGCAGGTTGCCCCGGTGAAGGATCTTCCGAACCCCCGGGAGCTTCTCGGCCTTGGAGGTGTCGACGCTCTTGATCTTGGCGTGGGGATAGCGGCTCCGGAGCGTCCGCATGAAGAGCATTCCGGCCATCCCGAGGTGTTCGGTGAACTGGCCCTGGCTGGTGACGGTTCCGAGCCCCTGCATGCGTGCGACGGCAGTGCCCACCACTTTGGCGGCCACCGGGATCGCATTCGGGGCGGTCACATCGGACGCGCGGGAGCCGGGGAGCTTGTGACCATGGACCGCGATGACCGAGGAGAGCATCTCCGACTGTTCGGCGACGAGCATCTGCCAGTCGGGATCCTGTCCCAAGGCGCTCCAATCGGCGTCGCTCAGACTGGCTGCGTAAGCTGGCTCCTGGGCGACGCGGACCGCTTCGATGCGAGCCATCGTTTGTACCCTCCTACTTCACGGCGTGACCGAGACCCGCAAGCAGAGCGCGGATCTTGGTCTCGTCGAATTTGGCTGGGTCCCACTTGACGGTGATCGTTCGCTCACTGCCGCCCACATCGAGGACCCCGCTCGTCCCCTTCAGCTTCTCGGCGATCGGATCGAAGTCCTCGATCGTCGCGAGCGCGGCGGCGAACTCGAATGCCTTGGAGACGGCTGTGGCTGCGACGGGGGCCGCGACCTGGACTGCACCCATCAGGACAGGCGCCGCAAGGTACGTGACCTTCTCGCCACGCATCTCGGCCGCGGCGACCTTCACCGAGGTGAAGATCTTGGAGTACTCGCCGCAGCGGCAGATGTTGCCCGAGAGCCCCTCGGCGATCTGGTCGTCGGTCGGGTTCGGGGTCGTCTTGAGGAGAGCGACCGTCGACATGATGAACCCACGGGTGCAGATGCCACACTGGAAGCCACCGTTGAGCCAGAAGGACCGTTGGATCGGATGAAGTGCGGCGACGCCAACGCCGGTCGAAAGTCCGGCGACCGTCCCAATGACCTGGTTCTTCCCCAACCGACTGCTCAGGAGGGAGCAGCTGTTGACGGCTTTGCCATCGACGAGCACGGCGCAGGCGCCGCACTGGGCGCGGTCGCAGCCGAGGTTCGAGTTCGAGAGACCGAGCTGGTAAGTCATCGTCTCCCAGAGCGTCTCGCGATTATCCACGACCACCTCGTGCTTGGTGGCGTCGATGTCGAGGGTCACGCGACGCATCGTCGCTGGGATCGAACCCTGACCGGACCCGCCGGTCGTCGGCACCGTGGCCGCTCCCGGAAGCGTGATCGTGTTGGTGGCAATCGCGCCTCCGAGCACGACCCCCGCGGTGGCCGCACCGGCACCCGCGCCTACAAGGAAACTTCGCCGGGTGAAACCGCGCTTCGCCTCTGTGCCCGCCGTCTCGTGATCCTGGCCAGTCGTTCCCGACTGCCCGGAACTACCCACATCAGCCATGGGACCCCCTCCCGTGCGCGACTTCATTGGAAGCATGAGGAACGTAGCACTAGCTCATCCGGTCTGCAAAGGGGACATGTCACGAGGGGAACCTCTGCCCACCCGGTGCGGCGACGGGCGCCTGGGCCCGTACCGCTCAGCGGACCGGTGGTCCGGGTCGCACTTCCGGTCGGTCGGCGCCGGGTGCGCTGCTGGGCGGGCTCACCGCAGCGGTTTCCTCGCGGAACGACCGGACCCCGCGGCCCATCTGGGTCAGGACGTTCGGCACTCTTCCCGCGCCAAAGATGACGAGCACCAGGATCAGGACGAAGATCACCTCGCCCGCGCCGAAGCCGATCGGCATTGCAACTCTCCCTCCGCGGACCAGCCGCGCCCTCTTGCCGATCAGTATCCTCCGCACCTGCGGTCCTCGTTGCGCCCCTCTGGTCAGAGGATCGTCGCGCCGAGCGCGCTCGCGACGAGGTCGACCGTGAGCGCGGCGGTGCGATTCTCGCGGTCGAGGATCGGGTTGACCTCGGCGATCTCGATCGAGCGGAGCAAGCCGGTCGCCGCAACGAGCTCCATCGCCAGCTGTGCCTCGCGGTAGGTGAGACCGCCGCGCACCGGTGCCCACACCGGGCGCCTCAGCGGGATCGATCGCGTCCATGTCGAGCGAGAGGTGGATGCCGTCGCCGCGCGAGGCCACCTCGATCGCGCGGGCCATGACCGCCGCCATGCCGCTTCGATCGACGTCCGCCATCGTCAGCGCGAGGACGCCTGAGCGCCTGATCGTCTCGCGCTCTCCTGGATCGACGTCGCGCAGGCCCACGAGCACGGTCGCTGAGGGATCGGCCGAGCCGGTGAGTGCGGCGGGGAAGGCTCCAGCACGGGTCAGGGCACGCCCACAACGTGCACGGTGCGTGCCGCGGTCACGCCTTCTTCTGGAAGATCGCAAGGATCACGCCCTCGGCCGCGACCTCGCCGTTCACCGTGGCGCGGACCTTGGCCCGCGCGAACCCACGGCGCATCTTCTCGAACACGGACTCATAGCGCGCGGTCTCGCCCGGCCGCACGATCCGGCGGAATCGCATCTCCTCGATCCCGGCAAAGAGACCGAGCCCCTCGCGCCAGTCGGGGTGCGCCATCGCCGCGACGCTCGCGGTCTGCGCCATCGACTCGACGAGGATGACGCCGGGGACGATCGGGTTCCCGGGAAAATGGCCGCGGAGAAAGAACTCGTCCGCGGTGAAGTCGTGCTCGGAGACCGCGCTCAGGCCGGCCACGAGCTCCACCACGCGATCGATGAGCAGGAACGGGTCGCGGTGCGGGATGAGAGCCTCGATGCCGGCGCGGTCCAGCGGTGCCGTGATCACGACCAGCGAGGAGGCGGGCGGACCCGCTCCCGTCACCCTGAGCTCACTGGCGGACGAGCGCGTCGATGCCGACCGTGTCGATGAGGTGCGTCGTGACCTGACCCGCGATGAAGAGATCGCTTCCGAGGATCTTCTTGTGGGAGGGAATGTTCGTGGTGACCCCGACGATCGTGAATTCGTCGAGCGCGCGCTGCATCCGTGCGACGGCCTCGGCGCGATCGCGGCCCCAGGCGATGACCTTGGCGAGGAGCGAGTCGTAGTAGGGCGGCACCTCGTACCCCGGAAAGCAGTGCGTATCAATCCGGATGCCCGGGCCACCGGGCGGCTGCCAGGTCGTGAGCACACCCGTGGACGGCTGGAAATTCTGGGTCGAGTCCTCAGCGTTGATCCGGCACTCGATCGCATGGCCCTTGACCCAGATCTGCTCCTCGCTGAACGACAGGGGCCGGCCGGCGGCCAGCCAGAGCTGCTCCTTCACGAGGTCGACCCCGGTGACCGCCTCGGTCACCGTGTGCTCCACCTGGATCCGGGCGTTGACCTCGATGAAGTAGGGGTCGCCATTGCCATCCACAAGGAACTCGAACGTGCCCACGCCGCGATAGCCAAAGTGCACCGCGGCCTCGACGGCCATCCGCGCGATGCGCTGCCGCAGATCCTCGCTGATGGATGCGGAGGGCGCCTCTTCGACCATCTTCTGGTGGCGACGCTGGATCGAGCACTCGCGCTCACCGAGGCACAGCCCGGTGCCCTGCGCGTCGACGAGGATCTGCGCCTCGACGTGCCGCACACCCTCGAGGCATCGCTCGAGGTAGATCCCGTCATCACCGAACGATGCCTTCGCCTCGGCGCGCGCGGTGTCCCACATGCGCTGAAGGTCCGCGGTCGCAGTCGCCTTCCGCATGCCGCGCCCGCCGCCTCCGGACCGCGCCTTCAGCATGACCGGGTAGCCGATGGCCTCGGCGATCCGCAGCGCCTCAGATGCGGTGCGGACCGGACCCTCGGAACCGGGGATCACCGGGATGCCGAACTCGCGCATTGCCGCGCGGGTTGCCGCCTTGTCGCCGAACCGCTCGAGGACCTCCGGCGGCGGTCCGATGAAGACGAGTCCGTGCTCCCTGCAGACCTCGGCGAAGTCGGCGTTCTCGGACAGGAATCCGTAGCCGGGATGGACGGCCTGCGCGCCGGAAATGAGCGCGGCCGAAATGATCGCCGGGATGTTGAGGTACGAGCCCCGCGCCGCGGCGGGACCGATGCAGATCGCCTCGTCGGCAAGGTGGACAGCCAGCGAGTGCGCGTCCGCCTCGCTGTAGGCGACGACGGTCTGGATCCCGAGCTCGCGACACGCGCGGATGACGCGCACGGCGATCTCGCCTCGATTCGCGATGAGGACCTTATCAAACAACGTTGCGTGCCTCCTCGAGCGTCGCCGGATCGGACACGTTGGCCGTGCGCGCCTCGGGGAGGATCCGTTTCGCAAGACCGGTGAGCACGGTGCCAGCACCGAACTCGACGAAGAGCGTCGCCCCCTCCCCGGCGAGGCGCCGCATGACGGACGCCCATCGTACAGGCGACCAGACCTGGCGCTCGAGAAGTGACCGGAAATCGGACGCTTCCGTGTGCAGCTCCGCGTCGACGTTTGCCACGACCGGTACGTGCAGAGGGTGGAAGGTCGTGGCGGCGAGAACGGCGGCGAGGTCGGGGGCGACGGCGCGCATCGCCGGCGAGTGAAAGGCGCCCGAGACCCGCAACGGGATCACCCGCTTCGCACCCGCGGCCTTGAGCCGCGCGGTCGCATCCGCGAACGACGCGAGCGGCCCGCTGACGACCACCTGGCCCGGAGCGTTGTCGTTGGCGACGACAAGTCCCGTCTCCGCGAGCGCGCGGTCGACCGCGGCGGCATCGAGCCCAAGCACCGCCGCCATCCCGCCCGACTCGTCCGCGGCCTGCATGAGCTCGCCGCGGCGACGCACCAGACGGAGCGCCGCGCCAAAGTCCAGCGCGCCCGCCGCGACGAGCGCGGTGAACTCGCCGAGCGAGTGCCCCGCGGCGCCCAGCGGCTCGAACGCCCGCTCACCGGTGACCGCGCGAAGTGCGGCGATCGACGTGGCCAGGAGCGCCGGCTGCGCGTTGACGGTCCGATCGAGGGTCTCCTGCGGACCGTCGAAGCAGAGCGTGCGGAGATCGAACCCGAGTGCGTCGTTCGCCTCCTCAAAAGTGCGCGCGGCGACCGGGTGCCCAAGGGCGAGCGCCTTCCCCATCCCAACGACCTGCGCACCCTGCCCCGGAAAGAGCCACGCGATGCTGCTCACGTTCGGTCGCCGACCTTTGATCAGCCGAGGGTGATCGCGAAGAGCGGCTGACCGTATTCGACGGGCACGCCGGCCGAGACGAGGACCTCGGTGATGGTGCCGTCGGCAGGGGCGACGATCTCCGCGATGTGTCCGAGCGTCTGTACGGCGCCGAGGACGTCGCCGCGCGCGACGCGGTCGCCAACAGCACAGATGCGGATCGCGCTGAAGATGCCGACCGCTGGCGCATGGACCCGCTGGACCGACACGGGGGCGATGCCGGGGCGGGCGGCGGGGACACCGGACGACGAGGAGGAGGACGTCACACCTTCGCTCACGGCGTCCCGGGTGACCGCAAGGGAGAACGAGTCGGAGGAGACCTCGATCGTGGTCGCCACCGAGCTCTGGGCGAGGCGGATGAGATCGTCGAGGAGCGCGAGAACGGGATCGGCCTCAGCCACGACCTAGAGTCTCGCCCGATTGAGCATGCGGCGCCACCACGGCCTTGACCGCTCCGCGAGAGCACCGGCGCCGGGATCGACCCACACGCCCATGGCGCGGAAGCGGTCGTACCGCGCCGAGAGGAGGTCGGCGAGCGGCACGCGGTCGAGGCGCTCGACCTGCGCGACGAGCGCACGCTTGAGGCTCGCGCTCATGACGATGTGGTCGGTGTGAGCCCCGCCCGCGGGCTCGGGGACGAGCCCGTCCACGATACCCAGCGCGAGGAGGTCCGGCGCTGAAGGACGCATCGCCATCGCGGCGCGTTCGGCCTCCGCCGCGCTGCGAAAGAGGATCGCGGCGCACCCCTCGGGCGTGATGACGGAGTAGACGGCGTTCTCGAGCATGAGGACGACGTCGCCGACACCGAGCGCGAGCGCCCCGCCGGAGCCCCCCTCGCCGATGACCACCGCGATGATCGGCGTCCGCAACACGCTCATGACCTGGATGCTCTTGGCGATCGCTTCCCCCTGCCCGCGTTCCTCGGCCTCGGGTCCCGGGTACGCGCCGGGCGTGTCGATGAGCGTGATGAGCGGCAGGCGGAATCGCTCCGCAAGGCGATACATGCGGATCGCCTTGCGGTAGCCCTCCGGATAGGACATGCCGAAGTTCCGTTCGATATTCTCGTCGGTCGACGCGCCCTTCTGCTGGGCGACGATGACGACCGCCCGTCCTTCGAGCTCGCCGATGCCGCAGACGACCGCGGGATCATCGCGGTAGCCCCGGTCACCGTGGAGCTCCTGGAACCGGTCGAAGACCGAGCCGATGAGCTCGATCGAATGCGGACGGCGCTGATCTCGCGCGAGGCGCACCGCGTCCCAGGGGCTCCCGCGCCGCTCGGACAGGGCCGCCGGATCGATGATGACCCCGCCGTCCGACGTTACCGCCTGCACCTAGAGACCCCAGCGCAGTTCGGCGACCGGCAGACGACACGCGGCGACGAAGAACGCGAGCCGATCGCGCAGCTGGGCGCGCGGCACCACCTGATCGACGAACCCGCGTTCGAGAAGGAACTCGGCGCGCTGGAAGCCCATGGGGAGCTTCTCGCCGATCGTCTCGCTGGTCACCCGCGCACCCGAAAATCCGATGAGCGCGCCGGGCTCGGCGAGGATGATGTCACCGAGTGAGGCGAACGAGGCGAGGACGCCGCCGGTCGTGGGATCCGTGAGAACGCTTAGAAAGAGCAACCCCGCATCGCCAAGCCTGGTGAGCGCGGCAACAGTCTTCGCGAGCTGCATGAGGGCGATCGTTCCCTCCTGCATCCGCGCCCCGCCCGACGCGGAGACGATGATGAGGGGACGGCGCGCGCTGAGCGCATGCTCGGCCGCGCGCGTGATCTTCTCACCCACCACACCGCCCATCGACCCTCCCATGAACGCGAAGTTCATGACCGCGAGGGTGATCGGCACGCCGCCGAGCGAGGCATCGCCGGTGATGACCGCGTCGCGTTCGCCGGTCTTCGTCTGGGATTCGATGATCCTCGCGGGGTAGGCCTTGCTGTCGGTGAAGCCGAGTGGGTCGCCGGAAACGAGCGTGGCGTCCCGCTCGGTGAATGAGTCACTGTCGACGATCAGAGCGATCCGCTCCCTGGCGCCCAACTTGAAGTGATGCTCACACTTCGTGCAGACGGAGAGGTTCCGCACGAGCTGCTTGTTGAAGAGCATCTCCCCGCAGTTGGGACACTGCGTCCAGAGGTGCGAGGGGAATTCGGTCTTCCCCCGACGGAAGGGCATGCGCAGACGCATGCGACGATGCTAACCCGCGACGGACCTCAGTCCGTCGCGGGATAGAAGCAGGCGCCGACGACGCCGGGCCCGGCGTGGGCGCCGACCACCGCGCCGACCTCATTCATCCAGTACTCCACGCAGTGGAAGCGCTCCTGTGCCCATTCACCAAAGGCGTGCGCGCGGTCGGGGTCGTTCGTGTGGAACGCGCAGAAGCGGACCCGCGAGCCGGGCGCGATCCGCGCCTCGATGAGCTCCTTGAGCCGGGCCACTGCCTTGTCGCGCGTGCGCACGCGCTCGATCGCCTCGAGCTTCCCCTCGCGCACCTGGAGGATCGGTTTGAGCGAAAGGATGGAGCCAAAGAGGGCCTGCATCGACGAGGCCCGGCCTGAGCGCTTCAGCTGCTCGAGCGTGTCGAGCGCCGCGAGGAGGTGGACCGTTCCTGCGAGCCGCTTCGCGAGCGCGGTCGCCTCGGCGAACGAGCCGCCGCTCCGCCGGAGGCGAGCGCACGCGCTGCCCACCAGAGCGATCTGACCCGCGAGACCGCGCATGTCGACGACCTCGATCTGGGCGCCGATGAACTGCTTCGCGGTGCTGCTGCAGACGGAGTACGTGCCCGACAGCTCGTTCGCCACGGTGAGGACGAGGATCTTGCTGTCGCTCTCCGCGGCGCACCGCTCAAAGATCTCGCGCGCCTCGCCGATGGACGGCTGCGACGTCGTTGGCGGCGGCGACTTGGGGTCGCGGAGCCGCGCGTAGAACTGGGCGTCGGTGAGGTCCAGACCGGCGGTGAACGACTCGGCGCCGAAGTTCACATGCAGCGGCAGCACGTGAAGCCCGAGCTCGCGCTGAAGGTCCGCAGGAACACCGGCCGTGCCATCGACGACGATCGCGAACTTCTCACTCATGACCTACGGTGACCTCCCCGGCGTGAATATGCTCGTGACCATAGACCGTTTCGATGATGAGCGCACCGTCGTCACCAATGTCCCGTGCGACCCCGGAGAGATCGGCGCGGCCCTCGGAGCGGACGAGAACGGCGTGGCCGAGCAGCGTCGCCCGTGCGCGCCACTCCGCGAGCGCCGGGGCGCGGGCATCGGTCGGCGCCAGCCGGTCGAGCTCGGTGGAGAGGCGGACGAGAAGCACGAGCCGGTCCACCGCGTGACCGGCGAGGGCGAGAGAGGTCGCCCGGCCGGCGAGCCCATCCGGGAAGGCGGTCTGCCCGACGTTGATGCCGATGCCGACCACGAGCTCGCCCCCAGAGGCATCGGTGGTGCCGTGCGCCAGGACGCCCGCGACCTTGCGCTCACCGAGCAGCACGTCGTTCGGCCACTTGAGGCGAGCGCCGGGAACGCCGACCGCGTCGAGGGCCCGCGCGAGAGCCACCCCCGCGAGGAGACTCATGAGCGCCGGATCCAGCGGCGAGGGACGCCAGACCCACGACGACAGGAGCGCCGTGCCGGCGGGCGCATCCCACGTCCGTCCCCGCGTTCCCTGTCCGGCGGTCTGCTCGTCGGCCACGACGACGAGGCTCGTCGCGCCGG
>SHYN01000067.1 GCA_009692785.1 Chloroflexota bacterium | reverse complement strand
AATTGCCGCGACGAGTGGCGACCGCCAGCCCTGAGCGTGGCGCGCGGCGAAGCCGCGAGCTTGGGGAGGAACGGTAGTGGACCTCCCGCGCACCATCGTCGAGACCGCGGCGGTCCTCAGGCGGCGCGAGGCGTCCAGCCGCGAGCTCACGCAGGTGGCGCTCGAGCACATCGCGCGCGATCCGCACAACGCGTGGCTCACTCACGCCGAGGCAAGCGCCCTCGCTCAGGCCGACGCGGCGGACCGCCGGCTCGCCGGAGGTGACGCGCCGCTGCTTTGTGGCGTGCCCTGGGCCTGCAAGGACATCATCGGCACCAAGGGAGTCGAGACGACCGCCGGCTCCCGGATCCTCAAGGGGTACGTCCCGCCGTACTCCGCGACCGTTGTGGACCGTCTCGAAGCTCAGGGGGCGGTCATGCTTGGGAAGACCAATCTCGACGAGTTCGCGATGGGTTCGTCGAACGAGAACTCGGCCTTCGGCCCGGTGACCAACCCCTGGGACGCGAGCCGGGTCCCCGGCGGCTCCTCCGGCGGCTCCGCGGTCGCGGTCGCCGCCGGTCAGGCGGTCTTCGCGCTCGGCACCGACACCGGCGGCTCGATCCGCCAGCCCGCCGCACTCTGCGGGGTCACCGGGATGAAGCCGACCTACGGGCGCATCTCGCGCTCCGGCGTCGTCGCCTTCGCCTCGTCACTCGATCAGGTCGGTCCGTTCACCGCGTCGGTGGAGGACGCCGCGATCATCTGCGAGGCGCTGTTCGGGCAGGATCCGCTCGATGCGACCACCATGGCGCTCCCCGCGGAGGATCTTCGCCGCGAGCTGGGCTTGGGCGTGAAGGGAATGCGGCTGGGCGTCCCGCGCGAATACTTTGTGAAGGGCATGGAGCCCGGGGTCGAGAAGGCGGTGCGCACCGCGCTCGCCGTCTACGAGCAGCTCGGCGCGGAGCTGGTGGAGGTGTCGCTCCCCTCGACCGACCGCGGCCTCGCCGTCTACTACGTGCTCCAGCCTGCGGAAGCCTCTGCCAATCTCGCGCGGTACGACGGGGTGCGGTTCGGGCTGCGCGTGGAGGGGCCGGACCTCGTCGAAACCTACAAGCGCACGCGCGGCGCGGGCTTCGGGCCCGAGGTCAAGCGACGGATCATTCTCGGCACGTACGCGCTCTCCGCGGGCTACTACGACGCCTACTACGGTCAGGCGCAGAAGGTCCGCACCGTCATCAAGCGGGAGTTTGACGCGGTGTTCCTGAACGTCGACGCCCTCCTCACGCCGACCTCGCCCGGCGTCGCGTTCGCTCTCGGCGCCAAGGCGAACGACCCGCTCGCGATGTACCTGAATGACATCTATACGCTCCCCGTGAACATTGCCGGCCTCCCGGGGATCTCGGTACCCTGCGGGCTCTCCGAAGGCCTCCCGGTCGGCCTCCAGATCATCGCGAGCTCGTACCGCGAGGCAATGCTCTTCCGCGTTGCCGCCGCTTACGAGCGCGCGACCGAGCATCACCGGCTGCGCCCGCCCGTCGCCGCGGCTGTCGCCACGGCCAAGCCGCGAGCTGCGGCGTGACGCTCGCCAAGCGCCGCCTCGCGAGTGAGCGGGTGCAGGCGATCCCGTCCAGCGGCATTCGTCGTTTCTTCGATCTCATCGCCGCGACCGAGGGCGTGATCTCGCTCGGCGTGGGCGAGCCCGACTTTGTCACCCCAGACCACATCCGCGAAGCGGCGATCAAGAGCATCCGGGACGGCGAGACGCACTACACCTCGAATTACGGTCTCCATCGGCTGCGCGAGGTCATCGCCGCGCAGGTGGAGCGGCAGCGTGGCGTGCAGTACGACCCGGCGCGCGAGATCCTCGTGACGATCGGTGTGTCCGAAGCGCTGGACCTGGCTCTCCGCGCCAGCACGGACCGCGGCGACGAGGTGATCGTCGCCGACCCCTCGTACGTCGCGTACGCGCCGTCGATCATCCTCTCGGGCGCGACGGTCGTTCCCGTGGCCACCGACGCCGCCACCGGCTTCCGCCTCCGTGCCGGCGACGTCGCGCGCGCGATCACGCCGCGAACGCGCGCGCTGCTCATCGGTTTCCCGAACAACCCGACCGGAGCGATCCTCGAGCCCGAGGATCTCGCGGGGATCGCCGCGCTCGCACGCGAGCACGACCTCCTCGTCTACACCGACGAGATCTACGACCGGCTCGTCTACGGCGCGCCGCACCGCTCGATCCTCGACGAGCCGGGGATGCGCGAGCGCACCGTCTACCTCAACGGCTTTTCCAAGGCCTACGCGATGACCGGCTGGCGCGTGGGCTACGCCTGCGCCCCGGCCGAGCTGCTCGAGCAGATGATGAAGATCCACCAGTACACGGTCATGAGCGGGCCGACAACGTCCCAGTTCGCCGCGATCGAGGCGTATGTGCACGGCGAGGACGATGTTCGGACGATGGTCGCCGAGTACGACCGGCGACGGAAGCTCGTGTGGTCGCGCTTCAACGCGATGGGGCTCGAATGCTTCGAGCCGCGTGGCGCCTTCTACTGCTTCCCCAGCGTGAGCGGTACCGGTCTCTCCGACGAGGTCTTCAGCGAGCGGCTCCTCCAGGAAGAGAAAGTCGCGGTCGTCCCGGGGAGCGCGTTCGGCGAGCATGGCGCAGGCCACGTGCGCGCCTGCTATGCGACCTCCTACGAGAAGCTCGAAGAAGCCTGCGACCGGATCGCCCGCTTCGTCGGACGCCTCGCGTGAGCGCTCGGGATACCAGCATCGTCGGCGGTCCGTAGCCGGTGGGTACGCGCTACGAGGACCAGCCTCCCGAGCATTGGGCCGGCCCCGAATCGCTCGATCCAACACCGGTCTGGAAGCAGTTCCTCATCGTCGGCCTGCTGCTCATCCTGGGATTGGGGATGATCGGCGTCTTCGCTTACCTGGCACTCGGGGCGCAGCTCGCGACGCCTCCTGCACTCGTCCCCGGCGGACGCCTGGTGCTCGCGCGGAGCGACGTGCCGGCGATCGGCGCTCCGGCGAAGCGCGTTGGCCCTCCTCTTGTCGGCGAGGCGCAGACGTTCTACCTCGCGCAGCCGGAGAAGGGCAAGGTTGTGGCGCTTCGCGCATTGTGGGCGCCGGGCGACGCGTTCCCCGCCTGTCTCGTGGAGCCCGGGCGCGACGTCGCGTTCGCGGTTCGCTGCGGCGCGGACTTCGTCTTTGGCCCGAACGGCGAACCAACCGGCGCCCCGCGCGCTCTTGACCGCTATCTTGTGTCGATCGAGGCTGAGCGCATCGTGGTGAATCTCTCGCGCGTGATCAGCGGGTATGGGAAGACCCCGCAGCCGACGCTCACGCCCTTCCGATGAGCGCCAGGGAGACCCGGCCCGCAGCCGACGCTCACGCCCTTCCGATGAGCGTCAAGCGGCCCTATGAGCTCGTCATCGGCATCGAGTGCCACGTCGAGCTGGCGACCGCCTCGAAGATGTTCTGCGGCTGCTCTGCCAAGTGGTTTGGCGCCGCGCCGAACACGATCGTCTGTCCGGTGTGTCTCGGACTGCCGGGCGCGCTTCCCGTGCCGAACCGTCGCGCGATCGAGCTGGCGATCACAGCGGGTATCGCGCTCCACTGCTCCACCCCCGCGCACACGAAGTTCGACCGCAAGAACTACCTCTATCCCGACCTCCCCAAGGGCTACCAGATCTCGCAGTACGACCTCCCGCTCTCCGTCGGCGGCTGGCTCGATATCCCCGCGGACGGTGGCGGCCAGAAGCGCGTCGGCATCCGTCGTGCGCACCTCGAGGAGGACACCGGACGCCTGATGCACGGCGAGGAGCTGGGAAAGCGCTACAGCCTCATCGACTTCAACCGCTCCGGCGTGCCGCTCCTGGAGATCGTGAGCGAGCCTGACCTCTCGTCCACCGCCGAGGCGCTCGCTTATGTGCAGGCACTCCGCGAGATCGTCATCGCCGCCGGCGTGTCGGCGTTCCGGCTCGAAGAGGGCGCAGGCCGCTTCGACACGAACGTCTCCATTCGCTTCACCGAGGATGGCGAGACCAGATGGCCGCCGCTCTCCGAGATCAAGAACCTCAACTCCTATCGCTCCCTCGAAGAGGCAGCCACCTACGAGGCGGACCGTCTCTGGAAGGAGTGGCGGGCGGGCGGTGACCTCCGGCGGCGGAACTCAAAGATCACGGTCGGCTGGAGCCAGGACCGCGGCGAGACGTTCCTCCAACGGACGAAGGAGGACGTCGACGACTACCGCTACTTCCCCGAGCCGGACCTCGTCGCACTCGCACCCGATCCCTCGCTGGTCGCGGCACTCCGCGCGGCGCTCCCGGAGCTCCCGGCGGAGCGTCGCGCGCGATTCGTCGCCGAATACGGCCTCTCCGACTACGACGTTCGGGTCCTCGTCGCCGACCCGGCGCTCGCCGCGTGGTACGAAGCCGCGGTCAGGTCCGTTCCCGCGGTCGCGCTGAAAGGAAGCGCTACGAGCAGTGCAGTTGGGTCGGTCGTGCCAGGCGTCACGGTCGCGATCACCGGCGTAAAGGCCACCGGCGCGGTTGGCTCGGTCGCTCAGAGCCAGGCGAAGGCCGTCGCGAACTGGGTGACCTCGGAGCTCGTGGGCGCGCTCAAGCGCGACGGAACCAGCCTCGGTGCGGCGCGGGTCACGCCCGCGGGGCTCGGCGCCCTCGTCGGGCTGATCGCATCGGGTGAGATCAGCGGCAAGATCGCGAAGGAGGTCTTCGCGGAGATGTTTCGCTCGGGCGACGAGCCCGCGGTCATCGTCGAGGCGCGCGGCCTGGCGCAGGTATCGGACGCGGGCGCGATCGGCGCCGTCGTCGACGCCGTACTTGCCGAGAATCCCAAGGTCGTCGCGGACTACACCGCCGGGAACGCGCGGGCGCTCGGTGCGCTCGTCGGCGCCGTGCAAAGGAGAATGGCCGGCAAGGCGAACCCCGTGCTCGTGAACTCCCTCATCGTGGAACGGATCGCCCGACCCGCGTGATCGGCGAGACAGCCTTTGCCGCCGTTGGAATGCTGTTCCTCCTCGCGGCGCTCCGCGCGCTCACCTCTCAGATCTACCACTCGCTCTACCTCGGCCTCTCGCTCCCGAACGCGGTCGTCGCGGGGGTCGCCTTCGCCGTCTTCGGCCTATCGCTCGGCGCGCTCGCGGTCTCCTCGCTCGGGCCTCGGCGCGCGATCGGCTGGTCGGCGGTGCTCCTCGTCATCGCGACCACCGTCGGGGCGCTCGTGCGGAACGAGTGGCTCCTCCTCGCGATCTGGACCGCGGGGGTCTCCGGGGGCACCTGGTGGCTCGCCCTATTGCATGCGTCCCGCGCCGGTGAGCGTCCGGCGGCCCTACCGGTCGCCCTGCCTGCCGCGCTCATCGGCGACCTTGTCCTCCGCACGGCCTTCGGCACGGTCGCGGTCGTTGACCTGCCGCCCGCTACCGCGTTCCCGGTAATCGTCACCGGCGCCCTCGTTCTCCTGGCGAGCGGGATCGCTGCCCTTGGTCCGGAGCGGACGTGGGCGAGCCCCGGGCCACGCGGCACGCTGGGTCTCCTTGCGCTGCCGGCCCTTCTTCTCGTGAGCGAGACGGGCGGCACGAACGGCGCCCAGATCGCCGCAGCCGCGGGCGTCGGGCTCAACGGCGGACCAAGCGGTGAGCTCGGCGGGCTCGTCGTTGGCGCCGGGCTCACCCTCGGCCTGGTGGGTCTCTCGCGCAACCCTGATCGGAGGCTCGTGGCGGCGCTCGCGCTGACCCTGGGCGCGACGCTCCTCTGGCTGCGTGTGCCGCTCCTCTCGCTCGTGGGCGGCGCGGTGCTGTGCTCCGGGGTGGTGCTCGCCGGGGCAACGCTCGCCGGGGTGCCGCTGCGGCCCGCCCGCTCCCCTGCGCTTGCCGGTGTGGCGCTCTTCGGCGGCTGGCTCATCTTTGCCGCAGCTGCCTTCGCCTATCACGCGCTCTACGACTTCCTGCCGGCGCTCTATGTCGCGACCGCGCTCACGGCGCTCGCGTCGCTCGTCGTGCCGGCCGCGCGGCCCGTCATGCCGGCCTCGTCCTCAGTCGTGCCGGC
Source organism: Chloroflexota bacterium (assembly GCA_009692785.1). Classification (GTDB taxonomy): domain Bacteria; phylum Chloroflexota; class Limnocylindria; order P2-11E; family P2-11E; genus SHYN01. Next base: position 659 of record SHYN01000067.1, on the reverse strand, counting down.
AGCGTCGTCCGTCGTGCCGGCCTCGTCGCCGCCACGAACCCTGAGTCGCGTCGCCGTGACCGTCGGCGGCGCGCTCGCACTCCTCGTGCCGGCCATCGCGCTGGTACTCGCACCGCAGCCGGTCGAGGTGCCAGCCCCGGCTACCTTCCGCCTCATGACCTGGAACGTCAACCAGGGCTTCGATGCCGGGCAGGTGGCCGCGATCGACGCGATCGTCCTGACGATCGCCCGCGAGGCGCCGGACGTGGTCGTCCTCCAAGAGGTGACCCGTGGTTGGATGATCAACCAGCGTCACGACCTCCTCGCGATCCTGGGCGCGCGACTCGGAATGCGCACCGTCTTCGGGCCGCAGATCGGCGACCTCTACGGGAACGCGATCCTCTCACGTTTGCCGGTGACCGATATCGAGCGGATCGACTATCCGAAGGAGCCGGGACTGCGTTACCAGCCGCGGGGCGCGCTCCTCGCGCGCATCGCGGGAACCCAGATCGTCGTCACGCACCTCGACCACAACGCCGACGCCTCGCGCGTGCGAAGCGATCAGGTGTCCGCGCTGCTCGAAGCGCTTCGTGGGCGACTCCCCGCGGTCGTCGTCGGCGATCTCAACGCGCTCTCCGGTTCGCCCGAGCTCGGGCTCCTCACCGCCGCGGGATTCTGGG
>SHYN01000066.1 GCA_009692785.1 Chloroflexota bacterium | reverse complement strand
TGTGCTCCGAAGCGCTTCATGACGTGGCGGAATTCGATGATCGGGTCGACCGGCATTGGTCCGAACTATACGGGAAGCGCGGCTCCATCGCCTGCGACTGCTGCGACGAGCAAGCGCGCTCCGACCTACGCGAGGTTGCGCATGCGCGGTAGGAACGCAGCCACTATGTACGCCCACGACGACGCCCACATCCGCGTGCTCTTCGAGATGACCGGGGAGATGCTCTGCGTCGCTGACATGGATGGCCGGGTGCTGCTGCTCAACCCGGACGACGTGGAGCCGTCCCGCATGGCCTTCGGCGGGCTGCGTGCCGGCCTCACTCTCCGCGGACACATCGCCCGCTTCGAGCACCGCGACGGCTCGTCACGCTGGCTGACTGGGAAGCCGTCCCGAACGGCGAACTCGTCTATGCGCTCGCCCGCGATGTGACCGACGAGATCGAGGCCGCTGAGCGGGTCGGGCGACTCCAGATCGCCCTCCGCCCAGACGCGGCAGCACTCGGAGGAACGCTCAGCCACGCGGAGGCGCTACTGCGCGACCTCCGCGCGCTGCATACCTCGATCATCTCCTCGCTGACGACGCCCGCCGCCGCGCAGGATCCCGCGCCGGACGTGCGCCGCGAGCTGGCAGCCAGCCCGGCGGCGTAGCGCTGCGGCGCGCGCGGAACGGCGATCCGGACCTGACGCTACGCCCGCCCCTCGACGACCAGCTTCAGCCGCCAGAGCGCGTCACGCAGCGCCTGCCGGCGCACCGACCGATGCAGCGCCATCTCCAGCAGCCAGCCGATCGGACCGCCCGCCGGCTCGTACACCGCCTCCGCGATCAGATGTACCTCGCGTGGGCCCTCCGCGTTCACGACCCAGGTCAGCGCGCGGATCACGCTCGGCCCGCTGGCCACGAACTCGATCGCCCGGCCGTCGTCGCCACCGAGCACGAGCACGGCCGACTCGCTCCGCAGCGGCAGCGCGAGCCGAAAGGACAGCGCCTGCTCGTCGATCCGGCGATCCGCGAACGCCTCGGGGAGCCAGCGGTACCGCTCCTCCGCGAGCGGCAGGAGGAGTGCCCGCACCTCCTCGACCGGCGCATGGATGTGAATGTCGTCCCGAAGCAAGCGGGTCACGGTCACTGCCCCGCGATCACCGGGGACCAGATCATCGGGGGAGCGTGGGCTCGTGCGTCCCCGGCTGCAGCTCGCGCTGGGTCGGGAAGAGGATCACCTCGCGGATCGACTGCTCGCCGGTCAGCAGCATCACGAGCCGTTCGACCCCGACGCCGAGCCCACCCGCCGGCGGCATCCCGTATTCCAGCGCCACCAGGAAGTCCTCGTCAGCGACCTCGGCCTCCTCGTCACCGCCTGCCTGCTTCATGGACTGCTCGCGCATCCGGTCGCGCTGCTCCACGGGGTCGTTCTGCTCCGAGTACGCGTTCGCCATCTCGTACCCCAGCGCGAACAGCTCGAACCGTTCAGCGACGGTGGGATCGGTCGTGCTGCGCTTGGCGAGCGGGGAGATCTCCATCGGGTAGTCGAAGATGAACGTCGGCTGGATCAGCTTCGGCTCGACGAACGCGGACATCAACCCATCCAGCACCGTCCCCCACGACGCGCCCTCATCCACCGGAACCCCTCGCTCGCGCGCGATGGCACGAAGGTCCTGCAACTCGCGGTGGGCGGTGTAGTCGATGCCCGCGTGCTCCAGCAACGCCTCCCGGTAGGTGGTGCGTCGCCACGGCGCGCCAAGGTCGACCACGTGCTCGCCGACAGGCAGTTCGAGCGTGCCCGCCACCTCCAGCGCGACGAAGCGGAACAGCTCCTCGACCATGCGCGCGACCTCGTGATAGTCGGCGTACGCCTCGTACGACTCGAGCAGGGTGAACTCGGGGTTATGACGCCGCGAGATGCCCTCGTTCCGGAAAACGCGACCGAGCTCGAAGATCCGATCGAACCCACCGACCAGCAGGCGCTTGAGATGCAACTCCAGCGAGATGCGCAGAAACAGTTCTCGATCGAGCGCGTTGTGGTGCGTGACGAACGGCCGAGCCGCCGCGCCGCCGACGTGCTGCTGAAGCACGGGCGTCTCGACCTCCATGAACTCGCGCTGTGCGAAGAACCGCCGGATCGAGGCCAGCACGGCGGCGCGCCTTCGCGCCACCTCGCGCGACCGCTGGTTCGCGATGAGATCGAGGTAGCGCTGGCGGGAGCGCGCCTCCACGTCGGTCATCCCGTGCCACTTCTCAGGCAGCGGGCGGAGCGCCTTCGTGATCACAGCCCACGCCTCGACGCCAACAGTGATCTCGCCGGTGCGGGTACGGAACAGCCGTCCGGTGGCCTGCACGAAGTCGCCGATGTCCGCAAGCGGCAGCCGCTCGAACGCCTCGCCCAGGCTGTCCTGCCGCAGTTGCAGTTGGATGCGCCCGGAGCCGTCCCGCAGGTCTAGGAAGGCGACCTTGCCCATCACCCGCATCGCGGTCAGCCGCCCGGCCACCGCCACCGCGATCCCGGCGTCGCCGCCCGCCTGCTCAGCCGCCTCGAACTCCGCCACCGCGCGGGCCGCCTCGTGCGAGCGCTCCACGCGCGCCGGGTACGGGTCGCCGGTGGCGAGCAGCCGCCCTCGCTTGTCCAGCCGTTGCGCGAATAGTTCCTCTTCGGTTGGCATTGGCGTCCCTCGGACGAGAACGGGCGTGGGCGCTGACCCCGCACGTGTGTGATGTGCGGTCGTCGCATCGGTTGCCGACGCGATGTTCAGGCCACGGAGACCACGGTCATCTCCACGACGCCGCCCGGTGTCGTCACCTGCACTTTGTCACCGCGCTTCTTGCCGAGCAACGCCCGCCCCACCGGCGACTCCAGGCTGATCCGCCCCTCGGACGGCGCTGCCTCGGCCGGACCGACCAGTTGGTACGCCTGCGGCTTCCCCTTCGGGCCACGTACAGTCACCGTGGAGCCGACCCGCACTTCCTTCGAGGCGTGCGCCGCCTCCTCGTCGATGATCTGCGCGAGCTCCAGCATCTTCTCGATCTCGCGGATGCGACCCTCAAGAAACGCCTGCTGGTTCTTGGCCTCCTCGTACTGGCCGTCGACTTGGGCCATCCCCAGCTCCTGCGCCTCGCGAATCGACTGCGCGACCTCCGCCCGCTTCACGGTACGAAGCTCCCGCAACTCCTCTTCCAGCCGCTTCAACCCCGACTGGGTCAGCAACACGGGCTGATCCGCCATCCTGCTTCCCGCCTCCCCGGTGATAACTGTTCAGACGCCTCACCGGAATACGCCCCACGAAATAGGAAGCGGACTCGGCCATCAGGACCGGTCCGCCGCAGTAAACGCATCTGTTCGCCCTCCTATACTAATCGACTGCCGCACGGCCTCGCAATATCCCCTCGGCCTCCCGGCGGCATCCGGTCGGCACAGCGCCGCGCGATCGCACGGCACCCACACCCCTCGGTGCTAGAATCAATCCCGACGCACGGCCGGGGCCCCACCCAGAACATCCGTGCGCGGGAGTCGCGCCGATCCGTCCCAGCACCTTGTTCGCCGTCCTGCTGGCCACCCTCGCACTCGCCGCCGGCTTCGGCGGGGGGTTGCTTGGTGCCTCGATGCGCTCGGGCGGACAGACCACCGAGCCGGCCGCCCCGCCCGCCGAGGCGCCGCTCGATCTCGCGGCCCGGACTCGCGCCGCCGTCGACCGCGTCCTTCCAAACATCGTGCTGATCGTCTCCGAGACGCCCACCGGCGAGAGCCTCGGCTCCGGCGTCGTCGTCAGCCAGACCGGCAACATCGCCACTGCTGCCCACGTGATCAAGGGTGCGACGAAGATCGAGGTCGTGCTCGCAAACGGCGACCGCCGCCCGGCGCGGCTGGTCGGCGACGATTCCCCGTTCTCCGACGTCGCCGTGCTCTCGGTCGCGCCGCAGGGACTGCGGCAGGTTGCGTTCGGAGCCTCCAGCGCGCTCCGGCCGGGAGACTTCGTGCTTGCCGTCGGCGCCGACCGCGGTCTGTACGGCGCGGGCGGCGCGGCCACCATGGGCATCGTCTCTGCGACGAACCGCATCCTGCCTCGCAGCGGGGTGAACCTGGAGGACCTGATCCAGATCGATGCGGCGATCAACAGCGGCGACTCGGGTGGTGCGCTCGTGAACCTGAACGGCGAGTTCGTCGGGATGATCACCAGCGTCATCCGCGACGAGGGCCCAGAACGCGCGGTCGTATTCGGGGTCGGCTTCGCGCAGTCCTCGGACTCGCTGCGCCCCGTGGTCGCCGAGTTGATCCGCTCCGGCCGCTATCCCCGGCCCCGCATCGGGATCGAACGACCGGATGAGCAGCACCTGGAGATCAGCCCGGATCTCGCCGCGCAGCGCCGCTTGCCCGTGCCGAACGGTGCCCTCATCGTAGCCCCGGCACCGAACAGCCCGACGGTCCGCGCCGGCATTCAGGTCAATGACATCGTGATCGGGGTCAACGGCGCGAAGATCGACTTCGATTTCCCGATGGTGAACCTGCTGAAGCGGCTGCCACGCGGAGCGCGCGTCGATCTTGCCGTGCTCCGCGCCGGACGTACGATCACCATCGCGGTACAGCCGGACGACCAGTGACCGCCAGGGAACAACGATGACGCAAGACCGCGACCCACGCCCGATCCGCCCCTCGCCGATCCTCTACGAGGACGATGAGGAGCTGGACGAGCTCGCCTTCGAGCCGTCGCGTCCCACTCGCCCGCCCGGCCAGCCCCGGCGGCCGACCGGCAACGGAGGCGGGTTCCGGCCCGGCCCCAACGAGATGCGCGTGATCGGCCTCGTCGTCCTGCTGGCGGTCGTCATTCTCGTGCTCATCCTTCCGCCGATCTCCGCGCTCAGTCGCGGCGGCGCCTCCACAGCCACCGCGGGCATCGTGACCAAAGCGCGCACCTCCATGCCGACCCCGCCGCAGGGCGTGGAGGCGATGAGCGCGCTCTACGACATCGAGGGCGACCGCTCGCTGCCCGGCCCGATCTCGCTGACCGTCCAGCTCACCCGCGCCTCGAAAGACGCGACCAACCTCGCCTTCTACACCTACACCGGCAGCGAGTGGCGTCGCCTCGGCACCGTGAGCCCAACGGCGGACGGCCGAGGCGCCAAGGGCCAGCTCGACACGATCCCGGAGAACATCGCGGTCTTCCAGCGAGCGGCGCTCGCCTATCAGTACGGCGCGATGCTAGCACCCGGCGAGACGCTGGATCCGGCCGCCGGCACACCTGGCATCGTCAGCGTGCTCGGCGCAGAGCCCGCCGCCAGCGATGACGGCGTGCAACTCTCAGAGCGGCTCCCCACCGAGCTTCGAGGTCGCTACCTCGGCATCAGCAGCGGCACCTCGTCCGGCGCCGCCGCGATCAACCGCATCCTCACCGACCCCGCCGCCGCGAAGCGTCACATCGACGCGATCGTCGGCGCGGCGGGCACCACCCGCGCGAGTGGCGTGCACATCGACTACCAGGGACTGGAGCCGTCACGGCGCGCGGCGTTCACCTCCTTCATCAAGCAGCTCGCGGAGCGGCTGAAGGCCGACCAGCGCGGCCTCGTCGTCACCGTGCCGACCACCCCCGGCGGCGAGCCGGGCGCGTACGACTGGCCCGCGCTCGGCAACGCCGCGAACGCCGTCTGGCTGCGCGCCCCCGCCGACCCGGCCGCCTACTACGACACCCTCGAAGCCGCGCTCCGCGTACGGCGCGAGAACGGCGTCGACCTCAAGAAGGTCTCGCTGGTGCTCGACCGCCGCTCCCGCGAACACGCTGGCGAGCTGATCCGCGCGATCTCGCTGCGCGATGCGCTGACCATCGCTAGCACGGTCAGCACCCGACTGGCTCAGGGGATCGCACCCGGCGATGCGGTCACGCTCTCCGGCCCCAACATCGACCAGGACGCGGGTAGCAGCGGGCTGCGCTGGGACGACCGCTCGCGCTCGGTCACGTTCGCCTACGCCGGCCGAGGCGGCGCGCGCACCGTCTGGATCGAGAACCGCTACTCGGCCGCCTTCCGGCTCGACCTAGCGAAGCGCTACGGCCTCGGCGGCGTGGTCGTCGATGCGGCCGGGAAGGACGAGACGCTCCCCGACCTCTGGAACGCCGTGACCTCGTTCGTGGAGGACGGGAACGTCCGGCTGGAGCTGCCCTACGGCCCCTACCTGCAACCCTCGTGGCGGGCATCCGAGGGCCAGGTGGAAGCGGCCGCCCGCAGCGGCGCTGCCGTCTGGCGCGCGCCGAGCCGTCCGGGCGTCTACGACATCACGCTGATCGTCTCGGACGGAGTGGTCTTCGTCGGGCAGCAGCTCTCGTTCCGCGTCGCCATCGCTACCCCCACCCCGACCGGCAGCCCATCCGCGTCCCCCACCGCCGCCACGACGACCCCGACGGGCACGCCCGTCGGGACGCCCTCGGGCGCGGCGACCCCGGCGCGCGCGGCCACCGCCACGGCTACACCCGCCCGCTGATGGTCCGGATCATCGCGGGCAGCGCACGCGGACTGACCCTGCTTCAGCCACGCGGGCGCGGCACCCGCCCCACCTCCGGTCGGCTGCGCGAGGCGCTCTTCGCCATACTCGAGGCCGCCGATGCCGACTTCTCCGAGGTGCTCGATCTGTACGCCGGCACCGGAGCCCTCGGCATCGAGGCACTCTCGCGCGGCGAGGGACGCTGCACCTTCGTGGAGTCCGATGCGCGGGTCAGCGCGCTCATTCGCGAGAACCTCGGGCGCTGCGGACTCAG
>SHYN01000065.1 GCA_009692785.1 Chloroflexota bacterium | reverse complement strand
AGGGGGGCGCGGGTGGCCAGGAGCTCTGCGAGCTCCTGCGCCCGCGGCAGCAGCGCGGCCTCGTCCGCGACCACTTCGCTCACGAACCCGATCGCCCTGGCCTCGGCCGCGTCGATGAGCCGCGCGGTGAAGACGAGCTCCGTGAGTCGCGCCTGGCCAATGATCGCAGAGACGCGCACGAGGTTCGCCGTGGAGTAACAGTTGCCCAGGGTGCGTGCGACGGGGATCCCCACGCTGGCGGAAGGGCTGCAGATACGAATGTCGCACGACGCCGCCATCGCCACGCCGCCCCCCACCGCCGGGCCACGGATGGCCGCGATGGTCGGCACCTGCACTCGTTCGAGTGCGGCGAAGACCGCGTCCATCTTCTCCTCATACGCGACCGCGTCGGCGGCGGTCCGCAGATCCACGAACTGGCCGATGTCGGTCCCCGCGGCAAAGGCCGCTCCCTCGCCGGTCAGGATTAGCGCGCGCAGCAGGGGGTCGTCGTTCGCCGAACGGCAGATCTCCGCGAGACGCTCGTACATCGCGAAGGTCATCGAATTGCGACTCGCGGGTCGGGACAGCGTGATCCAGCCGATAGCGTCCCGTCGCTCGTAGCGGACCTCTCCGTCGCCTCTGCTCATCGCTCTCCCCCGCTCCGCTCGGTCGGCCGATCATCCGCCAGCCTGACCGTACCGCGTGCCGCCAGCGCGTCGATCTCGGCCCGTCCCAGCCCCAGCTCGGCCAGGACCTCCGCCGTGTGCTCGCCCAGGAGCGGACCGGCGCGCTGGAGACGGGGTGGTGTGCCGGTGAGTCGCAGGGGGGTGCCCAGCCCGTGGACGGTGCCGATGGTCGGGTGCCTGAGGTCCGTGAAGAAACCGCGCGCCACGAGGTGCGGGTCGGTGAACACGGCCTTGTAGTCGGCGATCTCCCCGCAGGGCACGCCTTCGGTCCGCAGCCGCTCGAGCCAGTGGGCCATCGGCCGCCCTCCGGTAACCGCTTCGATGAGCGGGATGAGCGCGTCCACCTGACGGCGCCGGTCGTTCCCCTCGGCGAAGCGCGGATCGTGCTCGAGCGCCTCGAGGCCGAGCGCGCGGCAGAACCCCGTCCAGTTCCGCGGCGTGGTTGCCCCGACGATGAAGTGCCCATCGGACGAGCGGATCGCCTGGTACGGCGCGAGCACGCGGTGGGCTGAGCCGGCGCGCTCGGGGATACGACCATCGGTGAAGAACTGCCCGGCCTCCCACTGCGCGAGCGACACAGCCGACTCGAGCATCGACAGGTCCACGAGCTGGCCAAGGCCGTCGCGGTCGCGAGCGCGAAGCGCCGCGAGCGTGGCGATGGTCGCGTAGAGGCCGGCGGTGAGGTCGGCCACGGAGACACCCACCTTCACCGGGACACCGTCCACCTCGCCGGTCACGCTCATGAGCCCGCTCATCCCCTGCACGATGATGTCGAGCGCGGGGCGATCGGCGTACGGCCCATCCTGTCCCCAGCCGCTCACGGCGACGTAGATGAGGCGAGGCGACGCGGCGAGGAGGACCTGCGGGTCGAGCCCGAGGTCGCGCATCGTTCCCGGACGGAGGTTCTCCACGATCACGTCCGCGGTCGCGGCGAGAGCTTTGAAGAGCCGCACGCCCTCAGGGTGCTTGAGGTCGAGCGCGACGCCACGCTTTCCCCGGTTGAGCCGGACGAAGCTCCCACTTTCACCGTGATCGAAGGGCGCGAGGGAGCGGGTGAGGTCTCCGCCCGCGGGATTCTCGACCTTCACAACGTCCGCGCCGAGGTCGGCGAGCTGCAGGCCGCAGAACGGGCCGGCCATGTAGTTACCCACCTCGATGACGCGGATCCCCGCGAGTGGTGGTGGCAGACCCATCAGCAGGCGCCCCAGCGCCGGAGGCCGGTCGCGTCCCGACGCCAGACCGCCGCGCGCGTTTCGGCGGAGGCGACGAACCACACCTCATCGCTCCCCCGAACGAACACGCTCCGCACCGCGCAGGCGGTTCCGAGATCTATCCTTTCGGCGCGCTCGGTGACGAGATCCAGACGGAGCGCGACGCCCTCGTCACCGACGACCCAGGCGGTCGTCCCCACGAGTGCGGCCGAACGGAGGGTGGCTGTGGTGCCACTCGCGAGGCGCGTCCAGCTGCCGCACCAGCGCAGGACCGCACCGTCGTCCCCCACGGCGACCGCAAGATCAGGGCCGGCGGACACCGCCCGCAGCGCGAGCGCGAGCCCGGTCGGGAGTGCGCGCCACCCCCTGTCCTCGAGGTGATAGGTCACGCCCCCGCTACCCACCGCCCAGGCCGAGGCCGTCCCGGCGAAGGAGGCGCCGAGCAGATCCTCGTCGATCCCGCGCGCGAACGGCAGCCATCCGCCGCTCCGCTGGAGAATGGTCCCCTGCGCACCGGTGGCCAACGCCTCGCCCCCCGGGAGAGCGGCGACCGACGTCAGGTCGGCAAGACCGGACGTGTCCACGGTGATCGTGCGGCCCACCTCATCGGCGGTGACCACGCGACCCGCCGGGCCGACCGCGAGCGCTTCCGTCGCGGCGCAGGCCACCGCGACGAGGGAACGGAGCGTGGTGTCCACCAGGAACCATCGTCCATCGACAAAGCGTCCCATCCCACCGCCGTCCGAGACGACCCAGACCGAGGCCGCGGTCGCACAGCCGGCGCTGAGCGGCTGCCTGAACACCAGCGCTTCGGTGTCCGCGGAAGGGGTCGCGAGGATGCTTGTGCCCATGGTCGCGGTGGGGGGCGGCGCCGGCGGCGCCGAACGGACAGCGAGACGCGCTGCGCCCAGTCCGACGACCACGCCGGCGAGCACGAGCCCAGCTGCGATGAGGGCCGCGGTCGGGACCTTCAGGTGTTCCTAGCCCATCGCTTCGAGGCGCTTGATCCGCTCTGCGATCGGCGGATGCGTGTTGAAGAGGCTGTCGAAGAGCGCACTGCGGTCCTTCAGCGGATTCGCGAAATAGAGCGAGGCCGTGGCCTTGTTCGCGACCTCGAGCGGCTCCTGATCCGCCGCGATCTTCCGCAGCGCGCCGGCAAGGCCCGCTGGGTACCGGGTGAGGAGCGCGCCGGACGCGTCCGCGAGGTACTCGCGCTGACGGGACACCGCGAGCTGGATGAGCGTGGCGATGAGCGGCGTGAGGAGCGCGAGCACCAGCGCGAGCACGACGATGATCCCGCCACCACCGCTGCCCTCGCGGCCGCGCCGCCGGCCGCCGCCGCCCCAGGCCATCGACCGGAGCATCCAGTCGGCGAGGAGGGCGACCATCCCCACGAGGATCGTCACGAGGAGCATGACGCGGATATCGCGGTTGCCAACGTGGGAGAGCTCGTGCGCGATGACCCCCTCGAGCTCGGCGCGGTCCAGCTTGTCCAGGAGCCCGCGCGTCACCGCGACCGAGGCGTGCTTTGGGTCGCGTCCGGTGGCGAACGCGTTCGGCGCGGTGTCGGCGATGAGGTAGAGCCGGGGGACGGGGATCCCAAGGCCGAGCGCGAGCGACTCGACGACGTTGTGGAGCACCTTTTCCTCGTCGGGGCCGATCTCACGCGCGCCGCTCTGCGCGAGGACGAGCTTGTCGCCGGCGAAGTATGAAACGAAGGCCGAGCCTCCGGAGACGACGAGCGAGAACGGCACGAGCGCGATGCCGCCGCCCCTGGGGGTGAGGTACTCGCCGAAGACGTAGGCGAGCGCGGCGACCACGCCGACGAAAAAGGTGAGGAGGAGGACGGTCCGCATTCGATTCGCGGCGATCGCGTCGTACAGGTTGATGCGCGGGGTGAGGGGTGCGGTCACCGCGGCTCTAGCGCTTCACCTTAGAACCGCACCTTAGAACTTCACCTGGGGGTTCTCGCGCTCGGCCGCGTCCGCCAGCTCGAAGTAGACCTCGGGCGAGAAGCTGAACATGCTGGCGAAGAGATTGGTCGGGAAGGTCTCGAGCGCGGTGTTGTAATCGCGGACGTTCCCGTTGTGGAAGCGCCGCGCGAAGGCGATCTTGTCTTCGGTCGCCGTGAGGTTCTCGGAGAGATCCTTGAATTCCTGCACCGCCTGGAGCTGCGGGTAGTTCTCGGCAACGGCGAAGAGCGAGCGCAGGGTGCCACTCAAGGCGTTCTCGGCCTGGGCGCGGCCTGCCGGGCCCGTCGCGCCGGCGGAGACCGCGGAGGCGCGCGCCTGGGTGACCGCCTCGAACACCTTGGACTCGTGGGCGGCGTAACCCTTCACGGTCTCGATGAGGTTCGGGATGAGGTCGTGCCGACGCTTGAGCTGGACGTCGATGTCCGCCCAGGCTTCCTTCACACGCTGGCGCAGCGTGACGAGGCGGTTGTAGGTGCCGATGACGAAGAACGCGAGGACCAGGACGACGGCGAGTGCGATGACAAGCTCCATGACGACCTCCCCCGGTCAATCCTAACTAATCGGTCTTCAGCGACTCACAGCAGTGTGGCCACTCACCGCGCGCGAGGTGGAGCCAGTCACTGGTCCTCGTCGCTGACTCCCTCGGGTACGTAACGGGGAACGAACCCCCCTGCTCCTCATCACTGACTCCCTCGGGTGCGAAAAGCGGACCAATTCTCCGCGACTTCGCCCGCACGAAGGCCCGCGAGGGCCACTTCCAGTTGTCGCTGCCGTTCCATGCCCGCCGCCAGGCGGCGGTGCGCCTCGGCCCGCGGACGGAAGACGCGCCCGCGCGGGGAACGCACGCCGGTGAGTCCCTTGATCGCACCGAGACGCGCGAGAGCGATGATCGCGGCACCGCGCGCCGACCCCTCGCCCGAACCGCTCATCACGAGCGGCCGGTCAAGCGCGTCGGCGAAGAGCTGCATGAGCCACGGAAACGCCAGGAGCGTGCCGCCGGTCGCGACGACCGTGTCGATCTCCGGGAGCGCCTCGTTCACGAGCCCCCAGAGCCGTGCGGCGCGGTAGGCGACGCCCTCGAGCATCGCGCGCGCGACATCCTCCGGGCGCGTCGCGAGCGATAGTCCGGTGATCGCGCCGCGCGCCGCATCATCCCAGGTCGGGCTTCGGTCACCGGCGAGGAGCGGGAGCGCGGTGAGCTCACTCGCGTCCGCTCGTCCCTTCCACAGGGTCGCCGGTTCGAGCCGGGGGTAGTGCAGACCGAGCCAACGGACGACGTTGCCGCCGTTCGAGAGCGCCCCGCCCGCCACGAGGTGGTCGGCGTCGAGGTGGTAGGTCCACCCACCCGGGACGACCGGCGGCTCAGTACCCGGGAACACGACGCGGAGCGCACCGCTCGTGCCCACGAAGAGCGCGCTCGTGCGCGGCCCGACCGCTCCCGCGCCGACGTTGGAGCAGGCGCCATCGCCGATCGCCGGCAGCCAGGGAACCCGGGCGAGCGCCGGCCAGCGGCGCGCGAATGCCGGGCGAAGTCCGATGCGCGACGCGTCGCCGACCGCCGAGAGTGACGCCCGTGCGAGGCGGAGGTGCGCGATGAGTGGTTCGTCCCAATCCCGGCGCCGCTGGTCATAGAGACCGGTCGCCGACGCCATCCCGTGCCCGGCGGTCACATCGCCAAAGAGCCGCTGGTGAAGCATCTCGCCGAGGGAGAGCCAGTGGGCCGTCCGCGCGTACGCGGCGGGCGCCGACACAGCGAGGTAGCGAAGCTTCGCCGGCCAGTACGAAGCGTGGATCGTGCAACCGGTCCGCGCATGCGTCGCCGCCACATCGAGCTCGTGCCGCAGCGCGACCGCCGCGCCGTGCGCGCGGGTGTCGGCCCAGGTGAGGACGCGCGTCGTCGCGCGTCCATTCGCGTCGACGCCAACGAGCGAGTGCCAGAACGTGGACATGGCGACTGCCGCGAGGTCGGCGGCGCGTCGGCCGAGCCGCGCGAGGACCGCGTCGATGACCCCGCAGGTCGCGCGGAAGCGCTCGTCCCCGTCGAGCGTCGCCTCACCGTCGGGCGACGTGCGGAGCGGCGCATCCGCGGTGACGATGCACGAGCGGACCGGATACCCGCGCACGTCGAAGACGAACCCCCGCATGCCGGAGGTCCCGATGTCGAGCGCGAGGACCAGCGGCGCTTTTGCGTCGCGGAGGGCGATCGCGAGCGGCTCGCGGATCACGACGCCGGATTCTATGCCCGCCACGACGGCCCGTTGGATCCCTGGGGATTCAGCTCAGGAGATGGCGCGCCGCCTCTGCGATGTGCCTCGCCGAGATGCCTGCGGCGTCCAGAAGCTCAGCCGGCTTGCCCGAGCCGGGCATCTCCCGCACCGCGAGGTGCTGGAACCGGAATGCGCCCACACCGCTCGCCGCGAGCGCGGCGAGCGTCGCGTCGCCGAGGCCGCCTTCGGCCCAGTGGTCCTCGACCACGATGAGGCGCGTGGTCGCGCGGACCGCCGTGGCGATCGTCGCACTGTCGATCGGCTTCACCGAATACGCGTCGATGAGCCGGACCCGGACTCCGTCCTTGGCGAGCAGGTCGGCGGCCTTCAGCGCCTCGTGGACGGTGATCCCTGCGGCCACGATGGTCACCTGATCGGCGCTCGTCCCGCCGCGGAGCACCTTGCTGCCGCCCACCGGAAACTTCTCACCTGCCGGATACACCAGAGCCGTCTTCTCGCGCGTGGTGCGGATGTAGGAGATCCCATCGAGCTCCCGCATCGCGGCGACGAGCTCAGCGGCCTGGTTGGCGTCGCAGGGATACAGGACGGTCGAACCGTGCACCGCGCGAAGCATCGCGAGGTCCTCGAGCGCCATCTGTGAGGGACCGTCCTCGCCAATGGAGACACCGGCGTGAGA
>SHYN01000064.1 GCA_009692785.1 Chloroflexota bacterium | reverse complement strand
TGGGCGGGCTCGCCGTAGACGAGCGCGCTCGACGCCATGACGACCCGCTTGACCTTCGCCGCCGCGGCGGCCTCGAGCACGTTGAACGTGCCGTCGACCATGACCTCCTGGCAGAGGCGCGGGTCCTCCTGACAGAGCGTCCAGCGGAGCGCAGCCTGATGGAACACGTAGTCCGCACCGGCGAGCGCCCCCGTGACCGCGGCCCGATCGCGGATGTCCAGCTCCAGGAGACGCGCCCGGCCCGTCGCGAGAGCGCCGACGAGATTCTCCGGCACGCCGCGAACGAGCGCGTCGACGGCGACGACCTCGGCAGCGCCAGCGGCGAGCGCGGCATCGACGATCTGCGAACCGACATTCCCGGCGCCACCGGTGACGACGACACGGGCGTTCTCGAGCGGGCTCACCACGGGCAGGCTAGCCGCGGGCGACGGCGAACGTCACGCCTGACGGCGACGACCGGACTGCGAGGTCAGGGACTCGACGATCCCGCTAGTCCAATCCGAGCGAGAGCTTGAGGGCATCGTTCAGCTCGTCCATCTTCCAGTTGGGGAGCTGGCCGATGAACTCGATGAGCCGATCCTGCTCGATCGTCGCCAGCAGGTCGCAGTTGATGACCCCCGAGAGACCCGCGAGGCCCGCATTGCGAACAGTCACCTGTGTCGGGATGCCGCGCTCGCGACTCGTGACCGGGGCGTAGGCGACAAGGTGGCGCACCGAGTAGGCCTCGTCACGCGAAACGAGGACCACCGGCCGCGTCCGGTCGGGTGGTCGGAGAGCCGCGAGCCAGACCTGGCCACGATGTCGCGACGAGGCGATCAATCCTCGTTATCGTCGTCGAGAAAGCCAGCGAGCGCCTCGGATCCCAGGCGCGCAAGCTCGATCTCCTCGTCGGTCTCGGGCACTTCTGTGTAGCCGTGGACGTACGCCGCGATGCGCGCTTCACGCTCCCGCTGCCCGAGGTACTGGCGCACCGCTTCCTGGATCCAGCTGCTGCGATCACGATGGACCACGGACCGAGCGCGCTCCATCTCCTCGAACACGTCGGGCGGCAGGCTGATCGCCAGCTTGCGTGCCGGTCGCAACACGGCCGCCACGGAGGGATGTGGGCCCAGGGGTGGCTCGGATCGGAACTTCATCGGTCAAGTATGACCTGGTCATACCACCTGTCAAGCGCCGCTCGGAGGATCCTTTCGCGAGCGCAGCACCTTCGCCGGCACGCCCGCGGCGATCGCCCAGGCCGGGATGTCCCGATTGACGACCGCGCCGGCACCGATGATCGCGCCCTCGCCCACGGTCACGCCGGGCAAAAGCACCGCGTTCACACCAATGTCGGCGCCGCGTCCGACCCGCACCGGCTTTATCACGAGATCGGTCTGGATGATGGGCACCTCCACCGGCACGCCGGTGTGCTCGCTCCCCAGGACCTTGGCACCGGGACCCCAGCCGACGTACTCGCCGAGCTCCAGATCGCGGCAGTCGAAGTACGACTGCGGACCGATCCAGGTGTGCGCGCCGATGCGGCAGTGACCGTCGTGCCGCCCCTGGAGGTAGCTCTGGTTGCCGACGAACACCGCGTCGCCGATCGCAAAGGTCTGCGGGTGGAGGACGAGCACCCCGAGGCCGATCCGCACGCCGTTGCCGAATTCCTTGCAGAGCGCGCGAAGGACGACGCGTCGCTCGCGCGCGCCCACCGGCGAGTCGGTCCACAGCGCCGCCGAATAGCGTGCGAGGAGCGCCTCCACCGAGCCCTCCGCCCGGAGCCGCGCCGACTCCGCGACCTCATCGGCCGGGTCGGGCGCGACCTCTTGGATGCCGTGGACCGCGCGAACAACGCGCGAGGTCAACGCTTCGCTCGCCTGACGGCGAGCCGGCCTCCGGCCGAGCTCGCTGCCGCCGGCGAAGCCGTCGGCGGCTCGCAGTCTTTCAACGCTTCGCTCGCCTGACGGCGAGCCGGCCTCCGGCCGAGCTCGCTGCTTCGCTCGCCTGATCGATCACTTCATGAACTCGCGGATCGAGGAGCTCACATGCTGCTGCTGCGTGTCGGTCAGCTCGGGATACATCGGGATGGAGAGGACCTCGGTCGAGAGTCGTTCCGTCACCGGAAGGTCGCCGTTCTTATAGCCAAGGAAGCGCGCTGCCTCCTGAAGGTGGATCGGTACTGGGTAGTGCACCTGCGTGCCGATGCCCCGCTCGGTGAGATGCGCGCGAAGCGCATCTCGCCTGCCGCCGGAAACGCGGACCACGTAGGCGTACATGACGTGGCGCAGGCCAGCGGGCAGCTCCGGCGTGCGCACCCCGCTCCCGGCCAGGAGCTCCTCATACCGGACCGCGAGCGCGCGGCGCCGTTCCGTCCACTGCGGGAGGCGCTTGAGCTTGATACGGAGGATGGCCGCCTGGATCTCGTCAAGCCGGGCGTTGTAGCCGACGACCGGGTGGTAATAGCGCTGGACGCCACCATGCTCACGGAGCTGGCGAAACTCGTCGGCGAGCCCGGCGTCGTTCGTCGTGATGCTCCCGGCCTCCCCGTACGCGCCGAGGTTCTTGCTGCAGTAGAACGAGAAGCAACCCACGCGCCCCGCGGCGCCGGCCTTCGTGACGCCGTCGTCGAGCAGGGCGCCGTGCGACTGCGAGGCATCTTCGATGACGGTGATCTTGTGCGCCGCCGCGAGCTTCAGGAGCGGCCCCATGTCCACCGTGCGCCCGTAGAGATGCACCGGGATGATCGCCTTGGTGCGCGGCGTGATCGCCGCCTCCACCGCCGCCAGGTCCATGAGCATCGAGTCCTCGTCCACGTCGACGAGAACGGGGCGTGCCCCGGAATAGCAGATCGCCTCGACAGTCGCGAAGAAGGTCTGGGAAACGGTGATGACCTCGTCGCCGGCGGCGATGCCAAGGGCGCGGATCGCCAGCATGAGCGCATCGGTCCCGGAGCCGACGCCGACGGCATGGGCGGTCCCGCAATACGCGGCCCACTCTTTGTCGAAGGCGCGGACGTTGGGACCGATGGTCAGCTGCATGGTTTCGAGCACGCCGTCGATCGCGGCGCGCACCTCCTCGCGGATGGTGCGGTATTGGGCCTTGAGGTCCACCAGTGGGACATCCATGGTGGTCGCGACGGTCATTGCTGTTCTCCTCTCGACGATGCCGCCGACCCAGCGTAGGAGACACGGGCGCTCCCGGACCGGAGCGAACGCATCGCGGCTTCGAGGACGCGGACCACGCGCAGGCCCGCCTCGCCGTCGCTCCGGGGAGTGGTCCCGCCGCGGATGCAGTCCATGAAATGCCTGACCTCGAGCTGCAATGCCTCGGCGACCGGAACGCGCGGACTGTGGATGTCACCGGCCCGATACGCACGGCGCAGCTCGTCGGGTGACAGCGAATCGACACCGCGGTCGTACACGCGCACCTTTTCCACCGCCTGCACGTCGTCGTAGACGACCATCTTCAGAGCGCCAACAACCGTCATCGTCCTGAGCTTGGATGGCGCGAGCCACGAGAGGTGCGCGTGAGCGAGCGCCCCTGATGGAAAACCCATCGTGAGAAACGCAACGTCCTCGATCCCCGGCTGGATGAAGGAGCCGCCGCTGCACTGCACCCACTCGGGCTCCTCCCCCAGCCAGTAGAGGACGATGGAAACGTCGTGCGGCCCGAGATCCCAGAGCACGTTGAAGTCGAACTGATGAAGGCCGAGGTTGACGCGCTGGCTGTCCACGTACTGCACCTGCCCCAGCGACCCTCCGCTCAGAAGCTCGCGCACCGCGACGACCGCCGGGTTGTACACAAAGGTGTGGCCCACCATGAGCGTTCGCTCGGCGGCCCGTCCCGCGGCGACGATCGCAAGGGCGTCGTCGATGGTCCCCGCGAGCGGTTTCTCGACAAAGACGTGCTTCCCCGCCGCGAACGCCTCGACGGCAAGTGGACGATGGGTCGAGATCGGCGTCGCGAGGCAGACGGCGTCGATCGTGGGGTCGGCAAAAAGCACACGGTGATCGGTCACGGTGCGGACCGCGGGAAAGCGCTTGCGGATCGGCGCGAGCCGCTCCTCCGACAGATCGGCGACCGCGACGACGTCACCACCCGGCGCCTCACTGAAGTTGCGGATGAGGTTTGGTCCCCAGTAGCCGGCGCCGATCACCGCGACGCGCAGGTCGCGCTCAGGCAAAGACCCGGTCCTCATACGGCACCGCGCCGATGGCCGCCGCCTTCGTGCTGCCCGAGAGCAGATGATCGGCCATCGCGAGGCCCATCTCGCTGGCGATGTCCATATCCACATACTTATACAGACCCTGCCGGCCACCGGTCACGATGTCCTCGAAACGACCCAGCTCGTGCATGAGCGTGTCAATCGCCGCCTCGTAGCCGACGAGGTACACCGGGTAGCCCATCGTCGAGCGCAGCACCACCGCCTCGGCGATCTCGTCGATGGCCAGGAAGCCCTCCGCGGCGAGCTCGGGTCCGATGATCCGCGCCAGCTCGTCGGCGGTCGCGTTCCAGATCGGGCCGTTGAGATCGCAGGTGATGTCGCACAGCAGGACCGTCTCGTCCGGCCCGCAGATCTCGGTGCCGCCGTAGTTCCGAGTCTCGGACAGCCGCGTGAAGGTCTTGTCCTGGAAGTAGATGGATTGCGCCGGCAGGCACCGCGAGCGGCGCACGCGCAGGCCGAGGATGGAGATCGGACGGAAGCGGAGCGCTTGCGCGGCGGTCCGCGCCTCGGGACGCGACGCGTCGCCGAGCAGCTCGAACAGCACCGGGAGCGGCAGGGTGTTGACGATCTGGTCGCCCGCGATGCGCTCCTCCGGTCCGAGCTGCGACCAGGGCAGACCGTTCACCGCGCTCACGCCCTCGCGCCCGTTCGCGAGCATTCCGAGCTGGCCGCGCGCCGGGTCGGCGGTGGAAATGACCCGTCGGAAGCGCACGCCGCTGACCCTCCCTTCGTCCAGATCGATGCCCGTCACGAGCGTGCCGGTGTGCACCGCTCCGCCGGCCGCGCGAATGCGCTCCGCGAGCCGGTCCGAGATGAGCCCGGCGCCCTTTGGCGGATAGAAGAGCTCGATGACGAGCGGGGCATAGCGGTGCTCGGTGCCGGTCCGCTTCGCGTAACCCTTGCGAAGCGACGACAGCACGACCTTCATGAGCGAGATATGGGGGATGCGGTGCTGCGCGAACGATGCGGCGAGTCGCGAGGGATGCACGCCCCACACCTTCTCGGTGTACGGGCCGAAGAACATCGCGTACAGCGTGCGACCCATGGCGCCGACGACCCAATCCTCAGCCGACGTGAGACGTCGCGGCGCGATCCTCTTGCGGAGGATCTCGGCGAAGTAGTCCATGAACGCGCGCAGCGCGATGACGGGTGACATGCTCCGCGCCATGTCGAGCGCCTCGAGCGGATATTTGAAGAACCGGCCACGAAACTTGATGCGCACGTTCTTTGCCCGCGCGGGGAAGCCGTCCGCGGCAAGCTCCTTGAAGAGGGCGAGCACACGCTCGTTGCGGGCGTGGTAGGCGTGGGGCCCAAAATCGAACCCCGCACCGGTCGCGCCGCGGAGCGTCGCGGCGAGCCCACCGACGAACTCCTGAGCCTCGAGCACCGTGACCCGCTCGCCGCTGGCCGCGAGCCGCGACCCCGCGGCGAGCCCGCAGATGCCACCGCCGAGGACGATCGTGTGACTCACCCTGCTCCGAAGCCTAAGGTCGAGGCGGCTCGCACGCTCATCGGCCGACCGTGACGGAAGGCGGGCGGTCGACGGGCGCTCGGGCGACGTGATCGACGAGCGCGAGGCCGACGAGCGCGATCGTTGCGGCGTACACGTAGTACGACTGGGTCGTCCAGCGAGCGAGGAGGAGCGGGACCGCGATGAGACCACCCGCGGCAAGCGCGCCGGCGCCGAGCGTCGGGACTCGCCACCGCAGCAGGAACGCGAGCGCACCGAGCGTGACCACGACCTCAAGGACGAACAGCGAGCCGGCAAGCCGTTCGTTCGCCGGGTCGAGGCGCACGAGGAGGTGGAGCAGATTGGCGCCCCACGTCTCCCGGTGGTTCGTGAGCGCAAGGACGACGTGCTGCATGACAAAGGCACGGCCGTCCCAGATGAGAAAGGGCAGGTCGAACAGGGCGGTCACCCCAAGCGTGCAGAGCAGGTACCGCCGCCACCGCGACCCGCTGACCGCGAGGTGTCGAACGACGAGCGGGACGACGAGCACCGCGAACTGCTTGAACGCGAGGGCCCAGCCAAGCAAGGCCGCCGACAGGAAGAACGCGATCCGGCCACCCCGCCCGGGCCTGTCGGCGAAGCTGAGTGCCACGAGGGCGGCCACGACCGGCACCGCGGCGGCGACGTCGTTCCCGCCGTCGGTCGTGCGGAACGCAGCGATGCCCCACGTCGCGTAGAGCATCGCTGGCAGCGCCACGCGGTCGAAACTTACCCGGAGACCGGCGAGTGCGAAGAGCGCGACGGTGAGGATGCCGGCCCAGGTCTCGACCCGGCCGATGTCCCCGAAGAGGACGTGGGCGGGAAGATAGAAGAGAAGCTCTCCCGGTCCGTAGACGAGCGGCGAGCCCGGCGGGATCGTGCTCTGCAACGTGTTGGCGTAGGGGTTCGCCCCCGTGAGGAGCACCTCGAGCGATTCCCGCGTCGCGCGCACGACATCGCTCCCGTCCACCAGCAGCTCGCGATCGAGCCGCTCGACCACGCCGATCGCGACCGCGTACAGCGCGACAAGTGCGCCGGTACGCCGTCCGGCGAGCGTGAGCCCGGCGAGTGCAAGGCCGGCGAGGAACAGGCCCATCCGGTCGAGGGACGGGGCGTTGACGTCGATCGCGCCGATGGACCACAGGACGCCGGCAAGAGCGGCCGCGAGGACGGCGCT
>SHYN01000063.1 GCA_009692785.1 Chloroflexota bacterium | reverse complement strand
GAGGCGCGTGTATCCGGAATCGGTGAGCGTTCCCCACCGCAGAAGGTCATAGCCGAGGTAGACGAGCGCGAACGGCGCGCCACCCGCCACGACCCGGCCGAGTGAGCCCCAGAACGGTCGTCGGTGGAACGGCTCGTCCGCTCGCCGCGCGAGGAGGAGCGCGAGCCCCGGCGCCGCGGCCGCGACCGGAAGCCGCGCGAGCGTGGCGCAACCGATGAGCACGCCCAGCAGCACCGGAGAGCCGCCACGGGCCGCCTCACGGAACGCCGCCGAGAGAAAGAAGACCGCGACCGCATGGGCCGCGAACCAGGCACGCCCATCCGCGCTCGTGTAGAGGAGCGTCGTACCGAGCGCCGACAGCACCGTCCCGGTGAGAGCGAGCGGCCGTGGAACGCCGAGTGCGCGGAGTCCGGAATAGAGGAAGCCGGCCGAAGCACCACCGGCGAGCTGCGAGACCAGCCCCTGGGCGAATCCGGTCCCGGCCCCAGCAAGGACGAACGGGATGCTGAGGAACGCCGGCATCGGCGGGTACGCGACGCACCAGCGGCCTTCGCCACATGAGACCAGCTCATTCAGGTGCGCCGGCGCCTCGGTCAGCCACCACCGCCCCGCCAGGAGCGCTCGGGCGAGACGACCGTGGTAGTCGAAATAGGTCACCTCGCCGGTCCCCGCCGCCACGTAGGCGATCGCGAAGAAGAGGGCGAGGGCGATTGCCACGGTGCGATCGCTCGGGCTCCGCATCGTGGGAACGCTATCCGCTCCCGCGTTAGTCTGGGACTTCGTGGCCGAGCGACTGCCCGCGCTCTCCTTCTTCTTTCCCGCCTATGACGAGGAGGACAACGTCCAGGCGATGGTGGAGCACGCGCTCGCGGTGCTTCCCCGCTTTGCCGATGACTTCGAGGTCATCGTCGTGGACGACGGAAGTCACGACCGCACCGGGGCCATCGCCGACGACCTCGCCCGGGTCCACGAGCGCGTCCGCGTCATCCATCACCAAAGGAACCGAGGGTACGGCGGAGCGATCCGGACGGGCCTTTCTTCCGCGGCGAAGGCCTTCGTCTTCTACACCGACGGCGACTGTCAATTCGACCTGGCCGACCTTGGGCGGATGATCCCCGCGCTGGACCCCGATGTCGACGTGGTGGTCGGCTATCGGCTCGTGCGGCGCGATCCGCTCCGGCGCCTCATCGTCGCCTGGGTCTACAACCGGCTCATCCGCATCCTCTTTGCCGGGGGCTGGCGCGATGTTGACTGCGCGTACAAGCTGTTCCGGCGCGAGGTGTTCGATCGCGTCCCGCTGGGTAGCGTGCGCTCGAATGGCGCGTTCTTCTCGCCGGAGCTCCTCATCACCCTGCGCGACGCGGGCGTGCGGATGCGCGAGATAGGAGTGCCGCATCATCCCCGCACGCACGGCCAGCCCAAGGGCGCGCCCCCGAGGGTGATCCTCCGCGCGATCCGCGATCTGCTCCGGTTGCGGCTGCGGCTCTGGGGCCGTTGAATCGGTCGTCAGCGACTCACAGCAGCGTGGCCACTCACGGCACGCCATGTCGCACGACTCTCTGGTCCTCGTCACTGACTCCCTCGGGACGACTGGAATCGGTCGTCAGCGACTCACACTGTGGTCGCCGCTAGCGCGGCTCCAGGCGCCAGAGATCGGAGTGTGATTCCCGGCGCCGGATGAGCCGCGCTCTGCCGCGCTCGAGCAGAACCACCGCGGGCCGGGGGAAATGGTTGTAGTTCGAGGCCATCGCCACGGCATAGGCCCCTGCGCCGGGGATCGCGAGGAGGTCTCCCCGCCCCGCTCGGGGGAGGGCTACCTCACGGATGAGGACGTCGCCGCTCTCGCAGTACTTCCCGGCGACCGCAATGGTCTCCTCCGCGGGATCAGCCGCACGCTCCGCCAGCACGGCCGTGTAGCGCGCGCCATAGAGCGACGGCCTGATGTTGTCGCCCATGCCGCCATCCACCGCGACGTAGGTGATCACGCCCGGGACGCGCTTGGTGCCGGTGACGCGGTAGAGCGCCACGCCGGCGCGGCTCACGAGCGAGCGCCCGGGCTCCAGAAAGACGGTGGCGCGAGCGGTGAGCGGATCTTCCCGGAGAGGACCGATCACAGCCCCCACGTACGACCCGATCGCGAGCGTCTGGTCACCCTGTCGCAACGGGACCCCGAGTCCACCGCCCACCCCGATCTCACGGAGTGTCACGCCGGTCGTGTCACGCACTTCATGCGCGAAGCGAGCGAGGTGACGAGCGAGCTCCCCGTAACGCTGCACCTCGTGGAGCTGTGTGCCGAGGTGCGCGTGAACGCCGGTGAGGCGTAGCTCGCGCGAGGCCACGATCTGCCGCACCTGCGCGATGGCGTCACCGGTCGCGATGGGCGCACCGAACTTCGAGTCCAGTGTTGCGGTCCGGAGACTCGCGTGGGTGTCGACATCGATGCCCGGTGACAACCGCAGCCACACCGCCTGTCGTCCTCCCTTGGCTCGGCGGACGAGCGCGGCGAGCGTCTGGATCTCGTCGGCGCCATCGATCACGATCCGGCCGACCTGCGCGCGAAGTGCACCGGCGAGCTCCTCGTCGGTCTTCGCGTTCCCATGAAGCTGGATGTGTGCCGGGGGGAAACCCGCTCGGCGCGCGGCCAGCACCTCGCCGAGCGAAGCGGCGCTCGCGTCCGCACCCGCGACCGCGAGGACACGCGTGACGCCGATGAGTCCGCAGGCCTTCACCGCATAGGAGATGCGCACCGCGCCGCAACCGCGGATCGCAGCCCGGTACTCGCGGTAGGCCTCCCGAATGGTCGCCGCGTCGTACAGATAGAGCGGCGTTCCGTATCGTCCTGAGAGGCTCGGGAGATCCACGTCGCCCACCCTGAGATGTCCGCGCGCGTCGACGTGGGTGGCGAGCGGCCAGAGCGCGGCCTCCACGCTCACGGCGCGTTGTCGGGAAGCGTGTCGATGAACGAGCGAAAGACAGAGAGATCCTCGTCCCCCGCCGAAGCGTTGGCGATCCCGGACCGATCGAACACCGCCTCTGCAACGAGGATCGGTGCGTCGCAGCGAACGGCGAGTGCGATGGCGTCCGACGCACGGGAGTCGATCTCGATCTCCTCGCCGCTCGCGACGAGGAACACGCTTCCGTGGAAGACGCCACCGCCCGTTTCGTCGGTGACGAGATCCTTCACCACGACCCGGCTGACGCGCGCCCCAAGCCTTCCAATGATGTTCAGGAGGAGGTCATGAGTGAGGGGTCGCGCGGCCACGGTCCCCTCGAGACGGGTGGAGATGCTGTACGCCTGGTCCGCGCCGATCCAGATCGGCACCAGGCGTTTCGCGTCACGCTCCTGCAGAAAGACCACGTGCCCCCCGCTGGGGACGTGCACCCGCACCGATTCGACCGTGCAGGGGACCAGCATCGGTTCCAGGGTCACCGCCTCCAGACAGTACGCGCTGGTCGCATGAGAAGGACAAGCACGACCCCGGCGGCGAAGCCGACCAGGTGCGCAAAGTACGCGACCTGCTCCGCCGACTGCGCGCCGGCCACCCTGAGCTGCGCCAGGCCGTCTATGAGCTGGATGAGGATGAAGAAGCCGATCACGACGACTGCCGGAAGCTTGATGATGCTGATGAAGATGCCGAGGAACACGAGGGTCGAGACACGGGCGCCCGGGAACAGCACCAGGTACGCGCCAAGTACGCCGGTGATCGCGCCGGATGCGCCGACCATCGGTCCGGGGGCAAGGATGCCCTGGCCGATCGCGGCAAGGACCCCGCACAAGAGATAGAAGGCGAGAAAGCGAAGGCTTCCGAGCCGGTCCTCCACATTGTCACCGAAGATCCAGAGATAGAGCATGTTGCCGAGCACGTGAAGCCATCCACCGTGCAGGAACATGTGGGCGAGGAGCGGCGCAAAGGTCGTGGCGGTGGTCCAGCGGCCTTCACTGAGGGCGGCTGTGAACGCGTCCCAGTCGAAGGCGTATGTGGCATAGAAGGCGTCGAGTGCGTTGGGTGTGCGGATGAGTGTGAGCGTGTAGATCCACAGTCCGAGGTTCACGAGGAGCAGGAACCGCGTGACGATTGGTGTCCCATGGCTGGGATTCAGATCGCGAAGGGGTATCACTTGAGAACCGTCACCGAGATCTTCCCGCCGTGGACGGTGTACACACGGCGCTGTGCCTCGGAGACGTAGAACGCGCTCGGCTCTTCGAGCGTCGCCGAGAGCGCGACCCGCGCGGTCTCTCGCCCGTCCCGCGTGAGCTGAACGACGCGACGACCGGGCGCATCAAGAAGATAGACCGAGCGCTGTGCCTCGATCGCCTGTATCTGGGTGGCGCGCACCGCCTCTCCCTGCCAGCGCAGAAAGAGATCGACACGTTGCGCCGTCGCCGCCACCGGATTCCGACGGTACTGCGCGAGCTCGCCGTTGCGGTCGACGACCCAGATACTGCCGTCGACGGCGATCGAGCGCGCTCCGGGTGCGAGTGGCTGTGCAAGGAAGGCGAAGCCGGCGCCGAAGCGTCCACCGAAGCTTTCGTGCTTCCAGATCTGCCCGCTCTTCTCGTCGAGCACGTAGAGGTTCCCGTCGTAGAGCGCTGCACCGGTGATGCCCACCCATCGCGTGACATCCGCGGGCGTCACATCCGCTACACCGCTGCCTTCGGCCCGCCAGACCTTCCGCGCATCATCGAGCGCAAAGATCACCTCTCCCTGCGCAAGGACCGCCACCGGGGCACCCACCCCGCGGACGCCGCGCTCCAACACCACCCCGGTCGTCACCGGCTCACCGTACACGCGCCACAGTCTGCCGGAGCCGGGGTCGGCGGCGTAGAGGCCATTCACGCTCTGCGCAAGCTGCACCGGCCGCGCCGCAGGCGCCAGGCGCCCCAGGTCGATGAGCACGTTCGAGATCAGGTCGCGCAGCCGGTCGATCTCCACGGCCAGGGCGCCAACGCGCACAGGATCCGCGACCGGCGAAGAGGCGGCGGCGCCCAGGCGCAGGCTCGCGGCGGCAAGGCGCTCCTGTGCGCCGCTCTCGTCACGTGGTGTCCGCTCCACCGCGCGCCGCGCAGCGGCAACCTCTGCCTGCGCCTCGCCGAACGCAGCGGCATAGTCGCTGAGGGCGCGGCTGCGCTCGTAATCGCGGTACGCAGCGACCGCGAGGAAACCTCCGCTCACGATGAGCAGGGCGGCAAAGAGGCTGATCGCTTGATGCTGGCGGCGCTCACGGGAGCGAGCGACGTCCGGCGACCTGGGGAGCGTGATTCGGCGCCGCGGCATGAGCTCCAGTGCCACCGTCAGGACGCGCTGTATCGACCGCACGATCGGTGCTGCGAGACGGCCGGAGGCGCCGCTGGGGTTCGGGAGACGCCGTGCGACGCTTTCCAACCGCTGTCGGATGGACTCCGCGAGCACCACGTCGGCGCTCGCTCGGGTGAGCTCTGGCGCCGAGCTGACCTTCGTCGCTGCGGCCGACGCCGCCGCGATCTCAATGAAGAAGGCGCTCGCGCTGCTTCCGGCGCCGTCCGCGACCGCCCGATTCCGAGTGTGCTCGGCCGCGGAGCGCGGTTGAAGTGTGACGGCAGCGGTCTTCAGCTGATCCGCGCCGAGCGCGTCGACGAGCGCACCGCCCGCAATGACGACGGTGTCGCCCGCCTCGATCGTCTGTCGCCAGACCGCGGGCAACAGGTCCTGCTCCAACCCCAACGAGGCCGCGTGGCGTGTCGTGGTTCGATGGACGAAGTCCGCCAGATCTTCGGGCTGATCTCCCGGAAGGAAGAGGCGCGCTCGCCGAATGAGGAAGACCTGGGCGGCGCCGACCCGCACGGCATGGAGCTCGTTGTTCACCACCACGACACATGCGAGATGAAGAGCGAAGCGCCCGTGCGAAGCGCCCAGCTGCTGCGCCGCCTTGCGGTTCGCCTGACGGATCGCTCGACGGAGCGATATCTGGATACCAGCGGAGAGGTCGTAGTAATACTCGTGCTCGATCAGATCGACCACCTCGCGAGCGAGTCGCGAGCCAACCGCCAGCGAGGGAGCGACCTCACAAAGCGCATAGAGGCGCCCTTTCGTGCGAAGGATCGCGCCGGTCTCCGGCTCCACCGCGAGAAGCGCATCGGGCGAAGCGGTGTCGAACTCCGCCGTCGAGCCCACCCGGGTGACGAAGCTCATCCCTCGTCGCTCGCCCGAGGTCCTCGCGTCCCCGCGGCTCGTTCGCACACTACTGGTGTTCACTCCGAGGTTGGCCCTCTGGGGCGCAGCGGATCCTCCGGATGCCGGCGCGCGGCGCACTCGTCTGTAGTGCGCTGAGCAGGTCACGCTCGCGGAGCCGTATCTCTCCCGCCCAGCCGCTGTCGGGCACCACGACGACGATGGTTTGATCATCCACACGAACGGCACGAGTGAAGCGCGCTTCCGGCCCGAGCACGCCCACGACCGCGATCGGCCATGCCTCGAGCGCGCTCGCGCGGTCGACTCCGGTCTCGAGATGGAGCGCGCGAAGCGCCCGTTGCACGGCACCAGAGAGTGGTCTCAACTCGTCACGCTTTGTTGATCCTCGACGTGGCCCATGGTCACCTCGCGGACCGTGGCCGTGGCGAGGAGCGCCGGCGGGAGACCGGCCGGGAGTGCCGCTGTGACGAGGACCTGAGCGTCTGCCGGAAGTGCCTCGACGAGCGCTTCGCGGCGCCGCGGGTCAAGCTCGCTCAAGACGTCATCGAGCAGGAATACCGGAACATCCCCGCCGTGTGCGCGTAGCCACTCGGCCTCCGCGAGCTTTAGTGACAGAACGGCGCTCCGATGCTCACCGCGCGAAGCGAACGCTGGAAGGGGGCGTCCCTCTCCGCTCCGCATCGCGAGGTCCTCGCGGTGCGGACCGACGAGGGTCGACCCCTGCCATACCTCCCGCTCACCCTTCTCGACGATCAGCTGCGCATAGCCGGCGGCACGCTCCTCTGCGGAGGATCCTCCCACCTGTGCCAGATACGTAAGGTCCAGCGCACCA
>SHYN01000062.1 GCA_009692785.1 Chloroflexota bacterium | reverse complement strand
CCTCGAGACGATCGATGAGGTCGTCGCGGGCAACGACCTGCTTCATGAGCGCCTCATCGTTCTTCTGAAAGACCGTGATGGTCTCGCGCAGTGACTGAAGAACGATGTCGCCCATCCGAAGCACCTCGCGAACCGCCTGACCGAGCGCGACGGCCGGCGTGTCGAGGACGTTGGGGTTGAGGTAGATCGCACCGACCGCGGCGCGACCCGTTTCCGGGATCGCGCGTGTGATGAGGTCGGCCGCGAGCGAGGCGCCGGGTAGGAACAGGAGGGCAAGGGTCAGGTTGAAGATGGTGTGCGCGTTCGCGATCTGGCGGGCCGCATCGGGCGCCGTCCCGCGGACGAGCTCGGTGAAGAGACCGAGGAATGGCAGGAAGACGAGCACGCCCAGGAACTTGAAGGAGGCGTGCGCGACCGCGACCCGCCGGGCCTCGGCGTTGCCACCGATGGAGGCGACGAGCGCGGTACCGGCGGTCCCGATGTTCGCGCCGAGGATGATCGGGATCGCCCCGTCGAGCGACATGAGCCCCCCGGCCGCGAGTGAAAGAGCGACCCCGATGGTGGCGGCGCTCGAATGCACGAGGGCGGTGAAGGCGGCGGCGATCAGCAGAAGGATGATCGGTTGGCCGGTGAGGGCCTGAAGCAGCTCGTCGAACAATGGGTTGTGCTTCAGCGGCGCCGTGCCGTCGGAGATGAGCTTCATCCCGAGAAAGAGGAACCCAAAGCCAAGGATCGCACGGCCGACGTAGTTCCAGGTGCCCTTGCCCGCGGCCACGAGCGCCCAGCCGACAAAGACGACGAGCGGCGCGAACGCCAGCAGATTGAAGGCCAAAAGCTGCACCGTGACCGTCGTGCCGATGTCCGCGCCGAGGATCACGCCGATCGTCTGGCGGAGCGAGAGCAGACCGGCGGAGGCGAAGCCCACGAGCATGACCGTGGTGGCGCTCGACGACTGAAGGACGGCGGTCACGAGCGCGCCGATCGCCAGCCCCTTGAAGCGATTGCCTGAGAGCGTCGAGAGCACATGGCGGAGGCGCACACCGGCGGCCCGCTGGAGGCCCTCACCGACGAGCCGCATCCCGTAGAGGAGCAGCGCGGTCCCGCCGAGGAGGGAGATCAAGACGAGGTTCGCGTCGCTCATCGCGGTGCGAAGGCTAGCGTCTGGCCGGCGGCGGCGTGGCGTCCTTCGTGACGGTGAGCGTGGCTCGCGCGGATGCACCCGACGCGAGGGCCACGACCGCGATCTCTCCCTCGGTCGTGGGCGCGGCGAATGGGATCACCGCGCGCCCGGTCGCGTCGGTGCGTGCCGTTCCCACGCTCACCACGCCAACAGAGACGCTCACGGTCACGCCCCCACGGGCGGTGCCCCCATCGGTGAAGATGACCTGCGCGTTCACCGGGTCGCCCGGCCGTACACGGACCCGATCGAGGGCAACGCCGAGCTGCGCCGCGGGTACCGTGGTCGCGCTCGGCTTCACCGTCACGGGGATCGTTACCTTCGCCTCGACCCCGGCCTCGTTCCGCGCGCTGATGACGATCGTCTGCGGACCGGCGGCGAGCGGCAGCCGGTCGATGAAGGTGCCGTCAGGGTTGGCCGAGACCACTCGACCGTTCACCTGGACACTCGCCCGCGGCGCGGTCTTGCCCTCCACCTGGACTTCGGCGCCGTCGATTGTGTCGCCGGCTCTGGGCCGGGTGATCGTGAGGGAGGGGGCCGCGCGGTCGAGCACGATCGTCGCGGACGTCATTGCGACGAGGTCATTGCCGGCGAGCAGCTTCGCGTTGACGGTGTTCGCACCGTCGCGCAGCGTGACCTCTGTGCCGAACCTTCCGGCGGCGTCGAAGGCGAACATGCCGAGCGATCGGTCGTTGAGCGACAGCTCGATCCGGCGTCCCAGCTCGATCGCAAAGGCCGGCACGTGGCCGTAGACAACGAGCTTTGGCACGGCGGTGAAGGTTGGCAGCTGGTCGAAGATCGGCTGAGCGCTCACGGCGCCGGGAGCGGCCGCCGGGAGCACCAGCGAGGTGGGTGAGGGTGCGACGGGCATCGCGCGGACGACCGCCCCTGCGACGGAGCCAGCCCCGTCCGCGACGATGCCGGTCGCGCGCGAGGCGATGAAGAGAACCCCGAGACCCAGGACCGCCCACAGGACGATCTGGGCGGCGGCGGGCGGCGGCGGCCGGTCGCGTCGGCGCGTGGCGGCGCGACCGGCGGTGCGGAACGAGGCCCGGGGCGCCGGTGGCCGGCGAGCGCTGGATGTCATGGGTGCATCGAGAGTACCGCGGCAAATCCTCCCCGGCCCGACCGCCCCCCTGCTGGTGCAGGCGTGCTTACCCGTCAGCGTGCCGCAGCAGGTCGTGGGATGATTTGCCGGTGAGCAAGGCCACCCCCGTCATCGCTCCGCGCGGTCTGGAGGGCGTCGTCGCTGCCGCGACGGCCGTCGGTGCGGTCGCGGACGGCAACCTTCAATACCGCGGCTACTCGATCGACCAGCTTGCACCGCACGCTTCCTACGAGGAGGTCGCGCACCTCCTTTTGATGGGCGCTCTGCCGAACGCCGCGGCGCTCACCGCATTCAAGACCGAGCTCGCCGGACATCGCGCGCTCTCACCCTTCCTCCTCGGGATCCTTGAGAACATGAGCCCGCGCGGCACGGCCATGGACGTGCTCCGCACCGTTGTGAGCGCATCGGCCGCCGAGGATGAGGACGAAGGCGACAACTCCCACGCGGCGAACCTCCGCAAGGCCGTCCGGCTCACCGCGAAGATGCCGACCATCCTTGCGGCATACATCCGGCGCCGCGCGGGCGAGCGACCGGTGTCGCCGGACCCGGCGCTCGGGCACGCCGCGAACTTCGCGCAGATGGCGTTCGGCGACAAAGCGCATCCACGCGCGGCCGAGGTCCTCAACACGTGCTTCATCCTCCAGGCCGAGCACGGCCTCAACGCGTCCACTTTTGCAGCGCGGATCACCGCTGCGACGCTCGCCGACATGCACGCCGCGGTCACCGCCGGCCTCGCGGCGCTGAAGGGCCCGCTCCACGGCGGGGCGACCGACGGGACGATGCGGATGCTCGATGAGATCGGCTCGGTCGCCGCGGTCCCGACCTTTGTCGACAAGAGCTTTGCAAGCAAGTACAAGTTCCCGGGCTTTGGTCACCGCGTCTACATCAACGTGGACCCGCGCGCGAAATATCTCCGGAGATTTGCCGGCGAGCTCGCCGCCATGACCGCAAAGGGCACACCGTATTTCGCGATCCAGGAGGCGCTCGTCGCGGACGTCAACAGCCGGCGCCATTTCCCGGTGAACGTCGATTACTACGCCGCCACGACCTACACCTACCTCGGCATCCCGTCGGACCTCGGCACCTCGATCTTCGCCATCGGCCGGATTGCCGGATGGTGCGCGCACATCACCGAGCAGCACGACGACAATCGCCTCATCCGACCCGAGTCCGAATACACCGGGCCGACCGGCAGGGTCTGGACGCCGGTCGCCGGGCGTTGACGCTGGGCCGGCTCGGGCGGGGCCGCTGAGCGGCCGCGTGTATACTCGCCACGAGCCCATCTTCCCTTGACGCCGGGTGCCGCTGGTTGAGCGCCCCGGAGAGCGAGCCACACCGACCGTCGAGACAGAAACGACCGATCAGCGCCTAAGGAGCCACACCCATTGGAAACCGAAGTAACAGCAGAGGCGAACGACACTCTGGAGCCCACGACCGCCGAACCCCGTGTGCGCCCCGGCCGGACCCGCCGGGACCGTGAGGTGGCACCGACGAACGGACAGGCGGTGAGCGCGCCGGCCCCGACCGCAGCGCCGGCCCCGACCGCAGCGCCGGCCCCGACCGCAGCGCCGGTGGCGGATCCGCCGGGACGCAAGTACTACACGATCAACGAGCTCAACGAGCTCAAGGGCAAGGACCTCCTCGAGGTCGCCAAGGAGTTCGGCGTCACCGATCTCGCGGGACTCACGCAGAAATCCGATGTCATCCTGCGGATCCTCCAGGGCCAGACCGAAGCGCAGGGAAACATCTTCGCCCAGGGCATCATCGAGATCGTCGAGGACGGCTTCGGCTTCCTGCGGCGGCGCAGCCTGCTCCCCTCACCCGAGGACGTCTATGTCTCCTCGAGCCAGGTCCGCCGCTTCGGCCTACGAACCGGCGACTTTATCACCGGCCAGACGAGACCGCCAAAGGACAGCGAGAAGTACTTCAGCCTGCTGCGGGTGGAGGCCGTGAACGGCGTCGACCCCGAGGTGGCGAAGCGCCGGCCCCACTTTGAGAACCTCACCCCGGTCTTCCCGGACGAGATGTTCGACCTCGAGATCGAGGGCGCGAACCTCAGCCAGCGCCTCATCAATCTCGTGAACCCCCTCGGCAAGGGGCAGCGCGCACTCATTGTCTCGCCGCCCAAGGCGGGCAAGACGACGATCCTCAAGGACATCGCGAACGGCATCACCGGGAATCACCCTGACGCCCACATGATGGTCGTACTCGTGGGCGAGCGACCCGAGGAGGTCACCGATATCCGCCGCTCGATCAAGGGCGAGGTCTTCGCCTCGACCTTCGACGAGCCAACCGAGAACCACACGCGCGTCGCCGAGCTCGCGCTCGAGCGCGCGAAGCGCCTCGTGGAGAGCGGCCGCGACGTGGTCATCATGCTCGACTCGATCACCCGCCTCGCTCGCGCCTACAACCTCGCGGTGCCGACGAGCGGCAAGACGCTCTCCGGCGGCATGGACCCGGTCGCGCTCTACCCGCCGAAGCGGTTCTTCGGCGCGGCGCGCAACGTTGAAGGCGGCGGTTCGCTCACGATCATCGGCACCTGCCTGGTCGAGACCGGCTCGCGGATGGACGACGTGATCTACGAGGAGTTCAAGGGCACCGGCAACTCCGAGATGATCCTCGATCGGAAGCTCCAAGAGCGGCGGACCTTCCCCGCGATCAACATCCCTGCCTCGGGCACGCGACGCGAGGAGCTCCTCCTCCCCGGCGAGGTGCTCCGGCAAATCATCCTGCTGCGGAAGATGCTGTCCGCGGTGGGCCAGATCGAAGGGACCGAGCTGCTCATCCAACGGCTCGGGAAGACGAAGTCGAACCACGAGTTCCTCGTTTCGATCGCCAAAGCCATGGACGTGGAGAAGTGATCGCCCGCTGACCGGAGCGCAAGGCCAGGCCGATCTCCCGCACGTGCTCTTCGTCTTCGTGAAGGGGGATCGACATGGTGCGTCCAGCGGCAACCGGTTTGGCAACGGCGTTCTTTCGGCTCTATCTCCTCGATGCGCTCGCCTCGGGCCCGCAGCGACCGGCGGCGCTGCTCGCCGCGGTCGCGACCGAGCGACTGCCATTCGCGAATGGCGCGTTCGGGCGGGCGTTGCAGTCGCTTCTTGAGGGCGGTTACCTGGCGCCCGCCGCTGAGGCCGGGGTGTCGCTCAGCATCCTCGGTGCGGCGGAGCGAGTGTCCGAGCGCGAACGCTGGACCGCGGTCGTGCCGGCTGTTCTCCGCATGCTCGGCGACCTCACGGCGGCGAAGAGGCCCTCCGCGGTGGCCGAAGAGCCTCCACCGGATTACCGGACCCCGGACGCGGCGGAAGCTTACCTCGACCGCGTGCTTCTCGGTGCGGTGCGCGAGCGCCTCGCCGTTGCTCGCGACGGAGGGACGCCTTTCGCTCTGACCCTCGCGCGGCTCGACCTCGCGCACGAGCAGGTAGCGACCCGGCGCGCCATGCTGCACCGGGCGATGCGGGCCACCCTGGGCGGCGCGTCAGCCCTCCTTGGCGGCGACGTTGACACCTATCGCTGGGGCGAGGCGGGTGTGGCCGTGCTCGCCCCGCTCGCCGGCGATCCCGGTCGGGGTGAGCGGATCGCGGCGCTCCTGGAGCTCCGCCTGGATGAGCTCGCGCGCACGATGACCGCCTCCGTCCGCGCCTATCATGGCGCGCGCTGGCGGGTACGGTCCGCTGGGATCGCCTGGACCCCTGAACTTCCCAGCAGTGGTGCACTGCTCCACGCCGTCGCGGACGCGCTTGACCGGGAAACGTCGGCTCCGGAACGTGCGGTGGCGTAGCGACGGCACCGCGGCCGCGGCGCTCGCACTGGATACCATTGCCGCATCTTCGCGAGGGTAAGGTCATGATGACGAGGACCAAGGCCGAGAAACGCGTGCACGGGCTCGGATCGAATGTGAAGGCACTCATTGCGGCGAGCGCCGGCGGCGAGCGGCTGCACCGCACGACCGCGAGCAACGACGATTGGGATCCCATCCGCGTGCTCGCCCACGTCGCGGAGTTCCTCCCGTACTGGGCCGCGCAGGCGCGCGAGGTCGCCGGGCGACCCGCGAACAACGAGCCCTTCGGGCGAAGCATCACCGACCCGACCAGGAACGCGGCGATCGAGGATCACGCGCACGATGCGCTCGGCCCGACCGTGGTCCGCCTTCACGCCGCGCTCGAGAGCGCAACCGCCCTGCTGCGCGCGATCCCCGACGACGCGTGGCAGAAGACCGGCCTGCACCCCCGGCGCGGCGAGATGACGATCGAGCGGATCGTCGACGAGCTCATGTGCGACCACCTCGTGGAGCACGTCACGCAGGCCGGCACCCTGCTCGCCTGAGCCCCGGTCCCGTGCGGCGCTGGGATCAGGAGAGCGCCAGGCCGGCGGCAACCGTCGAGAATGGATCGGCGTCACGTGACCGGGCCTGCGGGAAGCGTCGGAGTAACAGCGCCCTGACCGCCGGGATCGCGGATGACCCGCCGGTCGTGACGACCTCGTCCACCTCGAGCGCGGAGATCCCGGCCGCCGCGAGGCATTCGTCGAGCAGCCGATTGATCCGCGCAAGGGTCGCGCCGAGGATCGCCTCGAACCGCGAGCGGGTCACTCGCGCGTCGACGTCGACCGCGGCGCGGTGGTAGGTGACGAGCGTCGCGGGCACGCTCGAGAGTCGGCGCTTCGCATCATCGAGCAGGGCAAAGATGTCGTAGCCGAGCTGGAGCTCGATCGCGCTCCGAAGCGCGCTGACCTCACGT
>SHYN01000061.1 GCA_009692785.1 Chloroflexota bacterium | reverse complement strand
TGCGGCGGCGGCGGGCGCTGCGGCGGCGGCGGGCGCTGCGGCGGCGGCGGGCGCTGCGGGCGACGGCGCGCACGCGGCAGCGAGCAGCAGTCCGACGAGCATCGTGCTGACCGCTCGAAGCGGCCATCGATCCGTGCGAGTCATCTGGTCCTCCCAAAACGGGCTACGCGTCGGCGTGCCCGGGGAAATAGTGAGGCACGAGACCCCCGAAAACAAGCCACGACCGCACCGCGCGGTGGTGCCGGCCTGTTCTGAAGGCACATGTCTCAGGGGCCCAGCAGGTCTCCTTCGCGCACGACCTGTGCGCCGTCGCGGTATACCGCGGCAACTCGCCGAAGCGCGCCGAGATCGTCCGCGGGATTCCCATGAACGACGAGGATGTCGGCACGCTTCCCCGCCGTGATGGTCCCGATCTCCCCCTCAAGGCCCAGTCCCGCCGCCGCGTCCTGCGTAGCGGCGCGGATCGCTTCGAGAGGGGACAGCTGCATATGGAGCGCCATGAGCTCGAGCTCGTGGGCGGTGTCCTCCCAGTACGTGTCGTTGACTCCGGTGTCAGGGCCTGTGGCGAACCGCACCCCGCGACGGTACATCTTGACCCAGGAGGCGGTGCGCTGCTCACGTACCGCCCGCATCTTCCGGCGATCGGGGCTCAGGTGGGCGAGATCGTCGTACGCTGCCCGGTACCAGACCGTCATCGTCGGGACGACGATGGTCTTCCGCTCGAGCATCGCCTCAATGACCGCCTCGTCGACCTCCAATCCGCCTCCGGTCCCCATCCAGCCGCAGTGCTCGACGGTATCGACGCCTGCCAGCACGGCGTTCCGCGTTCCCTCGGTGCCGTTGGCGTGAGCAGCCACGCGCTTGCCGAGGCGGTGAGCCTCGTGCACGAGCGTCTCAAGCTCTTCCCGGCTGTACTGCGCGGCAAAGACGTTCGAGCCGGGCGTACCGCCTCCTCCCGTGACCGCGACCTTGATCGCATCGACGCCTTCCTCCACGAGCTGGCGTACCGCCTTACGGACCTCGTCGGCGTTGTCGGCCCGGAGTCCGCTCTGCCAACCGTGTCCAGCCGAGGTGGTGATGACGCGGCCACAGCTGACGATCCGTGGCCCGGCGATCGCACCGCTGCCGATAAAGTCACGCACCGTCTGGCTCACCCGCCCGGCAGACCCGCAGTCGCGGGCGGTCGTCACGCCCGAGCGAAGCATCGTCAGAGCGTTCCCGAGGGTCCGGAGAAGCTGGACATCGTTGCCGAGCTCCTGTTGCTGACGAAAGGGTTGGAGGCTGCCCGCGTCGTTCCCGCCTGGCGCGGTCATGTGACAGTGCATGTTGATGAGGCCAGGAAGCAGCGTGCGATCGGGAGCAGAACCTGGTCGCGCGGTCGGCAGGACCTGGGCGATCCGTCCCTCGGCAATCTGGACGTCCTGATGCTCGAGGACCACGCCCGAGCCCACGACGACACGCACATCCTCGATCTTCGTTCGTTCCACCCGCATCACCCCTTCACCATGCCGCGCTCAACGACCAGCGTTCCCGACTTCCAGACTCGATCGACGCGGCGAAGTGCCGCGACCTCTGTGAGAGGATCACCCGCGACCGCCAAGAGATCGGCGACCTTGCCGACCTCGATCGTTCCAACTTCGTCTCCGAGGCCCAGTGCTCGAGCTCCATTTCGTGTCGCTATGACGATCGCCTCCGCGGTCGTGACGCCCATCAGCCCGACCATAAGCTCCAGCTCCCGCTGGATCGGATCCCAGGTGTCCGTTCCGGCTGCGAACCGAATGCCCGACCGATGCATCTCGCCCCACACGGCAGCGCGCGCCCGACGACCCGCGGGCGCTTCGTCGTACGGCCCGAGAAACGGCAGCTTCCCGCGGCTCGTGCGTTCCGCGCTACCGAGTGCTTCCAAGTTCTCCCAGCCGGTCCGGAACCATTCGCAGAGCGTTGGCACAACCGTGGTCCGCTGCACCCGCATCAGATCCAAGGTCCGATCATCGACCAGCAGCCCATGGTCTGGACCAAGCCACCCGCAATGCTCGATCGTGTCTACACCGGCGACCACGCAGTTCACGATCCCCTCGGTCGCCTCGGCGTGCGCCGCGACGCGTCGTCCGAGGCGATGGGCGTCTTCCACCAGAACGGCTATCTCCCGGGCGCTGTACTGCGCTGAGTGCGGGTTCGACCCCGGAGGCATCGAGCCTCCCGTCGCTGCGATCTTGATGGCGTCCACACCCTGCTCCACCAGTCGCCGGCATGCTCTGCGAAGATCATCCGCCGAGTCGGCGCGCAGCCACCGC
Organism: Chloroflexota bacterium; assembly: GCA_009692785.1. Lineage (GTDB taxonomy): Bacteria > Chloroflexota > Limnocylindria > P2-11E > P2-11E > SHYN01. The sequence continues at coordinate 4,756 of SHYN01000061.1, read as the reverse complement.
ACCCAGCCGTGACCCGCAGTCGAGGTGATCCCGACGCCGCAGCTCACAATCCTCGGACCGAGCATCAGGCCCGATGCGACCGCGTCACGCACGGCCTGGGTGAGCGAGCCGAAGCCGCCGGTGTCCCGCGCCGTGGTTACCCCATGCGTGAGGAGGCGACGGCAGTTCGCGAACGCGGTGAGGATCTGCTGATCGGGCGGTTCTTCGAAATGGACCCCATCGTGCCGAAGATGGACGTGGGCGTTGATCAATCCCGGGAGCAGGCTCCCAGAGACCACGACGACCTCCGCGTCACCGGCCGCCAGAGTCCCGGCCGGACCGATCTCTGCTATGCGGCCTTGACGGACCAGAACATCCTGGTCCGTCAGGGCAGGCCCCCCGTTCCCGTCCAGCAGGCGTGCCGCGCGGATCAGGAAACTGTTCATTCGCGGTAGTCGCGCCGCGCTCCCTCCGGCGTGACGAGCCCCAAACGCAGGTCACGCTCCACGGCGTCTTGAGCACGCGCGCGTGGATCACCGAATCCTCCTCCCGACGACACGTGGTAGCGAAAGACGTCGTCATCGGAGTGGATGGTCGCCAGGCCGTCGCGACCGAGGTCGCTGTCGGGGGTGATGGGTCGGCCGTTCCACGTCGCGTCGGTGAGGCTCCCCGGACTCCCCCCGAACAGACCCGGCGCGCCGACCTGCCGCCGCGAAGGAGTGAAGCGGATCCCGACCGGGAGATCGTGGCCCGGCAGTCGCCGAAGCGATACCTGCTGGCCCATGCCACCGCGGAACTCACCCGCGCCGGCGCTGTCAGCCTGCCACTGGCGCTCGGTGACGAGGATCGGAGCCACCTGCTCAAAGTACTCAACGGGCGTGCTCGCGGCGCCGCTCGTGTAGATGAAGCCGCCGATGCCGTCGCGACCCGCACTACCGCCACGCCCACCACCCCCGATCATCCCCACCGAATAGAACGCGCCGCTGGGCCTTCGGCCGAACGCCTCCGCGACCTGAATGGTGCCGTATCCAGCCATCGCCCGCCCCGGTGCGACCTGCGCGATCGCGGCGAGAACGATGCTGCTGACGCGCGTTGTGAAGGTGTGGCGCAGGCCGACCGAGGCCGGGAACCGGCAGGCGAGCACGCTTCCTTCCGGCGCGGTCACGTGAAGCGGCTGGATCGAGCCCTCGTTGTGCGGCAAATGCGGCGCGAGCGCGCACTCGAGCAGGTAATGGGTGTTCACGACGGTGTAGGTCTCCGTCACGTTCATGCCGCCGTAGGGGAACTCGGGAGGCGCGTCCGGGTAGTCGACGAAGATCTCGTCACCGGCAACCCGCAGCGAAACCTTGATGTGTACCGGTGCCTCGAGGCCGTCGACCAGCCCTTCCGATCGATAGGTCCCGTCCGGCAGGGCGCGGATGATCTCACGCATCGCTCGCTCAGACCGCCCCTGCAGCTCCGCGGCCAGCGCCTCGACGTCCGCCAAGTGGTACTCGCGCATGAGCGCGAGGAGCCGTCCCGCTCCGATCTCATTCGCACCGACCATCGCCTCAAGGTCGCCGAGCACGAGGTCAGGCATCCGAACATTCGCGCGAAGCTGATCGAACATCGTGTCGTTGCGTTCGCCGCGAGCGTACAGCTTGGTGTTGGGAATGAAGACGCCTTCCTCGTACACCTCTCGCACTCGGCGGTGCGAAAGAGCTCCGCCGATGTTCGCCTGGTGAGCCACGGTCGCGACGAAGGCCACATGTCGCTCGCCATCGAACACCGGCGTGATGACCGCAACATCGTCGAGGTGGCCGATGCACAGCCAAGGGTCATTGCCGATGAACACGTCGCCAGGGTGGATTCGCCCGGCGTAGCGCCTGAGGATGTCGCGAGCGAGCGTCGGCAGGGCAAGATTGAAGGACGCCATCCCGACGGCGCCCATGGCGAGCTGGCCGCCATTTGCCGCGAGAAGCCCACAACCAAAGTCCAACGCCGTGGAGATGATCGGCGAGAACGCAGTGCGCCGGATGGTGAGCCACATCTGGTCCGAGATGGCGATGAGGCGGCTCCACACGACCGCGAGGTCCGCGGGGTCAAGGCCTACAGCGTGCTCGTTCATCGTGGCTCCCCCGGAAGGTCGAGCACGAGGCTCAGGTGCTGGTCGACCGTGACCCGCCCACCTGACGGAATGACGACCGTCGCCTCGCGCTCCTCAACGATCGCGGGCCCGCCGAATGAGACTCCGGCCGCGAGGCGATAACGGTCATACACGGCGGCGGTGACGAAGCGCCCTGCCTCAATAGAGAACATCGATCGTTCACCTTTCCTCGCCTCGCCGCCCCGGGTCCCACCACCCAGCGTGACGGCGCGACGCGGTGCACGCGCCGTGACCTTCCAGTTCACGACCTCGAGGTCTGCTTGCGGGTCATGACGGCTGTAGAGCCGCCGATAGATCGATCCGAACGCGCGTCGGACCTCCTCGGCGCTCTGCTCGCCCAGCGGTCCGTCGGGGACGGCGACGGTGATCTCGAACACCTGGCCGCGAATGTGCATGTCGGCCTCGCGGACGATCTCGATCATGTTGTCCGAGACGTTCGCTTCGCGCAGTGCCGCTCTGCCTCGATCTGCAAGCTCGCGAAGTACGTCGCCGACGCGCGCCCAATCGGTGTCGCTCAGGCGGCACGGCAGTGAACGTGCGTGCTGGAACGAGAGCGGCGCAACCAGCGAGCCCAGCGCAGAGGTCGCCCCCGCGCCGACCGGGAAGAGCACGCGACCGATGCCAAGCTTGCGCGCGACGCTCGCCGCGTGCGCCGGACCGGCGCCGCCGAAAGCGACGAGGGTGACCTTTCGGGGATCCCAGTTCCGTTCGATGAGATGCATCCGGGCCGCCTCCGCCATCGTCTCGTTCACGACACCGTGGATCGCGGCCGCGGTCCGCTCCGCGGTGAGACCGAGCCGCGCTCCCAGGGAGGCGATCGCGGCATCGGCCGCCCCGGAGTCCAGGCGCAACTCCCCACCGAGGAAATAGGAAGGATCCAGATAGCCCAGCAGGAGGTTGGCGTCAGTCACCGTCGCTTCGCGACCACCCAAGCCGTAGCAGGCCGGGCCGGGCTGCGCACCAGCGGACTCCGGTCCGACGCGCAGAATGCCGGTGACGTCGACCCGCGCGATGCTGCCACCGCCCGCGCCGATCTCGATGAGTTCGACACTCGGCACGAGCAGGGGCAGGCCGGAACCGCGACGGAGGCGATGGGCCCGCGCGACCTCGATCTCGTTGACGACGGCGGGGCTTCCGCCCTCGATGAGGCAGACCTTTGCCGTCGTGCCTCCCATATCAAAGGAGAGAACCGGGTCCGCGCCCGTCAGCGTGCCGATGAGTGCCGCGGCGGCGGCCCCTGCTGCCGGCCCCGACTCGACGAGGCGGATCGGCTGGCCGATCGCCGTTGCCACGGCGGCGGCACCGCCGCTGGACAGCATCATGAAGAACTGCCCGCAGAAGCCCGTACGCCCCAGCTCATCCTGCATGCGTGCCAGATACGCACGCACGACCGGAGCGACATAGGCGTCCGCGACCGTCGTGGACGTGCGTTCGTACTCGCCCATGACGGGCGCGACATCGGATGAGAGCGTCACGGTGAGCGTGGGATAGCCCCGTCGGACGATCTCGCCCACGGTTTGCTCGTGCTGCGGGTTGGCGTACGAGTGCAGGAAGGACACCGCGACCGAACGCGCGCCCCGGGCCACCGCCAGGTCGACCGCCGTGCGCACCTCGGCCTCATCAGGGGCGCGAAGTGAGGTCCCGTCGCGCGTCGTGCGCTCGGCGATCGGCAGGCGCAGGTCACGCGGCACGAGGGGTTCCGGCCAGATTAGGAACAGGTCGTACAGGTCGTACCGCTGCTCGCGACGCATCTCGAGCACGTCACGGAACCCTTCGGTGCAGAGCAGCGCGGTTGGCGCTCCCGTACGCTCGATGATGCTGTTCGTGACGAGGGTCGTGCTGTGCACGAGAAGCTCGACCGCGCGCACCTCGAATCCGCCTCGCTCGAGAAGCTCGTGCAGACCGGCGAGCGCGCCCCGAGCGGGATCGTCGGGAGTCGTGAGGACCTTGTGCACGTGCATCCGACCGTGCCCATTGAGAAGGACGAGGTCGGTGAACGTTCCGCCGATGTCGATCCCGACCGACAGTGCGCGCGGACCCACGTCAAACACCCACGCACTCTCGCATGACTCTATGGACCGGGCAATGGTCGGCGGTAACGCTGTCGATCGAGCGGGCAGTGCGCGACGCACCGACCGGGCGCGTCATCTCGGGCGACAGCGGCCGCGGCAACGGCTGGCGCCGCTCCTACGCTCGGCGATCCGACAGGACGCGGAGGTACAGCGGATCCGCCTCGTTCGAGTAGAGCGTGTCGACGTCGAACCAGCCGAGCTGCTGTGGTTGGCGGCGTAGTGAATCGCCCTGGGTTCCGTAGAGACTCCGCCGCTTTGATTCACGCGACCGGCACTGCCGGGTGCTCGGCGTAGTACCGGGACTCGAACTCCGCGGGCGGGATGTCGTTGCAGGCGCCGTGCAGTCGGCGGTGGTTCCACCAGTCGACCCAGCCGAGCGTCGCGAGCTCGACCGACTCGACCGTGCGCCAGGGGGCGTGCCGGCGGATGAGCTCGGTCTTGAAGAGACCGTTCACCGTCTCGGCGAGGGCGTTGTCGTAGCTGTCGCCGCGGCTGCCGACCGAGGCGACCGCGCCCGCCAGGCCGAGCCGCTCGCTGTACCGGATAGCGAGATATTGCC
>SHYN01000060.1 GCA_009692785.1 Chloroflexota bacterium | reverse complement strand
TCGATCGCGACGTTCACAAGACACTCGTCCATCGGCAGCGTCAGCGACGCATAGCGGACGATGCCGTTCCGTTCGCCGAGTGCCGCATCGAGCGCCCGGCCGAGCACGAGCCCCAGGTCCTCGACCGTGTGGTGCTGGTCGATATGGAGGTCGCCGGTCGCGCGCACCTTGAGATCGATGAGGCCGTGCACCGCGACGAGGTCAAGCATGTGGTCGAGGAACGGGATCCCCGTCTTCACGTCGCCCTTGCCGGCACCGTCGAGCCTCAGTGACACCTGGATGTCGGTCTCCTTGCTCTTCCGGCTCTGCTTCGCCGACCGCGCCGCAACGGCCGCGACGGCGGACGCACGCTTCTTCGCGGTCATGCCGTCACCCCCTCAAAGACCTTCGCCAGAGCCGTGATGAACGCGTCGTTCTCGGGCGGCGTACCCACGCTCACCCGCAGGCAGCCGGCGCAGCCGGGCCAGATCGAGATGTCCCTGATGAGCACCCCCTCGGCGAGGAATCGCGCGTGGGTGCCGACGGCATCGCCGTCCCGCGCGCGAAAGAGGATGAAGTTCGCCTCTGAGGGAAAGGCTTCGATCGCCGGGACCAGCGCGAGGGCTGCCGCGAGTCGCGCGCGCTCGCGCGCTGCTGTGACCACCCGCGCCGCGATCGGCCCCTCGTCACGCGCCAGCTTCGTCGCCACGGCGAGCGTGAGCGCGCTCAGGTTGTACGGGAGCTGCACCGCGCGGTAGACCGACGCAATCTCGGGATGCGCGACGAGCACGCCGAGCCGAAGGCCGGCGGCCGCACGCGCCTTGGAGAAGGTCTTGCTGATGACGAGATTCGGGTGACCCGGCTGGTCGCCCAGGTGGCTGAAGCCGGCGAAGTCCGAGTAGGCCTCATCGACGAGGACGAGCGTCTCCGGATACGCCTCCGCGGTCGCGAGGATGGCGTCCGCGGGCACGCGGTTCCCGGTGGGGTTGTTCGGGGTGCAGAACACGACGATCGCCGGCCTGACCCGCGCAATCGCGGCGAGGGCGCGCTCCCTCGTCACGAGGTAGGGCAGGCCGACCTGCTCCTGCGCGACGGTGCCGCCAGCGATCACGGCGAGCCGACCATGCATCGAGTAGGTCGGTTCGAACACGAGCGTCGTACGTCCGTGGCCACCGTACGCGAGGAACGTGTTCAGCAGCACCTCGTTCGAGCCGTTGCCGAAGATGATCTGCTCCGGCAGGGTGCCCCAGCGCGAGGCGAGGGTCTCGCGCAGCTCCGCACCGGTGGATGGGTAGCGGTTCAGGAGGAGCGTGGAAAGCTCGGCCGCAGTGAGGTACCGGTCGGCCGGGTTCGGCTCGGCCCATTCGTTCGCCTGGATCCGGACCGCGGCGGGCATCTGCTGGGTCCGGTACGGGGCAAAGCCGGTGAGATCGTCCCGCGGCGGCGGCAGGCGCGTCATCCGCGGAGCTCCATCGAGGCAGCGTGGAAGGCCATGTCCTCGTAGCGCGCGACGGCCGCGCCGGCCGCGGCGAGCCGCCCGAGCGCACCCCGCGCCTGCACACGCGTGGTCCAGCGGACGAAGTCCTCGACCCGCAACGGAGAGGCCCAGCGCGCCGAGCCGCCAGTCGGGAGGACATGATTCGAACCCGCCACGTAATCGCCGAACGCCACCGCGGTACGGGAGCCGACGAACACCGCGCCGGCGTTCCGGGCCTTCGGCGCGAGACGCGCCGCCTTGGCGCCGGCGAGGTTCAGGTGCTCGGGGGCGAAGAGGATCGCCGCGGCCAGCCCGGCGCTGAGTGAAGGCGCACGGAACAGACCGATGTCGTCGCGGTTGGCGCCCAGCTGTGCGACCACCACGGCGACGACCGCGAGGAGCGCGTTGCTGTCGGAGATGAGCGCGGCGTAGGGACCGCCGCCATGCTCTGCCTGCGCCTCGAGATCGAGGACGACACCCGCCGGATCGGCATCGCCCGAGGCAACGATCACCAGCTCGCTCGGCCCCTGGAGGCCGTCGATCCCGACCATCGCCGATACGAGCCACTTCGCGGCGGTCGTGTGCGCGTTGCCCGGGCCGACGATCTTGTCGACCGGCTCGAGCCGCTTGGTCCCGTACGCGAGCGCGGCGACGCCCGCGGCGCCGCCGGCACGGTACAGCCCGTCGGCTTCCACCTTCAGCGCGGCGTAGGCAAGCGCGGGGTCGATCGCACCGTCCTTTGGCATGGGCGAAACGAGCACGAGCTCGGCGACGCCGGCGATCCGCGCCGGGATACCGACCATGAGTGCCGTTGAGGGGTAGCCACGGACGCCACGCGGAACGCAGGCACCCACGCGGCGGAGCGGCTGCGGCACGAGCGCGGTTGACATCGCCCGGGTCGTGTGGACGACCGGCTTCGGCGCCTGCTTCGCGTGGAACGCCCAGATCGCTTCGTAGGCCACGTCGATCGCTTCACGGAGCGCCGACGAACAGGCGCTAGCCGCGCGACGAAGGTCCCGCGGCGTCGCCCAGAGGTCGCCTGCGCTCGCCGACGGACGGTCGAAGCGCTTCACCGATGCGAGGACCGCCGCGTCACCTCTCTTGGCAACATCGGCGAGCGTGGCGCGGACCGACGCGAGGAGCGCGCCATCGAACGCAACTCTGCGCTTCTTCACCTCTCGCGCGAACGCCACGAGGTCGCGGATCCGGGTGGTCACCCGCCAAGGATAATCTCCGTGGATGGACGACCGCCGTGACCATCCCGGCCGTCCCCTACTTGAAGTTCCCAGTCACTTCTGAAACACGCTCAGGCAGCCTTGCGAACCTGGTCCAGCCAGGGGACGAGGTGGCTCAGCGCGGGGACATTCTCGAAGCCCCGGTCGGTGAACGGGGTCCCGTCGTAGCGCTCGGCCGGGGTGCACCAGCCGATCTCGCCATGGAGGCGATGGTAGTTGTAGTAGCGGCTGAAGCGCTCGAGGGCCGCCTCGGCCTCGGTGAGCGAGCGGAAAATCTCGCGGTCGAGGACCTCACTCTTGAGCGTGGCCCAGAACGCTTCGATCTTCCCGTTCGTCCCAGGCGAGTTCACCTGGGTCTTGATGTGCCGGATCTCCAGCTCGCGGAGGGTCTTGCCGAACCGGGTCAGCACCCCGGGCATCCAGACCACGAACGGGGTGCCGTTGTCGCTCATCAGGTCCAGCGGCCGGCCGCAGAGCTCGAAGCACTCCGCGATCCAGGCGAGGATCGGCTCGGCGCCGGCCGCGGGCAGGATCCGCAGCCCGATGACATAGCGGGAGTGGTCGTCGACCGGCCCGACGAGGAACGTCTTCTGGTACCGCTTGCGGTCGAGCTGGATCCAGAACGGGCCCTTGATATCGATGTGCCAGAGCGAATTGGGACTCCCGCGCTCGTAGCGGGGGCGCGCTCGCGCGGCCCGGACGGCCGCGCTGTCCCGAGGTCGCTCAGCAGCTGGCTGATCCAGCCGTGGCTGACCAGTGCGATCTCGCGCCGGCGCAGCTCAGCCGCGATCCGCTTGGCATTCCAGTACGTGGCGAGGCGCACCGCGATCACGACCTGCTCGACCCACGCCGGATGGATGATCGCCGGGTGCCGTGGAGCGCGGCACCCGGGCCGCAACGCCGCGAGGCCACCATGGTCGTACGCCGACTGCCAGCGCCAGAGGCTTGTCCGGCTCCCGGCGCCGAGCGCGAGCGCGGCGGCAAGGCCCGCTTCACGCGCGATCCGCAGCACCCGGGCCCGCTGCCGAATGATCGCAACCTCGCCGTTCACCGGCCGCCGCTCTGGTGGACGGCCGCTGCGGGTGGCCAAGAACCGGAACCCCGGTCCCTCTTGGAACGTGCGCCTGAGCCAACGCCGGTCGGGGTCGCGACGATGGTCGGGGCCGCCGAAGATCTCATCCATGCCGGGCAGGCTAGCCAGCGTGTTTCAGAAGAGACCGGGAATCTCAACTACCGCCACCAGGCCTGTTCGAGCACGCGCAGCACGTTCCCGCCGATGGCCTTCGCAATGTCGCCGTCGGAGTAGTCATGCTTCACCAGCCAGCGGACGATGTTCGGGAAGGCCTCCGCCGGGTTCTCGATCCCGTCGACGAACGCCACCTCCTCGAACTCCACCTGGCCGTGCGCCGCCTTGATCGAGAGCTGCTTGGCGAAGTGATGATGCAGACCGACGTGGTCGCCGAAGAGCGTGTCCGGCCCGAACGCCACGTGATCGATGCCGACGAGGTTCGCGCAGTACTCGAAGTGCTCCATGTAGCCCTCGATGTTGTGATGCGGTTGCTTTTTCGTGAGCGTCGTATGCGGCGCGGCCTCGATGCCGATGACGCCACCCTTCGCCGCGCAGGCCTTGATGACCTCGTCCGGCTTCATCCGCTTGGTGTTCCAGAGCGCCCGGGCGCCGGCGTGCGTGATGAAGATCGGCTTGTCGCTCGTCGCGATGGTGTCGAGCGAGGTCTGGTCTCCCGAGTGCGAGACGTCGATCGCGATGCCCAGCTTGTTCATACGCTTGACGGCCTGGCGGCCGAACTCGGTGAGCCCGCCGTCGCGCGTCTCGCGCAGACCACTGCCAAGTGTGTTCGCCTCGCTGTAGGCGATGCCGGAGGAGCGGATCCCGAGGCCGTAGAGGATGTCGAGGCGATCGACCTCGTTTTCGATCGCCGTCGCGGCCTCGAGCGAGGCGATGAACGCGATCTGGCCGTTCGCCTTGGCCCGCCGTATGTCGTCGAGCGTCTCGCCGCGCACGATGAAGTCCTGGTGCGCGATGTCCGAGAGGCGCATGCCGAGGTCGTAGATGATGTCGTCCCACTTCCAGCCGGCCTTCGAGGTGATCGTGGCCGTGCCGTCCATGAGGCAGTCGAAGACCGCGTCGAGGCCCGAGACCGCCATCCCGGAATACCCGGTCCAGTCGCGGCCCTGGCGGCGGTACTCGGCGAGCTCGCCGAAGTCCTTCGGCACGACGAAGCAGTGGTCGTGCAGGGAGATGGCGAGGTGCTCGTCCAGGAGCCGATGCACGCGCTCCTCCTGCGCCGCGCCGACCTCGACCTTCCGCGAGGGAACGCGGTCCAGCTCCGGCGCGAGATCAAAGGCGCGGTAGTCGGTCCCCGGCTCGAGGTACTGGAAAGAGCGGTAGCCCGCGTACTTGGTGGTCTTCATCGCTGGCCCTCCTCATGCTTCGCGGTGCGGAGACCGGTGCGTCCGGCCTGCCGGTCGATGCTAACGATGTCTGCGGGCTCGCGGGTCGAGGGCATCGCGCAGGCCATCGCCGAGGAAGTTGAAGGCGAGCACCACCAGCGTGATCGCGGCGCCCGGATAGAGCGCGAGCGCGGGCGCCGTGAAGACGTATCGCTGTGCCCGCTGGAGCATGTTGCCCCACGACGGTGTGGGAGGCTGCACGCCGAGGCCGAGGTAGCTCACCGCCGACTCGGTGAGGATCGCGTAGGCCACGCCGAGCGTCGCCGAGACGACGAGCGAGGGCACGGCCTGCGGCAGGATGTGGCGCACGAGGAGGCGCGGGGGCGAGACGCCCAGCGACTTCGCCGCGACGACGAACTCCGCAGTCTTCCACCGTAGCGTCTCCCCATATGCCACGCGGGCCACAGGCATCCACGAGAGCGCGCCGATGACGAGCACGAGCGTGAGCGTGCTGCTGCCGACAACCGTGATGACCACGAGGATGAGGAAGAAGGCCGGCACGGCAAGCATCGCATCGGTCAGTCGCATCAGGAGCGCATCGGTCCAGCCGCCGTAGAAGCCCGCGGACGCGCCCACCAGGACGCCGGCCAGGAGTGCGGCGAGCATCGCCGCGACCCCCACCAGCAGCGTCACCTGGCCGCCGTGCAGCAGCCGGCTGAGCACGTCACGGCCAAGCTCGTCGGTGCCGAACGGGTGGGCTGCGCCGGGACCCAGGAGGGCGTTCGCCGGGTCGGTCGTCTCCGGCGCGATCGTCCAGAGCAGCGGACCCGCGACCACCAGCAGCGCGACCGCCGCCAGCGCGACGAGCGCCGCAAGACCGAGCCGCGTCACGCGAGGCGCACCCGCGGGTCGAGGCGCGTGTAGCTGAGGTCAACGAGCACACTGGTGGCGACCGCGATCATGGCCACGATTACGGTGATGCCGGTGATGAGCGGGTAGTCGCGGCCGCTCGCCGCCTCGAGCGCGAGCCGGCCCATCCCCGGCCAGCCGAAGACCGCCTCGGTCACCACGGTCCCACCCAAGAGGCGCGGCACCAGCGCGCCCACCGCGCTGACCACCGGGATGAGCGCGTTGCGGAGCGCATGGCGGGTCACGACGATGCGCGGGGCGAGCCCTTTCGAGGTGGCGGTCCGGACGTAGTCCTCGTGGAGGACCTCGAGCATCGCCGAGCGCATGAAGCGGACCACGGTCGGCAGGATCGTGGTGGCGAGCACCACCGCCGGGAGCACGAGGTGCGCGAGGCGGTCGCCGAACGAATCGTCGCCGACCGACGCGACCCCGGCCGAGGGCAGCACCTGGAGCGAGACCGCGAAGACGAGGATGAGCACGATGCCCAGCCAGAACACCGGTACCGCCAGGCCCACGGCACTGAGTAGGCTCAGGGCGTGGTCGAGCGGGCCGCCACGCCGGAGCGCCTGGATCACGCCCATCGGGATCCCGATCAGCAGCGATACGGCGAGCGCCGTGCCCGCGAGCACGAGTGTGTTGGGCAACCGTTCGCCGATGCGGAAGGCGACCGGCTCGTCGGTGAGGAGCGAGGTGCCGAGATCGCCGCGCACCGCTCCCGAGAGCCAGGCCACATAGCGTTCGGGCACCGGGCGGTCCAGCCCCATCGAGCGGATCAACGCTTCGCGCTGCTCCGCGGTCACGTCGAAGCGCATGACCGAGGCCGGACCCCCTGGCGCCAGGTTGACGAAAAAGAAGGTAAGTGCGCTCACGAACAGGACGACGAGCGCCCCGAGTGCGCACCGACGCGCGAGAAATGCGCCTACTTTTTCGCCATCCACCACTCGCCGATGTAGTGCATCGCGTCGCGGAGGCCGAGCTCGGGCACGCCCTTGAGTGAGGCGCTGAGCACGTCGACCTCCTCCGGGTACCAGAGGAAGAGG
>SHYN01000059.1 GCA_009692785.1 Chloroflexota bacterium | reverse complement strand
GAGGAACGTGATGGCTGAGATCGCGTCCGCTTGGCGACCCTTCACCTCGGAGTAGCCGTCGAAGACGACGTACTCGACCGGATGGCCGACGAAGCGAGCGTCCGCGTGGCGGTAGGGGAACTCGAAGAGGGCCTTCGAGATCTCGCTTCCCAGTCGGGCCTTGATGCGGGCCCGCCGCACCGCGAGATCGTGCCGACGAAGGCCGGGCAGCACGTCCGACCGCCACTGATCGAGCTGGACCGCACTGTCCGCGCTGGCTCGCGACCGCAGCAGCGCCCAGGCCAGGAACGCACCGACGACCAGGCCGGCGACGAGGGCGAAGAGCAGCTCCGTCACTTCGTCATGTCGCGTCGAAGACCCGGCAGTGGACCCTGCCTTCTTCGACGCACACCTTGAGCCGGCGTTCGATCGGGGTCAGCCGCGCCGCTCCCGTCTTGACGTCGATGAAGACGATCTCGCGTAACCGTTCGGCTCGCCCGGCGATGACGTCCGTGTAGCCGTCGAAGACGAGGCAGTCGAGGGGGCTGCCGAGGAAACGCGCGTCGGCCGGTTCGAACGGGAAATCGGTGCGCAGCGGGGCGAGCTGCTCACTGATGCGACCGCGCAGGACCGATTCGCTCATCTCCTCGGCCTCGGCGTTCGAGGCTCGGGCTTCCTGCTCCTGGGCCTCCGCGCGTCGCCGCTCGAACTGGCCGAGCGCCCAGCCCTTCAGCAGGCGAACTCCGAGGAGCAGTCCAAAGAGGACGCCGATCGCGAGGGCCCACAGCACGGGGGCGAAGCCTAGCAAGGTGTCACCGCGCCGAAGGGCTCGCCACGGAGTCTCACTGCCCGAGCACGAAGCGCCAGGTGCCCAGTGCGACGGAGACCGCGGTCGCGCCGCTGGCGAGCAGGATCGCGCACGCCAGCCACGCTCGGTCGCCCGCCCGGAGCGCGCGGGGGCGAGCACATGTCCGGGGTAGTCCGGAGTCGAAGCCGCGCGCGTCCATCGCGGTCGCGAGGCGCGCCGCGCGGCGGATCGCGCCCACGAGGAGGGCGAGGGTGCGCTCGGCAAAGCCGCGCAGGCGGTCGCCGAGCGACGATTCGTCGATGCCGCGCGCCCGGCGCGCGAGGCCGATCGTCTGCCACTCGTGCGCAAAGATCGGCAGCAGACGGAAGGCGGCGAGGGTGCCGATCGCGAAACGTGGCGGCGCACCGACGTGCTCGATGAGCGCGTCAGCAAGGTCGGTGGGATCGATCGTCGCGAGCGAGAGGAGGCCGGCGACCCCGATCGCCAGAAGCCGCAGCCCGACGGCGATGCCGCCCGCGATCCCGCCGTCGCCGAAGAGCATGTTGAAGAGCGCGATGCTCGCGGCGGCAAGGGCCAGCGGCGCGGCGCGGGTCAAGAGCGCACGGGGCGCAAGACCGCTCGCGGGCAGTGCGGCGAGAAGAACGATCAAGATGATCGCCGGTGTCACCGGATCGATCGCGAGGAAGAGCGCGAGGAAAAGCGCGGCCGCACCGCCCAGCTTTGCCACCGGGTGGGCGCGTGCCAGCGGCGCGCGCGGGTCCGGGGTGAACGGGACGAGGAGCTTTACTGGGTCCGTCCGGCCAGGAGTGTGAGCCGCTCGTCGGCAAGGGCATCCACGAGGAAAGGGTCGTGGCTTGCGAAGCAGAGCGCCCCGCCGCGGTCGCGGAAGTCTGCAAGAAGAGCGAGGATCTCGCCGTAGGTTCGACGGTCCTGTGCGAAGGTGGGCTCGTCCAGGATGAGCGCTCCGGGTGCGGTCGCGAGAGCGGTCGCAACACTCAACCGTCGCTTCTCACCGCCCGAGAGCGTGAAGGGATTGGCGGCACCGAGCGCGGCGAGGCCCATGCGCTCGAGGAGGTCGTTCGCGAGGCGTCTCGCTTCGAGCGGCGCACGACCCGCGCGGAGCGGACCGATCGTGAGCTCGTCGACGACCCGTCCGGTGACGAACTGGTGCTCGGGGTCCTGGAAGACCGAGCCCACGCGCAGGATGAGGGCACGCGCCCGGAGTCGCGCGAGGTCGGCACCTCCCGCGTCACGGACCGCTCCGCGTGAGGGCCGCAGCAGCCCCCCGATGAGCAGCGCGAGCGTGGACTTGCCCGAGCCATTCGCGCCGACGAGCGCGACGGTGCGCCCGGAGCGCAGAATGACGCTCACGCCAGTGAGCGCGCTGACGGTGGAACCTGGGTAGGCGAACGTGAGATCACGGGCCTCCACCACGATCGCGTTGCTCGGCGCGCCACGGCGTGGCGGTGCGACGGGCGGCGGACCGGGGACCCAGATCCCGGCCGCGGCCAGCGCGGTGCCCTGCTCGCGGAAGACCCGCTCCGGGGTCCCATCCGCGATCACACCGCCGCCCGCGGCGATGACCACGACCCGGTCGATCAGGTCCAGCGCTTCGGCGATGCGGTGCTCGACCATCACGCAGGTCCTGTTCGCAAGCACTCGTCGCAGCGCGCCGCGAACGAGCTGCGCACCGAGGGGGTCGAGGTTCGCCGTGGGCTCGTCGAGGAGGAGGACGTTCGGCCGGAGCGCAAGCGCCCCGGCGATGGCGAGCCGTTGCTTCTCGCCTCCGGAGAGCGCAGCGGTGGAGCGATCGCGGCCGTACGGGAAGCCCACCGCGCTCAGGGCGGTGTCCACCCTTGACCAGATCTCGGAGGCGGGGATGCCGGTGTTCTCGAGGCCGAAGGCGACGTCGTCGCCAGCGCGTGCGAGGACGAGCTGCGATTCGGGGTCCTGGAACACGACCCCGGCGGTGCCGTCGAGTTGCAGTGTCCCCTCCGCCTCGCCGGCGCCCGAGCGCGCGAGGAGTCCCGCCATCGCGGCGAGCAGGGTGCTCTTCCCTGAGCCCGAAGGCCCGAGGAGGAGCACCCGCTCCCCGTGCTCGATCACGAGATCAAGACCGCGGAGCGCCCAGGCCCTGCGCCCCGCGTGCCGCCAGCCCCAGCCGCGGGCCTCGATCGCCGGTTGGGTCAGATGCGCTGCTGCGTCCGACCCGCGGCGAACGAGGCGAGGACGCCGGTGCGGGTGAGCGCGGTGAGCAAAGCCTGCGAGCCAAGACCCGCGATGACGGCGGCGCTGGCGAGCATGAACGCTCCGATGACGAGCTGGTCGCCGAGCGCGACCTTCGCGAAGTACACCGGCATATCGTGGATCCACGCGCCGAAGCCGGCCGCGGCCCCCGCGGCGACCGCGACGACCGGCGTCCAGGTGCGGTACAGGGTCAGCGCGAAGACAAGCTCCGCCGCGGCGCCCTGCACAAAGCCCGAGAGGATCGTGTCGAGGCCCCACTGTGAGCCCAGTAGCGAGGCCACGATCGCGGCGACGAGCTCGGTGAAGAGCGCCGCGCCAGGCTTGCGCACGATGAGTGCCCCGAGCACCGCCGGCACGAGCCACATCCCGTAGATGAGGTTCCGCGCCGGCGGCATGAAGACAAAGGCCGGCTTCAGGCCCGCCCAGACCGAGTTCCAGGCAAAGAAGACCACACCGAATGCCACCGCGATCGTCGCCGCCACGACGATGTCGACCGTCCGCCACCGTTGCTCAACCATGTGCATTCCCTCCACGCGCTTCGATGATGAGCAGCACGCCCGTTTCGCACGACACGGCCGCGGGCGCGGCACAGATCTCGTTGCTCACGCCGCGCGCGCGGCCCAGTGACAGCGTCTCGCCATGCAGCGCGTAGGTAAGACCCTCGCTGCGCACGTCGCTCACATCCCCGAGTGGCACGAGGCTGACGCCGTCGCCGGACCGGCCTGCGAGCACGCGACGAGCGGGCCCGCGGAGCGCGGATACGGTGGTCGCTCCGCGCACGGCCCGCAGCGCGATCCCCGCGTACGTCAGGTCCGCGAGCAGCAGCGCATTCGCGAGTCCGTGATCCAGGCGCGCCCCACCGAACGCGCCGAGCACGACGATCTCGGTCGCCCCAGTCGACATCGCGCGGGCGAGCGCAAGCTCGAGGTCGGTCTGGTCCTTGGAGGTCGGATGCCGCTCGATCGTGGCCCCGCGAGCCTCGAGGCGCGCGAGCGTGCCTTCGTCGACAGAATCCATGTCGCCGATGACCGCCTGCGGCACGACGCCCCACGAGTCGAGCGTGACAGCTCCACCGTCGGCGGCGAGGACGAGCGCCGCGCCCTCGAGATGCGAGCGGTCGCTCGGATCGACCTCGCCGTGAGCCACGACCACGGCCTTCACCGGCCGGAACCGCGAACGCGGCGCTTCGGCGCCGCGCAGGAGATGTTCATCGATCGCGACTCCCTACGCTGATATGACTCAGATCAGGTTCAAGGGTCCACGGTCACCCCGTGTCTCAGCGCCCGGCTCGGGCGCACCCCTGTCGTATTCAGTTGTCCGAGCACCATAGCACAGGGTCTTCGTGGCGGAGACCGCGGCTAGATCGTGTAGGCGGCCTCGCGGTGCTGCGAGACGTCGAGCCCGAGGACCTCTTCCTCGTCCGCGACGCGGAGACCGACGAAGAGGTCGAGCACCTTGAGGATCACAAAGGTCATGACCGCGCTGTAGCCGATGGTGGCGAGGACCGCCACCCCCTGGATCGCGAGCTGCCCGGGGTTGCCGTAGAGGAGCCCGTTCGCGGCCGCGGGGTTCACTGCCACCGTGGCGAAGACACCGGTGAAGAGTGCGCCGACCGTTCCGCCGACGCCGTGGACCCCGAACACGTCCAGGGCGTCGTCCACGTTCAGGCGCTTGGCGATCTGGATCCCGAAGTAGCAGCAGACGCCTGCCGCGAAGCCGATGACGATGGAGGCGGAGACATCCACGTACCCGGATGCGGGTGTGATCGCCACGAGCCCCGCGACCGCACCCGCCGCCGCACCGAGCACGCTCGGCGCGCCCTTGTGGAGCCAGGAGACGGTGAGCCAGGTGAGTGCCGCCATGGCCGCGGCGGTGTTCGTCACGACGAAGGCTGAAGCGGCGAGACCACCCGATGAGAGAGCGCTGCCGGCGTTGAAGCCGAACCATCCGAACCAGAGGAGCGAGGCACCGAGCACGACCATCGTCGCATCGTGCGGCTCGATCGGTTCCGCTCCGAAGCCCTTGCGGCGTCCGAGCACCCAGGCGGCGACGAGCGCCGAGACGCCAGAGGTGATGTGCACGACGGTGCCGCCGGCAAAGTCGAGCGCACCCAGCTTGCCCAGCCAGCCGCCGCCCCAGACCCAGTGGGCCACGGGGTCGTAGACGAGGGTCGCCCACAGCAGCGTGAACATGACGAACGCCTTGAAGCGCTTCCGCTCCGCGAATGCGCCGGTGATGAGCGCGGGCGTGATCACCGCGAACATCATCTGGAACGCCATGAAGGCGAGGTGGGGGACCGTTGGCGCGTAGGCCGACGGCTCCTGGCCCACGCCCTTGAGCGCGATCCAGTCGAGGCCGCCGATAAGGCCACCGCGGTCAGGTCCGAATGCGAGCGAGTAGCCCCAGAGCACCCACTGCACGCTGATGAGCGCGAGGATGAAGAAGCTGTGCATGATCGTCGCCAGCACGTTCTTCTTCCGGACGAGTCCGCCGTAGAAGAAGCCAAGGGCCGGGGTCATGAGCATCACGAGGGCCGTTGACGCCAGAAGCCATGAGGTGTCGCCCGAGTTGATCTTGTCCACGACGTCTCCATTCGCGCCGGGTCAGCCTCCCCATAAGGGGTGTGCCGCCAGATAAAGGGGTGTTTCGTCTGAAAAGGGGTAGGCCTCCAGAGTCGGACCACACGCGGGGCCTGCCGGTCAGGCGGCGGCGGCCTCGGTCACAAGCGTGCTGTCGGCGAAGTCGACCCGCGCGATCGCGTCTGCCGGGGCCACGAGCCAGCCGAATACGAGCGCCGCAAATGACGCGAAGGCGAAAATCGTGACGCCATCAAGCTCGGGCATCGATTTCCTCCGGTTGCCGTTTCCGTCCGTGGTCCATCGTCGGGCACGCGCGCTGCCCGCTCAGTGCCGGCACAGCGGCCCTTCGGTTGCGATCGAGTGCCGATCGGCGCGATCGCACGATGGGAGGAAGACCTCAATCACGGATGGCGAGCGCCGTCCCGGTTCTCGCCACCGAATCACGACCGAAGCGCAACCTCGCAGGTGCGGACACGGCGAGCGATCTCGTCTAGCGTTCATCGAACAGCAGGGCACAGGGGTCGTTTCCGCTGCCCGAAAATCACCGAGGAGACCGATATGAGCGGCGTCTACCAGGCGGAGTACATCTGGATCGACGGAACGAAACCCACCGCGAAGCTGCGCGCAAAGGGCAAGACCGTGCCGATCGGCGAGGCTCCTCCGATCTGGGGCTTCGACGGCTCGAGCACCGGCCAGGCGCCCGGCGACAAGTCGGATTGCGTGCTGAAGCCCGTGTTCACCTGCCCCGACCCGGTGCGCGGTGGGGACAACAAGCTCGTCCTCTGCGAGGTCCTCTACACGAACATGACCCCGCACGTGACGAACACCCGTGCGGCGAATGTCGAGACCGCGAAGAAGTACGCCTCGTTCGAGTCGTGGTTCGGGATCGAGCAGGAGTACACCTTCTTCTCCGGCTCCCGGCCGCTCGGCTTCCCGCCGACCGGCTTCCCCGCGCCGCAGGGGGGCTACTACTGCGGCATCGGCTCGGATGAGGTCTTCGGCCGGGACATCGTGGAAGCGCACTTCACCGCGTGCATCGAGGCCGGGCTCTCGATCGCCGGGATCAACGCCGAGGTCATGCCGGGGCAGTGGGAGTTCCAGATCGGGCCGCTCGGGCCGACGGAGACCTCCGATCAGCTCTGGGTCGCCCGCTACCTCCTCTACCGGATTGCGGAGAGCTTTGACGTTTCCGCGACGCTTTATCCCAAGCCGGTCCGCGGCGATTGGAACGGGGCGGGCGCGCACACGAACTTCTCGACCAAGCAGATGCGGCAGAAGTACGCGCCCTGCGTCGCCGCCTGCGAGGCGCTCGGCACAAAGGCCGATCTTCACGTCGCGAACTACGGCTTCGCGATCGAGGAGCGCCTGACCGGGTTCCACGAGACCGCTTCGTGGAAGGAGTTCAAGTACGGCGTATCGGACCGCGGCGCGTCGATCCGCATCCCGTGGCAGGTCGCCAGGGATGGCAAGGGCTACATCGAGGACCGTCGCCCGAACGCGAACTGCGACCCGTACGTCGTGACCCGCCTCATCGTCGAAACCGTGTGCGGCGCGGCGTCGGCGCCGAAGAAGGCGGCGGCGGCGAAGAAGCC
>SHYN01000058.1 GCA_009692785.1 Chloroflexota bacterium | reverse complement strand
GCGACGGCGAGCGCGAGCAGCGCCGGCTCCTCGCGGACCGCGAGCCGCACCCAACCCTGGTGGATGGTGCGGATGACCTCGAATGCGCCGAGACCGGCGACCGCGATGTGCAGGAGGGTCACGCGCCGATCACGGCTCACGCAGGCCAGTATCGCAACGGAGTTCCGTTTCCGCTCGGAGGGTGCTTCACTGCGCAGCATGCGACGTCAAGGCGGCACGCGGAACCTCGGTCGGCGATCGTCGAGTGGGGCGCCCTTCAGAACGTCTCCGCTCATCGCCGGCATCGTGATCACCCTCGCCTTCCGGAACCGGCTTGGCGATGCGTGCCGTACGCCCATCACGGAAGGAGCGGGTCAGCGCGCGGCGCGCAGCTCCGCGAAGAGGTCGAGGTACTTGTCGACGATCACCGGCCAGGCGTAGTTCGCCTCGACGTACGCACGGCCACCCGCCCCGAGCCGATCGCGGAGCGCGGCGTCGCGCGCGAGCAGGGCGAGCGCTTCGGCGAACTCGGGGTAGCCCTCGTAGGTGATGCCGCCGGCCGCGCGGCGCACCTGACCGGCAACCGGAAGGCACGCGGTGCGGACGAGCGCGGGCTTTCCGCACCACCATGACTCCATGACGACGATCGAGAGGCTCTCGTACTGGCTCGGCAGCACGTGGGCCGACGACGCGGCGAGCATGTCCCATTTCGTCCGGTCGTCTACGAAGCCGAGGTAGTGGACGTCGTCGCGCTTTGGGATCGCCACCTCGGCCTGGCCGGCAAGGACCAGATCCCAGTCGGGCGAACCCGGAGCGTCCTTGAAGCGGCACCAGTGTTCGAGGAGCACATCGACGCCTTTCGCCTCGGAGAGCCGACCGAACGAGAGGACGAACGGTCTGGTGATCCCGTGCTCGCGCCGGAACCGGTCGGGATCGGGCGGGCCTGCCGGCACGTCGAGCCCGCTCCCGATGACGTCGGCGGGCACCGTGCGCGTCGCGGGGAAGAGCCGGTGCACGAACTCCTGCTCCTCCAGCGTCGAGAACGAGAACGCTCGCGGCAGATGGAAAAGCGCGCGGTACGAGGAGAGACGGATCGCCGGCTCATCGTGGGCGGCGGGCATGAGGATCGCTCGATCGGGGAGAAGCGGGAGGCCCAGCAGCGTGGGCGCGTAGAGATAGCCGACGAAGAGCGCCGCGTCGAACCGCGGGCCCTCGCGATGGATCCATTCGAGCAGCGCGGGGGCATCGGGTCCCTGATCGAGGATCCAGCGGGTCTCGTCGGCGAGATCGTGCGCCTCCTGGAGCACGCGCCGCGAGGACGCCGCGAAGTCGCGGCTGCGCTCGCGCACCGTTGGAAAGCGATGGACCGTGACACCGCGCACCGTCGTGTCGCCCGGCGGATAGTGGTTCGCCCAGGTCCAGTAGTCGAGCGCGCAGGTGGTCGCGACCTCGATGTCGAAATGCGGCGCGAGATGCTCGGTCACATTCCGCGCCAGGGTCTCCGCCCCGCCGACGATCTCGAGGCCGTAGCGCTGCACGACGACGAGCAGCCTGGTCTTCACAGCCCGGCGAGGTAGCGAGGCGCGTTCCGCTCCGGCGCAAGGAGCCGCCGCAGGAGCGCGACCTGGCGGCGGAGACGCGCGTACGTCGCGGGATCCTGGATCTCACGCATCCGGCTGCGGAGCTCCTCCTCGTCCTTCGCGACGAGCCCGGCACCGCGGTAGAGCCGGAACCCCGGATGATCCGAGTAGATGCACGGGAGGCCGGCCCACACCGCCTGGGTCGCGATCGCGCTCTGGAACTGCTCCGCATAGAAGAGCACAAGGGCGTCGGCGGCCGCGACGTGCTTTCCCATCGTGGCGAAGTCCGTGTTGATGATGACGTTCCGCAGGCCGTGCTCCTGGACGTAGGCCTGCACCTCGCCGAGGTACCTCGGATCCCACGCTGACTCGGTGCCGCTGAAGACCACCGTGACCTCCGGCGGGGCCGCGCGCGCGACCTCGATGAAGCGCTTCCGACGGAAGAAGAAGCCGGGCGAAACAAGGATGAACCCGTCTTCCGGAAGGCCCAGCTCGCGGCGGAGCGCCAGTTTCGCGGCGTCGTTCGCCGGCGGCGTCGCGTCATCGAGCGGCATGACCACGAGCGGGTGCTGCTCGATCTTGCCGCGCTCCGGCGTGAGGAGGTCGGTCCAATGCTCGGTCCGGTCGGAGTGGACGATGAGCTTCGCCGGAAGCGCCCCCATGAGCGTCAGGATGAGCCGGTAGCGGACGAAGTACGAAGCGATCTTGAGGCCGACCCAGAAGATGCGTCCGAGCTCGAAGGGCCAGGCGTAGACCGGCCGGTAGTGGAGGGCCGCGGACAGCCGCCGATAGTGGTGGAACTTCTCCGGCTCGATCTCGTGCATCGACAGCACGATGCGGATCCGGCGCAGCCAAAGCCGAATGAGCGCGATGACGAACGAGACGTCGCGAAAGATCCCATTCTCGTGCTCGATGATCACCACGTCGGTATCGCCCGAGATCGTGCCGATCTTCTTCGAGAGGTCCGCGCTGTCGACATGCCGCACACCGACGAAGTCCACCTCGTGATCGTTCGCTCGCAGCCCCAGGACCATCGCCTGCGCGTAATCGTGGATGCCACAGCGCTGGTCGCTCGACAGCACCGTGATGCGGCGGCTGCGCGTCCCGCTAAGCTCCCAACCGATGAGCGCGAGCGCGCTCGCGAGGGCGTTGCCGACCGCTTCGGGGGTGTATCCGTCCAGGTGGCTGCGACCGCGCTCCACCAGCTCCCGGCGGAGCGCTCGGTCCTTGACCACACGTTCGAGCGCCGCGGCGACCGCATCCGGCGTGACGTCGTCGAGTAGGAGCCCGCCCGCTCCGAGGGTGTCGGGGATCGCCGCGGCATTGCGCGCGACGATCGGCAGCTCTGCGCGCATCGCCTCGAGGAGCGGCACGCAGAAGCCCTCGTGCTCGGAGAGCGTGAAAAGGGCGGTCGCGCCACGGTAGTACGCGATGAGCTCGGCCGACGACACCAGCCCGGTGAGGGTGACCGCGTCGCGCAGGCCGAG
The DNA here is from genome assembly GCA_009692785.1 of Chloroflexota bacterium. GTDB lineage: Bacteria > Chloroflexota > Limnocylindria > P2-11E > P2-11E > SHYN01. The sequence continues at coordinate 4,234 of SHYN01000058.1, read as the reverse complement.
CCTGGCGATCTCCGCCCGAACCTGCTCGAGGTAGCCACCCGCGAGGTCGGCACGGCCCACGAGCCAGAGATGGGCCGCTGGGTCGCCCAGCCGGTAGCGGGCGAACGCGGCGACCGCGAGGTGCTGTGCCTTCTGCGGGACGATCTGGCCCACGACGAGGAGGTGGGTGCGCCCGTCGGCGAGACGGTCCGCGACCACCGGATCGGGCTGCTGCTCGAATGCCGTCCAGTCGACGAGGATCGGTACGACCGCCGTCTTCCCATACCCCGATGCCTGGAGCTCCTTGCGGCTGAACTCGCTGTCGGCGATCCCCATCTCGCATTTCGCAGCGAGCCGGCGCAGCTGATCGCGACCGAGCTCGCTGTACTTCCGGAGCTCCTCGTTCAGGCCGACGAAGTAGCGCGCCGGCGTGATGTTGTGGTAGCGGAGCACCTTTGGGAGCGGCAGGTCGCCCACCTCGTCGACGCAGTCGTTCCCCATCGAGTGGCGGAGCATGAGGAGGGCGCCGTCGCGCGGCTCGATCGCAAGGTCACGCCACGGTCGGACGAACGCCGCGACCTCGTCGTGCGCGTGGGCCGCGTAGATCCGGGACCGCGCACCGCGTGCCCACAGGAGCCGTTCCAGGGCGAACGAATCGTTGCCGATCGCATCGCCGTACGCGATGACGGGGTGGAACTGGTACATCCGGGTGAGCTTCACGGAAGGAGCACCTCACGCAGCCGCGCCGCGACGCGCTCACGCGAGAAGTCCACCACCCGCGCCGTGCCGGCGGCGACGAGCGCCTCACGGAGCGACGCACGCTCGCGGAGGAGCCCGACCGCCTCGCCCGCGACGGCGAGGTCCTTCCCGTCGAGGAGGATCGCCGCGCCGCCCGCGGTCTCGGCGACCGCGCCCGCGGCGCGCGCAACGACCGGCACGCCGAAGCGGAACGCCTCGAGGATCGGCATGCCGAAGCCCTCGTGCTCGGAGAGCGAGACGAACACGTCGGCCACCGCGTAGCACGCGACGAGCTCCGCGTCGCTCACGCCGCCAGTGAAGTGCACCGCCGCGCCGAGGTCGAGCTCGGCGACGAGCGCCCGGAGGCGCGCGCGGTACTGGGGCTGGTCGCGGTACCCGCCGACGAGGAGGAGCCGCGCCGCGGGGTCCACGACCCGACGGACGTACGCGAGGAGCCTGATGAGCTCGTCCTGCCGCTTGTTCGGCGCGATGCGGCCGACGAAGAGGATCGTCGTCGCGGGCCCGCGCCAGCGCGCGAGGACCCGCTCGTCCGGTGCGACGTCGTAGCGGCGCCAGTCGACGAGGATCGGCACGACCGCGGTGCGTGCGAAGCCGGCGGCCTCGAGCTCACGCCGGTTGTACTCGCTCACGCCGATCGCGAGCGGCACGCGCTTCGCGAGCCGACGGAGCTGCGCACGGCCCTTCCGCGCATGGAGCGCGGCGTGCGGATTGAGGCCGTCGAAGAACTCCGGGGGGGTGATGTTGTGATAGACGAGCGCGAGCTTCGCCTCCACCGTGGCGAGGCGGTCGTAGGCGTCGTTTCCGAGGCCGAAGTGCATGAGGAGCTGGTCGTCGGCGGTGAGCATCCGGAACAGCCGGCGGTACGGGAGGACCTCCGCGGCAACTTCGGGCTTCGCTTCGATCGCGAACGCCTCCGCGGGCCTGCCCCACGAGCGCGCGAGGTCGCGGATGGCGAACAGGTGATCGCTCGTCGCGTCGTGCGCGGCGAGCACGGGGTGGAACTGGTGGATCGCGCCGGTCACGCGAGCGGCTTGCGGCCGATCACCGCGTAGTCGCGATCGCCGAAGAGCGTGCGGTTGAGGAGCCGCGCGTTCTCGAGCGCGGCGCCCGCGAGGCCGTCCTCCGCGAGGCGATCCTCGCTCGGGTTGTACGTCTCGACCTCGACCGGCTCGAAGCCGGAGACCTGGAGGTAGAAGCGGAACGCCTCCGGCGGGAGGGGCTTGCGATGGGTGGGGTCGAGCCAGAACGTGTGCGCACCCACGGTGAGCGTGCTCGGGTTCGGCGTCGCCATGACGCACCACGCGCCGGGGCGAAGGACCCGCTTGCACTCGTGGAGGATCTCGAGGAGCCGTCCGGGGAGCACGTGCTCGGCGAAGTGCACCGCGAAGATGCCGTCGAGCGCGCCGTCGGGCAGCGACCGGAGGTGCTCCTCGGCGTCGATCCGGTACGCCTCGAGCCCGGCCGCGGCGCACCGCGCGACGAGGCGCTCGTCGAGGTCCACGCCGTAGGCGCCGATGCCGTTCTCCTTCGCGAGGGCGAGGAACGTGCCGCGGCCGGAGCCGATGTCGAGCACGCGCGTCGCCCCGGCGAAGCGCGTGAGGAACTGGCCCGCCTGCGCGCGGACCTGGGACTCGAGGCCGCCGAAGCGCTCGGCGAAGAGCTCGTAGTCGAGGTGCACCGCGTTCTCGTGGACCGCCTCGCGCGCCGCGGCGCGCTCGAGCGCGCTGACGCGCGCGACGAGGTCGACCGGCTCCCGCTCGGCGAGGACGCGGAGCGCGCGCAGGGCCGCCGCGTTCACGCGATCCTGACGCGCGACGATCTCGTGGACGTACCAGCGGATGAGCCAGATGACCGTCCGGCGCGCGACGGTGATGAGCGGCGCGAGGGCGCCCTTCCGGCTCCGCGGGTCGTACGCGACCTCGGACTCGACGGCGGCGGCGAGCGACGCAACGGGATCGCCCTCGATATCGGCGGCGATCGGGCCGCCGCCGGGGAGCGGATGGGCGAGCGCGGCGGCGAGATCGGCGCCGTACACGCCCGCCTCCCGCTTCCGCCGGACGCGCTCGCGCAGCTCGGCCTGGATCGCGTCGAGGTCGACCGGTTCGCTCACGCGGTCAAGGGTAGACGGCTTGTGCGCGCCGGCTCGCGTAGAGTCGGGCGATGCCTCCGACCACACGCGGGATCCTCCTCATCGGCGGTGCGGGCCTCGTCGGGTCGCACCTCCGGGCCGCGCTCGCCGGCCGGGACGACGCGACCGTCACGACCCGCAGCGGCGGCGCGGGCGCGCTCGCGCTCAATGTCCGCGACGGCGCCGCGCTCGGTGCGCTCATCCGCGAGCGCCGCCCGCGGGTGGTCCTCCGCGCCGCCGCGCCCGCCTTCGTGGAAGGGTGCGAGACGGATCCCGCGGGCACACGCGCATCAAGTGTCACGGCCACCGAGGCGGCGGCGGAGGCCGCGCGCGCGGTCGACGCCGCGCTCGTCGTCCTCTCGAGCGAGTACGTGTTCCCCGGCGGCGCGGGCCGCTACGGAGAGGACGCGCCGGTGGCGCCGCTCAACGAGTACGGACGGCAGAAGGTCGCGGTGGAGGACGCCGCGCGGCGGGTGCCGCGGCACGTCGTCGCGCGCACGTCGGGCGTGTACGGCTGGGAGCCGCGCCGTGTGAACTTCGTGAGCCGCCTCGTCGACACGCTCCGGCGCCACGAGCGCTACGTCGTGCCCGACGATCAGGTCATCACCCCCACCCACGCCGCCGACCTCGCCACGGCGCTCCTCGAGCTCGTCGCACGGGAGGCGTGGGGCACGTTCCACGTCGCGGGGCCCGAGACGGTTGCCCGCATGGCCTTCGCCGAGCTCGCCGCGGCCACGTTCGGCGTCGACCCCGCGCTCCTCGAGCCGCGCTCCTCCGAGGCGATCGGCTACCGCGCGCGACGACCGCTCGCGTGCGGCCTCGACAACGCGAAGCTCCGCGCGACGCTCGGGCACGGGCTCCGCTCCCCGGCCGCGGGGCTGCGGGCGATGCGCGAGGCCGAGCCGGCCTAGAGCCCGGCTACTCGGTCCAGATCCGCCGCACGGACACCCCGAGCGCGCGGAGGTCGTCGCGTACGCCGTGATCGCCGGGCGACCACGTGCGCGAGGGGGCGAGAAAGACGCGCTGGACCGTCCCGCGGAGCGCCTCCGGAACGTCCGCGGCGACCTCCGACCACGCGCGCGCCGAGATCGTTCCACCACCGATGCGCTCGCGCTCGACGGCGACGGCCAGCTCGAGCGGCGCGCCGTCGGGCTCGTCGTGGAGCACCTCGGCACGCACGCGTGACCCGAGGCGAAGCCACACGCCGGCGCGCTCCTTCGTCCAGCGCGAGCCCGATTCGGCGCCGTGCCAGCCGCCGGGGATGACCGCCGGTCCGCCGAGCGCGGGCGCGACCTCGGTCGGCGCGTCACCCGGCGACTTCTCGAGGACGAAGACGAAGAGGTACGAGGCGACGAACGGAAGGCGCGG
>SHYN01000057.1 GCA_009692785.1 Chloroflexota bacterium | reverse complement strand
TCCTCATCCTCTACGGCGTGATGTTCACGCCACACGACGAGCGCCCATACGCGCTGTTCTTCCAGAAGCAGACACCATTCGCGGCGCTTGTCGTGACGGCGGTCGCCGCCCCGGTGCTCGTGCTTGCCTTCACCTTCCGCGACCCGGTGGTCACCGGCGCGGTGCGCGCCCCGGGCGGTGATCTCGAACCTTTGATCCGGAGCGTGTTCGGCGACTACGCCCTGCCGTTCGAACTCGCCTCCGTGCTGCTCCTCGCCGCGATGGTCGGCGCCATCGTTTTGGTGAAACGGGATGAGGAGGAAACGAAGTGACGATCGTTCCCCTCGCCGCGTTCATCGCCGTGTCCGTCGTGCTCTTCTTCGTCGGCGCCGCGGGGGTGCTTCTGCGGCGGAACGCGGTCGTCATCCTCATGTGTGTCGAGCTCATGCTCAATGCGTCGATCCTCGCGCTCGTGGCATTCTCGCGCCGCTACGGTTCGGTGGATGAGCGAGGAAGCGTCTTTGTCGTGTTCGTCTTCGTCATCGCGGCTGCCGAGGTCGCCGTCGGCCTGGCGATCGTGCTATCCGCATACCGCAACCGACCAACGGTCGACGTGGATGAGCTCCACGAGCTGAAGGGGTAGCGGGTGGTCAACCGATGATCGAGCGGGTCTGGCTGATCCCCGCATTGCCCCTCGCGGCATTCCTGTTGAACGGTCTGCTCGGCCGTCGTTGGCTCAGGCATGCGACAGGTCCCATCGCCGCGACCGCTCTCGGGCTCTCCGCGGCGATGGCAGTCGCGATCTTCCTCGAAGTGCTTGCGGCACGCGCGCCGACCGTCGTGACGTTGTACCGCTGGATCGGCGTGGGTGACTTCAAGGTGGATGTCGCCGCGCTCGTCGACCCGCTGTCGTCGGTGATGCTCCTCGTCGTCACGATCGTGTCCTTCCTCGTTCACGTCTACGCCATCGGCTACATGGAGCACGACCGCGGCTTCTACCGGTTCTTCACCTGGCTCCCGCTGTTCGTCTTCGCGATGTTGATCCTCGTCCTCGCCGACAACTATCTCCTGATGTTCGTCGGCTGGGAGGGCGTTGGGCTCTGCTCGTACCTTCTGATCGGGTTCTGGTTCGAGAAGACCGCCCCCGCCCTCGCGGCCAAGAAGGCCTTCGTGATGAACCGGATCGGGGACTGGGGTTTCACGATCGGGATGATCACCACCTTCCTCGTCTTCGGCACGATGAACTTCATCGAGGTCTTCGAGCACGTGGACATCGCCTCGCAGGGCGTGCTCATCCTGATCTGCCTCAGCTTCTTCCTCGGTGCGGCTGGAAAGTCCGCGCAGCTGCCGCTCCACTCCTGGCTGCCCGATGCGATGGAGGGCCCGACCCCGGTGTCGGCGCTCATCCACGCGGCGACGATGGTCACCGCGGGGGTCTATCTCGTCGCTCGCTCGACGCCGCTCTTTCATGCCGCGGGGCCGGCGTTGGCGATCGTCGGCGCGGTGGGCGCGCTCACCGCGATCTTCGCAGCGACGATCGCGCTCGTGCAGTTCGACATCAAGCGCGTCATGGCCTACTCGACGGTGAGCCAGCTCGGCTACATGTTCTTGGCGTTGGGCGTTGGTGCGCCGATCGCGGCGATCTTCCACCTCGCGACACACGCGTTCTTCAAGGCACTCCTGTTCCTTGGCTCCGGGTCGGTGATCCACGGCGCGGGAGGCGAGCAGGATCTGCGCCAGCTGGGTGGTCTGCGCCGCAAGATGCCGGTCACCTACTGGACGATGCTCATCGCGGGCGGAGCGCTCGCGGCGCTCCCGCCGCTCGCCGGCTTCTGGTCCAAGGATGAGATCGTCGGCGCCGCGTTCATGAATGGCTACCCGCTCCTCTGGGGGGTCGGCATCCTCACGGGCATCCTCACCGCCTTTTACATAACGCGCGCGCTGTGGCTGACCTTCCACGGCCAACCCCGCGACCAGCACATCTTTGACCACGCGCATGAATCACCGGCAGTCATGACCTTTCCCCTCGTGGCTCTCGCGATCGGGAGCGTTGGCGTTGGTGTCGCGCTCGGCTTCCCACCCGAGGGAGGCTTCATCCACCGCTTCCTCGGCCCCGTCCTTGAGACCCATGAGCAGGCTCCTGAGTACTGGCAGATCCTGCTGCTCGCCGCGGTCTCCGTCGTTGCCGGACTGGTCGGGATCCTGAGCGCTCTCTCGATGTACGTTCGGCACCGGCCCGACCCGTCAGCCGTCGCGCGCGCAGCCGGTGGCTACTACCGCGTCCTCCTGAACAAGTATTACGTCGACGATCTCTACGACCGGCGATTCGTCGACGTGGCGAGAGCGCTCGCCGGAGCATCGTGGGCCTTTGACATCCACATCATCGACGGGATCGCCAACCGGGTCGGCTGGCTTGCGGTCGGCGCCGGGTCGGTCCTCCGGCGTGCGCAGACCGGTGTGGTCGGCAACTATGCACTCTCGGTGATGGTCGGGCTGTTCGCGGTCCTCGTGCTCTATGCGGGGTTCGCGGCCGGGGTCATCCGCCGCTGATGCTCACCTCACTTGTCGTCATCCCCCTCATCGGACTCGTCGCGGTCCTCGCGGCTGCCCGGAGTGCGCACGCGGTCAAGGTCGTTGCCGTCATCGCCACGCTCATCGAGTTCGTCGTCTCTCTTGCGGTGGTCGGGCAGTTCAGTGTTGGCCAGGCCGGGTTCCAGCTTCGCGAGTCTGTCGCCTGGCTGCCGAGTCTCGGCATCCGCTACGAGCTTGGCGTGGATGGCATCAGCCTGCTGTTCCTCCCACTGACCACGCTCCTCACGGCGATCTCGGTGCTCTACTCGACCCACGCGATCAAGACGCGGATCACCGAGTTCATGGCGGCGTTCCTCATCCTCGAGGTGGGGATGGTCGGTATCTTCATGGCCCTCGACCTCTTCCTCTTCTACGTGTTCTTCGAGCTCATGCTCGTGCCGATGTACCTCATCATCGGTATCTGGGGTGGCCAGCGCCGCATCTACGCGACCCTCAAGTTCGTCCTTTTCACCCTCGCCGGTTCCCTGCTCATGCTTGTCGCGATCGTCGCGGTCTACCTGGCGAGCGGTGACGAGGGACACCGCACGCTCTCGCTGCCGGCACTCATCGAGGGTCGGGGCCGCTTCTCGGCCGACTTCCAGTTCTGGGTGTTCCTCGCGTTCGGTCTTGCGTTCGCGATCAAGCTCCCGATGTTCCCCTTCCACACCTGGTTGCCCGACGCGCACGTTGAGGCGCCAACGGCGGGTTCGATCATCCTTGCGGGAATCCTCCTCAAGGCCGGTGGGTACGGCTTCCTGCGCTTCGCATTGCCGCTCTTCCCCTACGGCACTCAGGCCTGGCTGCCGGCGATCATTCTCCTTTCGGTCATCGGCATCCTGTACGGCGCGATCGTTTCGACCGTGCAGAAGGATCTGAAGAAGCTTGTCGCGTACTCATCGGTCGCGCACATGGGCTTTGTGACGCTCGGCATCTTCGTGCTCAATCCGCAGGGCGCGATGGGCGCTGTGCTTCAGATGCTGAACCACGGCATCGTGACCGGCGCACTCTTCCTCTTCGTCGGGATCCAGTACGAGAAGACCCATCGGCGGACGATCGCCGACCTGGGGGGCCTCGCGAACCGCTGGCCCCTCTTCACCACGTTCTTCATGGTGTTTACTCTCGCCTCGCTCGGACTCCCCGGGCTGAATGGGTTCGTCGGTGAGTTTCTGGTGCTCCTCGGTACCTTCAAGTTCAATCCGCCGACCGGTCCGGGTGGGTTCTTCTGGGGTCCGCTGGCGGGCATCGGTGTCATCCTCGCCGCGGTCTACCTGCTGTGGATGTTCCAGCGAGTGATGTTCGGGACGCTTCGCGAGGCGTATCAGAAGCTCCCCGACCTCTCTCCCCTCGAGATGGCCTGCGCGCTGCCGCTGCTCGTGCTCACCGTCGCCCTTGGGGTGTTCCCCCAACCGGTCATCGCCATCATCGAGCCCTCGCTCCTGCGGATCCTCGCTCTCGCGACCGACCCGGGCTTCATGGTCGCGGCGCGATGACCGACATCCAGGGCGTCCTCCCCGAGATCATCGTCACGCTCACCGCGATGCTCGTGCTGCTCGGCGCGACGGTCGCGAGACGGGGCGAACGTGGACTCTGGCTTCCCTTTGTGGCGGCAACCGGACTTTTGGCAGCTCTCGCCGCCGGACCCCTCACCATCCGGTCAACCTCGCTGTTCGGCGGCTTCATCTACATCGACACCTTCACGACCTTCCTCCGCGCGGTGTTCATCGTGCTCGCCCTCGTCGCGGTTCTCGTTTCGCCGGAGTATCTGCGTCGGCGCGGACTGCCGGTGGGCGAGTACTACGCGACCATCCTGTTCTCGACGGTCGGCTCCATGACCATCGCGCTCGCGAGCGATCTCATCACGCTCTTCCTTGGATTGGAGCTCATGACGATCCCGATCTACGTTCTCGCTGGCATGCAGCGGCGGGATCGCGCCTCGAATGAGGCGGCACTCAAGTACTTCCTGTTGGGTGCGTTCTCCTCGGCACTGCTGCTCTACGGATTCGCCTGGCTCTACGGGGTGACCGGTACGACCGACCTGGCGGGGATCACGGCTTCACTCGTCCGCCAGGGTCCCTCGAGTGGCCCGGCCGTCGTCGCCCTCGCCCTGATCACCGTCGGCCTTTGCTTCAAGGCGGCCGTGATCCCCTTTCACCAGTGGACGCCCGACGCGTACGACGGCGCGCCGACCCCCGCGACCGCCTTCATGTCGGTGGCGCCCAAGGCCGCGGCGTTCGCCGCGATGCTGCAGGTGTTCGGCGCCCTGGCGCCGCTCCAGGCCGATTGGTCCGTCGCGCTCGCTCTGCTGGCCGCGATCACGATGACCGGCGGCAACCTTGTGGCACTGGCCCAGCGCAACGTGAAGCGGATGCTCGCGTACTCGAGCATTGCCCACACCGGGTACATCCTCGCCGCGGTCGCGGCATTCAGGGCGGGGGACGATGCGGTCGCCGGCGTTCTCTTCTACCTCGCGGCCTACGGCCTGATGAACCTGGGTGCGTTCGCCTGCCTTCTGTTCCTGGACACCGAGGGCACCCGCGGCGCCACGCTCGGCGAGCTCTCGGGCTTTGCCAAGCGAAGCCCGCTCGGGGGTCTGCTCTTCTCCGTGTTCCTCGTGTCCCTCACCGGCATTCCGCCGACGGTCGGGTTCATCGGGAAGGTGTTCGTGCTCCAGCCCGTCCTGGAGGCCGGCCTCACCTGGCTCGCCGTCCTCATCGCGGTGAACGCCGCGGTGGCGGCCTTCTACTACCTCAGGGTGGTCGTTCATCTCTACATGCACGAGCCCGAGGAGGGGGCACCGCGGATCGTTTCGTCGCGTGTGCTCCAGGCCGCGCTGTCCGCGACCGCGATCGCCGTCGTTGGCCTGGGCATCGCACCGAACCCGCTCTTCTCCTGGGCGCTTCAGGCCGCCGCACCGCTCCTTCACTGAGCCGATGTATCTCGCCGGTGAGCTCCTGCGTACCGCCGAGCGACGCTGGGGCGCGCCTCGCCGGTTCACCTTTGAGGCGGAGATCAGTCCGACCGAGCGCGAGCTCATCCGACGCACCCGCCGCGGCACCAGGGCGCATGACGTGACCCTTTTCATCGAACATGCGGGCCGCTACGCGGTCATCGCGAAACACCAGTACCCAGCGGGTGGCTGGCGCGCCCCCGGTGGCGGGATCAACGAAGGTGAGGAGCTCGAGGCGGGGGCGCTTCGCGAGGGGTTCGAGGAGACGGGTCTGGCGATCACGCTCGAGCGCTATCTCCTGCACATCGACGCTCGGTTCGCCTGCGGCGCCCTGGAGGCGGAGCCGTGGCACACCGAGGTGTTCCTCGCGCGCTCCGCGTCCGCCGCGCTCGCGCCACGTGACACCCACGAGATCGCGGCGGCTCGTTGGGCCACGCGCGACGAGCTGCAGGGTCCGATCCGTGACGTGTTGCTCTCCACCGGGCGCCCGCTGTTCGGTTATCGGGTGGCGCTCACCGATTGGGCTTTCGCGCAGATGGACGTGCCGCTGCTCTGACCGCTGTCGCTCGACCGCCGCGCCATCAGGTCAGCGGATCACCATCGCGCGCAGGCGCGCGCCCAACCAGCCGGCGGCCGCGCCGCCGAGCGCGTAGGGAACGACCGAGAGGACGAGGCGCGCCTCCCAGCCGAGGAGCGACCCCAGATCTGCCACGGCCAATTCATCGCGTGTCACGTAGCTGACGACGCCGTAGGCGAGCGCGCCGAAGAGCACAGAGAGCGCTCCGGCAAGCGGGCCGCGCCGCGCGGCGAAGAAGCCCGCTCCGGCGGCGGCGACCATGAGGTAGGCGAGCGCGAGCGCGGCGGTCACGCCGAGCCAGTCGCCGACGCGGAGGAAGACGAGGACCTGTGCGGTGGCGGCCGTCAGGACGGCGAGAGCGAATCGCATCCCTCAGCCCACGAGCGCGAGCGCGTGGTCGGCACGGTTGAGGGGCTCCGCGCGCCCATCGGACCCGATGATGGCGACATCCTCGATACGGACGCCGAGCGTACCCGGGAGATAGATCCCTGGCTCGATCGAGAATGCCATCCCCGGCCCGAGCGGCTCTTCGTTGCCCGCCACGAGGTACGGATGCTCGTGTCCATCCAGGCCGATGCCGTGGCCAAGCCGATGGATGAAGAACTCGCCGTAGCCGCCGGCGCCGATCACCGCGCGTGCCGCGGCATCGACCGACGCCGCCGTGGCGCCGCTTTGCGCTGCGGCGTAGCCGGCCTCCTGCGCCCGCCGAACGAGGTCGTGCACACGGACCAACTGAGCGGCAGGGGCCCCGCCGACGTGGACGGTGCGGGTGATGTCCGAGCAGTACGACTCGCGCGTTCCGCCGAAGTCGAGGACGACCGCGTCGCCGAGAGCGATCCGGCGGTCTCCGGTCTGATGATGCGGCGACGCGCCATTCGGTCCGGAGGCCACGATCGTGAACATCACGTCGTCGTGACCCTCTTCGCGGAGAAGGCGCGACAGCTCACCGGCGATCTCGTGTTCCGTCCGCCCGGCGAACGGCATGGTGCGGATCCTGGCGTATGCGCGGTCCGCGCCCGCCGCAACGGCGCGGAGCGCCAGAAGCTCGGCCGGGTCCTTTCGCACGCGAAGGAGTCGCGTCACCTCCGAGGCCGGTCGGAACGTCCGTCCCCCGGGGAGCGCGGCCTGAAGGCGGAGCACGAACGTCGCCCACATCTGGTCCGAGACGGCGACGGCAGCTCCGTGCGGCAGGTGGCGGGCAACGAGGGCGTAGGGATCCTCGGTCTCGCCCCAGGTCGCAAGCGCCAGACCGGGAGCCGAAACGGCGGCTCGCGGCGCCTCGAGTGCGGGCAGCACCAGGGTCGCGGCGCCGTTCTGATCCAGCACCAGGCAGGTCAGCCGCTCGGTCGAAAAGATCCGATAGCCCGTGAGGTAGGTGAGGTCCGAGCCCGGGGCGAGGAGCAGCGCA
>SHYN01000056.1 GCA_009692785.1 Chloroflexota bacterium | reverse complement strand
GAGCCGTCCTCGGTGGTCGCGACGTACTCGACGCTCGGCGGGAGGAGGCTCGACGGCCAGAGATGTTGGAGCGAGCGTCCGCCCATCACGAGCGTGACGTTCCTCCGCCCGGCCTCCTGCTCAGCCAGCACGCGCATCGGCGCGATGCCGGTGCCGCCGGCCACGAGCAGCAGGTTGGTCGTGGACCGGCTGACGACGAACCCCGTGCCGAGAGGACCAAGGAGATCCAGCCCCTCGCCGGGACGCGAGGCGGCGATGCGCTCGCCACCGGGGCCGAGCGGCTTCACGAGAAGCTCGATCTCACCCGCCGCACGGTCGATGCGCGCGAACGAATAGGGTCGCCGCAGGAGTGGGTCAAAGCCCTGACCGGCTCTGACGTGCACGAACTGCCCCGGCCGCGCGGTGCGCGCGATGCCCGGGGCACGGAGCACGACCAGCATGCCAAGGTCGGCGATGCGCTCGCTGCGCAGGACGCTTCCCTGCTCGAGGATCATGCCGGACGACCCATCGCGCTCCATCGTCCCACATGTGCGGCGAGCAGCCAGAGCGGCACCGTGAGCGACATGAGGACCGCGCAGATCCAGAGTGCCGCCTGCGGTCCGATCACCTGCAACGCGCCCCCGGCGAGCGCGCCGAACGCCGCGCCGAGATCTGCCCAGGTGTTGTACGCGGCGAGGACGCGCGCACGTTCGTGGGCAGGTGCGCGTCGGGCGACGACGACCTCGACGGCGATCCCGACCGAGATCGCGGCAAAGAACACGACCGCGCCGGCGGGGACGAAGACCCAGGCCTCGGTCGTCGTGGCCAGGGTCACGCTCCCGAGCACGGCCAGGGCGGCGGCGGCGAAGAACGCCCGACCCGCCGCGCGCTCCGCGAGGCGACCGGCAAAGGTGGACCAACCGACCTGGGCGAGCCGCTGGGAGAGCACGAACGCGCCGGCCACGAACGACGCGGGCACGATCACACCAAAGACCGGTGCCCCCTGGGGAAAAAGGCCCGCGATCCGGAACCCACCCGCGACGATGACGAAGCCTGCGGACAGGGAGAGTTGCACGGCGCCGATGAGGAAGAGGGCCACGAGCTCGACGCTCCACACCGACAGGCGTTCCGCGGCCTGATCCGCGGAACGGATCGCGCGGCGCCACGGCGCGGCGATGAGCGCGGGGCCCGCACCACCGACCAGGGTGAGGAGCGCCGCGCCGAGGCACGCCGCGGACCATCCGAACTGTTCCACCGCGAACGGCGCGTACGCGGCGCCCGCGAGGTAGCCCACGCCGAAGACCGCGCGCATCTCACCGAGGCGGCGCCCCGCGTGAAGGGGCGCGTCGTCGATCGCGGCGAGATAGGAGCCCTGGCGGAGGACCGACCAGCAGAAGCCCCAGACCAGGCGCGCACCGAACAGGAGCAAAAGGAGGCTGGGCAGGGCGTACAACGCACTCGTCAGCACCGCGAGCGCGAGCGCGCAGATGACGAGGAGCCCCGCGGGGAGGCGTTCGTAGAGCCGCGCCGCCACGCCGTTGGTCGCGAGCCGAACCCAACGATTGAGGGAAAGAATGAGGCCGACCGCGAGGCCGTCGAGACCGAGTCGGGAGGCATTCACCGGAAGCGCGGTATAGAGGAGCGTGTCACCGAACAGCGAGGCGGCCGTCGTGAGCGCCACCACGAGCGCCGGCCGACCGGTCCTCACGGTGTCGTCGAGAGTTGTGCCGGAGGCCGGCGGTACTCCTCCAGGGGCGCGACGCCGTGTGCGTTCGCGCTCGCCCGCAGAGCGGTGACCACGGCGAGCGCGGTGTCGAGCGAGGTCAGGCACGGAACGCGCGCCTCCACCGCGGCACGACGGATGAGGAACCCGTCGCTATCGACCTCGGTGCCGAGGGTCGGGGTGTTGAGGACCACGGCGCAACGGCCCGAGCGGATGAGCTCGACGATGGCGCTTGAACCGTCCGCGAGCTTGGGGATCTCGGTGACATCCAGCCCCAGGGTGCGAATGAGCGCGGCGGTTCCGCTCGTCGCCACGAGCTCATACCCCAGCCAATGGAGTCCCTCGATGATCCGCGAGGCCTCGGCCTTATCGGCATCGGCCACGGTGATGAGCGCCGCACCGCGAGGCGCCGGGGCGAGACCCGACGCGACGATGGCCTTCCAGAGTGCCGCCTGGAACTCGCGGTCAACGCCCATGACCTCGCCGGTGCTCTTCATCTCGGGCCCAAGATGCGTATCGACGTTGAGGATCTTGCTCATCGAGAACACCGGCGCCTTCACCGCGACCATGTCCGCCGGCTCCGGCCAGATCCCATCCGGACGCGACCAGCCTTCTGCCGCGAGGGTCGAGCCGAGCGACACGGCGACGGCGAGCGACACGAGCGGCACGCCCGTGACCTTGGAGAGAAAGGGGACGGTCCGGCTCGAGCGTGGATTCACCTCGAGCACCCACACCTTTCCCGCGCCGTCGATGATGAACTGGATGTTGAGGAGGCCCTTGACCGGGAGGGCGTGGGCGATCCGAGCGGTGAGCTCAACGATCTCCGCCCGCTCGCGCGGCAGGATGTTCCGCGGTGGATAGACGGCATAGGAGTCGCCGGAATGGACGCCCGCGCGCTCGATGTGCTCCATGATCCCGGCGACGAGCGTGTCGTGACCGTCACTGACCGCGTCGACCTCCACCTCTCGTCCGCGCAGGTACTTGTCGACGAGCACACGACCGGACCCGGCGGCGAGAGCCGCGCCGAAGGAACGTTCGAGGTTCTCCGCCGATCCGACGATCATCATCGCGCGACCGCCCAGCACGAATGACGGCCGCACCAGGACCGGGTAGCCGATCTCCTGGGCGATACCGGTGGCCTCAGCGAGCGACTCCGCGGTGCCACCGGGCGGTTGCGGGATGTCGAGCGTCCTCGCGAGGTCACTCCAGCGCCGGCGGTCCTCGGCGAGACCGATCGCGTCCGCCGAGGTCCCTACGATCTCGCCACCGAGTGAACCGATCTGGTCCGCGAGGTTCAGCGCGGTCTGCCCGCCGAACTGCGCGAGCACTGCGATCTTCGCGCGCGAGCCGAGGCTCGTTTCGCCGCGCCCGGCGTCGCCGGGCGGCGGCGCGCCAACCTGAAGCTCCGTCGCTTCGTTCGCAATAACGGAAGCGACGGACTCCTCGTCAAGCGGCTCGAAGTACAGCCGGGCCGAAGCATCGAAGTCCGTCGAGACCGTCTCGGGATTGCTGTTCACCATGATCGGAGCGACGCCGCGATCTCGAAGGCTCGCGGCGGCCTCCACCGAGCAGCAATCGAACTCGATGCCCTGCCCGATACGGATGGGACCCGAGCCGAGGATCAGCGCCTTAGGTCCGTCGAGCGGCAGCGCCTCATTCTCCTGCTCGTACGTCGAGTAGAAGTAGGGCGTCGTTGCGTCGAACTCGGCGGCGCAGGTATCCACCATCTTGTAGACCGGGGTGATCCCCCATTGCACCCGGAGGCCACGCACCTCATCGCCGCGCATGCCGCCAAAGAGGGTGGCGAGGTCAACGTCGGGGAAACCAAGCCGCTTCGCACGGCGCAGCAGCGCGGGGGTCGGCGTCTTCCCACGCAGCTCTCGCTCGCCGAATCGGACGAGCCCATCGATCTTGCGCAAGAACCAGGGGTCCATGCGGGTCGCCTCGTGCACCGCGTCGACCGTGGCACCGCGCCGGAACGCCGCAAAGAGGGCCCACAGCCGCTCGTCGGTCGCCGGCGCTTTCAGCACCGCGCGCACAAAGCCGTCGGGGTCGGGGAGCGCGGCCCAGTCCGGCGATTCCCAGAGCCCTCCGCGACCCTTGATCTCGAGCGAGCGGATCGCCTTCTGGAGGGCGGCCTCAAAGGAGCGGTCGATCGCCATCACCTCGCCGGTGGCCTTCATCTGGGTCCCGAGCGAGCGGTCGGCCGTGGGGAACTTATCGAAGGGCCAACGCGGGATCTTCACGACGACGTAATCGAGCGCCGGCTCGAATGCCGCGGTCGTCTTGCCGGTCACCGCATTGGGGATCTCGTGCAGCAGCTTGCCGATCGCGATCTTCGCGGCGACCCGGGCGATCGGATAGCCGGTCGCCTTGGAGGCGAGCGCTGATGAGCGAGACACGCGCGGGTTCACCTCGATGACGTAGTAGGGCACCGTGCCGTCCGCGGACGCCGACGGCGAGCGGTCCGGGTGCAGCGCATATTGGACGTTGCAACCGCCCTCGATCCCGAGTGCGCGGATGATCTTCAGCGCCGAGGACCGGAGCATCTGGTATTCCTTGTCGGTCAGCGTCTGCGATGGCGCGACCACGATCGAGTCGCCGGTGTGGATACCCATCGGGTCCAGATTCTCCATGTTGCAGACCGTGATGCAGGTGTCCGAGGCATCGCGCATGACCTCGTACTCGATCTCCTTCCAACCGACGAGCGACCTCTCGACCAGCACCTGCCCGATTGGCGAGGCGGCGATCCCCGCGGCGACACGCACGCTGAGCTCGTCCCGGTCCTGCGCGAAGCCGCCGCCCGTGCCGCCGAGGGTGTACGCGGGACGCACGACAAGCGGATAGCCGGCCCGGTCAGCGAACACGAGCGCGTCATTCACCGACGTCGCCATCGCCGAGTCCGGCACGGGCTCATCGATGGAGATGAGCAGCTGCTTGAAGGCCTCACGGTCCTCGGCCTGCTCGATGGCGCGCAGCGGTGTGCCGAGCAGACGCACCCCGTACCGCTCAAGAATGCCGGCCTTGGCGAGCGCGACGGCGAGGTTGAGGCCGGTCTGCCCGCCGAGCGTGGGCAGGAGCCCTCCTGGCCGCTCGCGCGCGATGATCCGCTCGATGACCTCCACCGTGAGCGGCTCGAGATACGTGATATCGGCGACGCCCCGGTCGGTCATGATGGTCGCTGGATTTGAGTTCACGAGAACGGTCTCGATGCCCTCCTCACGAAGGCTGCGACAGGCCTGCGTCCCGGCGTAGTCGAACTCCGCGGCCTGGCCGATGAGGATCGGCCCGGAGCCGATGATGAGGACTTTCATCGAGCGAGGAGCGCGGCGGCGCGGACGTCGCCGAGGAAGGTCTCGAACACGAGCTCGTTGTCACGCGGGCCAGGAGCACCCTCGGGGTGGTACTGATACGTGCGGATCGGAAGCGTCCGGTGCGAGAGACCTTCGACCGAGCCGTCGTTCAGGTTGCGCGCGCTCACGACGAAGTCGGTCTCGGGGCGGATGGAGTCCTCGTCCACCTGGTACTCGTGGTTCTGGCTCGTGATGACCACCCGACCGGTGCGCACGTTCTGCACCGGATGGTTCCCCCCGTGGTGGCCGAACCGGAGACGCGAGGTCGTGCCACCGATGCATCGCGCGATGAGCTGATGGCCGAGGCAGATCCCGAGCACCGGCAGCGGGTGCCCCGCCATTCCTCGCTGGAGCGCCGTATCGAGCAGCACCCGCACGGTCGCGGTCACCTGCGGGAGTGAGGCCGGGTCGCCGGGACCGTTCGTGACGACGATCCCGTCAGGCGACCAGCCGAGGATCTCGCGCGCGCCGACGGTCGACGCAAAGACCTTCACGGTCGCGCCGCGCCGCACGAGCTCGCGGACCTGATTCTCCTTGACGCCGGTATCGAGCAGCGCGACCTTGGGTCCGCTCCCACTTTCCCGCGTGGCACCCCCGACCTCTGCAACAAGCGGGCGGCTCGAGAGCGCTGTGGTCGTGCGCGCCTTGGCGACGGCCTCTCGCCCGATCTCGGGATCCTGCGCCAGATGCGGCGCGACCTGGAGCAACACGCCGCGCATCGTCCCCGCGGAGCGGAGCCGCCGCACGAGGGCTCTGGTGTCGATCCCGGCAAGTCCGGGCACGCCGTGCCCGCGAAGGTATGCGTCGAGATCCTCGGTGCCCGCGCGACAGGTGGAGTTCAGCTCACGCACGATGAGCGCCTCGACCCAGGGCCGCCGGGACTCGGCGGCGCGCGCGAACACGCCGTAGTTCCCGATGAGCGGATAGGTGAGCACCACGAGTTGACCGTTGTACGAGGCATCGGAGGCGATCTCCTGATACCCGGTCATCGCGGTGTTGAACACGACCTCGCCCGCCGCCGGCGAGGCGTCGCCGAACGCCTCGCCCCACCAGGTCGATCCGTCCTCGAGGCCGAGGACCGCTGCTCTGCTCATCGCTGCATAACTATACAGTTCCGATGAATAAAGATGCAGTTGCCGTTCGCGAACGCTCTCGTCAGCGGGTCGACGACGACCCACGACCGCTCACTTCTCTCCCCGTTCCGCCCGTGCGTCGTACCGGACCTCACCGCCGACCGTCGCAACGAGCACCCTGCCGCGAAGCCGCCGCCCAGCCACCGGACTGTTCCGTCCCTTGGAGACGAACGTGTCGAGCGTCCACTCGAGATCGGGGTCGAACACCACGAGGTCGTCGCTGCGGAGTGCCCGCCCGAGCACTCGGGACGGTCCGGCGGTCAGCGCGGCAACGACCGTCGCGAGGCTCGCCCATCCGGCGCGGACCCCACCCAGTACGAGCGGGAGCGCGGTCTCGAAGCCCGAGATGCCGAAGGCCGCCTCCTGATACTCGACGTCCTTCTTCTCCGAAGCGTGCGGTGCGTGATCGGTGGCGATCGCGTCGATCGTGCCGTCGACCAGACCGGCCCAGCAGGCGCGGACATCGGCCAAGGTCCGCAGCGGCGGATTCACCTTTGTCGCGGTGTCGTAGGCCATGACGCGCGGGCTGCGCTCCGACTCCCAGGCGAACGTTCGGCTGCCGGCAACCCAGTCGTCGGTGAGCGCGAGGTGGTGGGGAGTGACCTCGGCGGTGACCGCGAGTCCGTCCGCCTTGGCGCGTCGCACGAGCTCGACCGCCCCGACCGTGGAGACATGCGTGATATGAAGCCGCGCGCCGGTCTCTCGCGCCAGGGTCAGGTCACGCGCGACGGCGCTGTCCTCGGCCGCGGCCGGCATTCCGGCGAGGCCCAGCGCGGCCGAGACCGACCCCTCGTTCATCACGCCTCTCCCCGAAAGATCGAGGTCCTGCGCATGCTCGCCGACCGGACGCCCGGTGACCCGGGCGTAGGTCAGCGCGTTGCGGAAGAGCCGAGCATCGGCGACCGGGGAACCGTCGTCGGAGAACATCACGCAGCCGGCGGCTGCGAGCTCCACCAGATCGGCGAGCGCCTTCCCCTTCCGCCCACGCGTGATCGCGCCGATCGGGAGCACACGGGCTCCATGTGCCGCCTCTCCCCGGGCAAGCAGCTCGGCGATGAGGCCCGGAGCGTCGAGCGCCGGTTCGGTGTTCGGCATCGCGCAGATCGTGGTGAAGCCACCCGCGAGCGCGGCGCGGGCACCGGACGCCACCGTTTCAGACGCCTCAAAGCCCGGCTCGCGGAGGTGCGCATGAAGGTCGACGAAACCAGGAACGAGAAGCAGCCCGCGTCCGTCGCGGCGCTCCTCTCCCGAGCCGACCCGGGCGTCCGCCACGACCGTCGCGCCGGTTTCGGGATCGAGGCGTGTGATGTTCGTGTAGATCATGCCGCACCAACCTCCGGG
>SHYN01000055.1 GCA_009692785.1 Chloroflexota bacterium | reverse complement strand
GTGGCATGAGCGACGGCCGCGCCTGAACGGCGGACTCACAACCCAGCGGCGACCGCACTGCGCGCGAAGCGCGCTCGCCGCTCATTGGAGCAGCCGGCGGGGTCGAGGGGAGGCGACTTCGAGTGAGGGAGGCCCACGACCGTTGGCCCCGACCAGTGCTCGGCCGACCGAGTCCGAAGTCGACCGACCCGAGGCAACGCCGCCGGCTGCGGCGAAGACGCGTCGCCGCCGGCTGTGTGCCCGACGATCCGGTCCGCTCTAGCGGATCCCGAGGATCGGGTCGAAGATCTGACCGAGGGCCGTGGCGCTTTTGCTCTCGAACGCCGCGGTCGGGACGATAAAGGTCCGGCCAGCGAGGGCCCGCGCCGTCGACGATCCCGGCGAGGTGTGGCGAGCCCTCCCGAAGACCGCTTCGAGCTGCTGCTGGCCGGACACGGTGGTGCCGAGCCAGTAGCAGAAGAGCTGCGCGAGGTTCGGACTCCGCGCCTCCTTCAACACCGCGAGTCCAAAAAGTGAGAGCGGGACCGGCTCGATCAGATGCACCCCGACCGCCGCGGCGGTGCTGCCGCCGTCGGCGCCGAGGCCGAGCATGAACTCCCCCGCGGCAACGCGCTGCAGGAGCTCACTCGCGGAGGACGCGAAGCGCGCCTGGCCCGAGCCCGGCGGGTCACCTGCGAGACCGCGCGCGACCCGCAGCGCCACCGCCGTGGCACCGATGTCGTTCACCGCGAGCGCCACGTACTCGAGCGGGAGCGCCGAGCGCTCCATGAGGATCCGACCCCGCCAGCGCGGACCCAGCAGGTCGAGGTAGGTCTTGGGCAGGTCGCCCACCCCGACCAGATCCCGGTTGAAGATGAGGCGGGCGGGGAGACCCGTGTACCCGAACACGTCGTGCCCGTTGTTCACGAGATCAGCGTCGCGCAGGCCCCAGACGCCCTTCCAATCAAGCGGGTGGACGAACTCATCGATCTCAGCGAGGGCACGCTGGCTCAGGCTGACCACGTCATAGCCGGTCGAGGTCCCCTGCTTCGCGCCGGAGACGATCTGCGCCACGACCTGCGCCTCGGTGGCCGGCCTGACGCTGATCGACCCGGCGCGCAGGCCGAAGTACACGCCGAAGGCGGCGCCGAGGGTCGTCAGATCGCCGGAGAACGATCCGGCGGAGATCACAAGATCCGCCTCGGTCTTCGCCTTGGCGATGACGGCGCACGCCGACGGGTGGAGGTCGGCCCCGCCGGGCACGGTGCAGCGCTGCGCAGCCGTGGGCTCCGGAGCGGCGGAGGCGATGGCGACGGCGGTTCTCGGAACGGGGGTCGGCGCGGGGGCCTCCGTCTCGCACCCGGTCACGACGACGAACGTGACGAGGAGGGTCGCGAGGATGGGGCTAGGCCTGGCGTGCCGCGCGGACGGCCTCCTCCGCATTGCCGATGAGCCGCTGCGCGCCGGCAAGGGCACGCGGCACGTCGAAGCGATGGTCGAAGTTGCCGAGGTTCTCGGCCGCCTCGAGCGCCTCCTCGAGCGCGGACTCGGCGAGCCGGAGCGCGGACGCGAGGCGCTCCAGCTCGCCGGGATCCACGGTCACTCCAGGTAATCCTTGAGCTTGCGGCTCCGGCTCGGGTGTCGAAGCTTGCGGAGCGCCTTCGCTTCGATCTGGCGGATGCGCTCGCGCGTGACGTTGAACTCGCGCCCGACCTCTTCGAGTGTGCGGGTCCGCCCGTCCTCGAGGCCGAAGCGCAGCTGGAGCACGCGGCGCTCGCGGGCGCTCAGGCCGTCCAGAACGCTCTCGACCTGCTCCTTGAGGAGCTTGTGCGACGCGGCGTCCGCCGGCGCGAGCGCCTGGTTGTCCGGGATGAAGTCCCCAAGGTGGGAGTCCTCCTCCTCACCGATCGGGGTCTCGAGCGAGACCGGCTCCTGCGAGACCTTCACGATCTCGCGGACCTTGTCCGCGGTGATGAGCATCCGCTCGGCGATCTCCTCAGCCGTGGGCTCCCGACCGAGCTCCTGGAGAAGGCCACGCGAGACCCGGATGAGCTTGTTGATCGTCTCGACCATGTGGACGGGGATGCGAATAGTGCGCGCCTGGTCGGCGATCGCGCGCGTGATCGCCTGACGGATCCACCAGGTGGCGTACGTGGAGAACTTGTAACCCTTGCGGTAGTCGAACTTCTCGACCGCCCGGATGAGGCCGATGTTCCCCTCCTGGATGAGGTCGAGAAAGCCCATGCCGCGGCCGATGTACTTCTTGGCGATCGAGACGACGAGGCGGAGGTTCGCCTCGGTCAGGTTGTGGCGCGCGTCGTCGCCCTTCTGGATGAGCTCATCGGCAAGCCGGCGGAGCCCTCGCTGATCGTCGGCTACCTGCGTGACGAGCTTTTCGAGCCCGCCGACGAGGACCGTGCGCATCTCCTGGCCAAGAATGCGGAGATCGGCGAGACGCTCGGCACCTTCCACTGGTCCGTGGATCTTGGAGTACGCCGGAAGAACGCGGAAGACGACGCGCTCGGGATCGCGCTTTGCGCCGTCGATGATGACGACGAGGTCCTCGATGAGGACGCGCGCCTCGGACGAGATCTCCTTTGAGTTCCCTTCAGCCTTGAGGGCGTCGCGGAGCTTCAACACAAGGCTCGTGAGGCGCTTGAGCTCCTTCGCGATCTCAGGGTCCTTGAGCGAGAACTGCAACGCCTTGCCCGAGAAGCGGGTCGCCTCGTCGACGAACTCCTTGGTCCGACCGACGCGCATCCGCTTCTTCGTCTCGACGCCCAGCTCGTAGAGGTGAACGACCGATTGGGCGGGCGACTCGAGTGCGAACTCGCCGAGCTCGATCGACTTGGCGAGGTTGACCTCCTCCTCCGCGGTGAGGAGCGGGACCTTTCCGATCTCCTTGAGGTACATCCGGACCGGGTCGTCGACGCTGATGAGGTCGCTCGAAAGGACCGCCGAGATGCTGTCCTCGCGCTGGAGCTCCTCGGCTTCCTCCTCCTCCTCTTTGACCTGCGAGAGGTTCGGGCCTCGCTCGGCCACGAGGATCTCGACATTGTTGTCGTCGAGGGTGATGAGGAGCTCTTCGATCTCCGCGGGATCAGCGTCGGGGATCGCCTTCCGGATGTCGTCCTGGGTGACGTAGCCCTGCTGACGGCCCTTGGTGAGGAGGCGGTTGGCATGCTCGCGGTGTTCGGGGTGGATCGCCGATCCACCGGCTGGGACGGCCGGCGCATCCTTCGCGCCCCTCGTCTTCGCGGCGCTCTTGAGCGTTGCAGCGGTCTTCATTCGTCCTCTTCTCGTTCCGGCATCCGGAGCACGGTGTGGCGTTCGCGGCTGCGCATGAGCCCCTCGAGCTCAGAGCCCAGCCGTGCCACCTCGCGCCCCACTGTGCCCGCGTCGTCGCCCTGGGACTTCATCGCGAGCGCCGCTCGAGTTGCGCCCAGGCTGCGCCGAAGGCTCTGCTCCCGCAGGCGAAGCGCCGCGATCTCGATCGCGCGACCTGGGTCCGCCTCCGTCATCGGCTCCGGCGTCAATGCGACGAGCGCCGCCACGCGGGCGGCAAGTGGAGCCGAAATGTCGGAGATCGGACGCCCCGAGCGGAGCAGTTCAAATACTTGCCGTAGCTCGGGATCGGCCAGATCTTCGGGAGCGAGATCGACGCGGGCCGCAGCCTCAGGGAACTGGATCAATTGTGCCACGAGATAGCGCTCAAGTGAAGACGCTTGTTCCATTCCGCGACGCTCAGGGGGATCGGAGCCATCCGCCGGGCCGCCGGAAGAGGGCGCTGCACCCCGGCCCGGAGCGCTCTGGGTCGCCTGGGCCTGCCGCCGGAGGGTCTCCTGGTCGAGCCCGGTGTGGCGCGAAAGCGTCCCCAGATAGAGCTCCCGCGTGAGCTCGTCCGGCTCATCCGCGAGGAGCGGCAGGGTCTCAGCGAGGAACCGCCGTCTGCCGTCCGGACCGGTGAGGTCGAAGCGCGCCGCGATCTTCTCGATGACGAACTCGAGCACCGGTTGCGCCGCGGCGAAGATCGCCCGGAGGGCGTCGGGTGCGCCACGGGCGAGGGTATCGGGGTCCTGTCCGGCCGGGAGCGGGGCGACGTACACGAGCACGTCGCTCGAGGTCGAGATCTTGCCGGCGGCGTAGCGCCGCATGATGTGGACGAGGTCACGCCCGCGCTTCTCCGCGGAGGTCGTGCCCGCAGAATCCCCGTCAAAGGCGACCACGGCTCGTCCGACCTTCAGCTGACCGAGGATCCGATACTGGTCCTCGGTCAGTGCGGTGCCCATCGAGGCAACGACGTTGTCAAAGCCGGCCTGGTGACACGAGATCGCGTCGAACTGCCCCTCGACGATGATCCCCTCGCCCTTCTTCCGCATCCCCGGGCGCGCGAGGTCGAGTGCGAAGAGCATCGCGCTCTTCGTGAAGAGCGGCGTCAGGGGCGAGTTCACATACTTCCCCGGCTGATCGGCGCGCATCGCCCGTCCCGCAAAGGCGGTGATCCGGCCCTTCTGATCGCGGAGCGGCACCATCACGCGGTCCCGGAAGCGATCGATCATGCCGCGCTCGTTCCGGACGATGAGCCCACTTGTCACGGCCTCGTCGTCGCTAAAGCCCTTCTTGCGGAGATAGGTGAGGAGTCCCTCGCGGTTGTCCGGCGCATAGCCGAGCCCGAACCGATCGACCGTCTCAGCGGTGATCCCCCGCCCGACCACGTATGCGGCCGCCGCCCGACCGGCCTCCGTGGCGCGATAGGCCTGACGAAAGTAGAAGTGCGCGGTGTCGTGGACCAGGAGGAGGCGCTTCTCCCCCTCGCGCTCCTCGGGCGCGCGTCGCGTGAGCTCCACGCCGGCGCGCTCGGCAAGAAGGCGGAGGGCCTCGACCGGGTCAAGCCCGTCCTGCTTCTCGACCCAGGTGAACACGTCTCCCCCCTCGCCGCAGCCAAAGCACTTGTAGCTGCGACGATCCGGATCGACGTGAAATGAAGGAGTCTTCTCGGCGTGGAACGGGCAGAGGCCGATGAACGAGCGACCGCTGCGCCGAAGCGCGACGCGCTCGCCCACAAGCTGGACGATGTCGACCCGCTCCTTCACGAGGTCGAAGTCGCCGGGCGTCAGCGCACCTCTAGCGACGACCCCAGGCCAGGGGGAGGAACAGGCTTTCGTACGTGTCGAGGGCGTAGCCATCGGTCATTCCCGCGACGTAGTCCGCCACCGCGCGCTTGATCCCCTCGGCCTCCGCGATCTTCTGGTGCTCGCTCGGCATGACCTCGGGGCGCGCCTCGAAATACTGCAGCAGCTCCCAGAGCACGCCCTGCGCCTTCTCGTCCTCGGTCTTGGCGGGACCGGCGAGGTAGACGTTGTCGAACATCCAGCGGCGCAGCTCGTTCGTCGCGTCAAGGACCTCGTCGCCCATCACCGGTATCGCCTTCCCGGTAGAGGAGACGATGACGTCGTCGATCATCGTGTCGAGGCGCTCGGAACGGGTCTGGCCGAGCGCGGTGCGGACCCCCGCGGGCAGGTCCGTCTCGCTGATGATCCCGGCGCGCATCGCGTCATCGATGTCGTGGTGCAGGTACGCGATCTTGTCGGCATACCGCACGATCCAGCCTTCGGGCGTCTCCGGCTCGCCCCAGGCCGCGGTCTCGAGGCCACCATGGGTGGGCGCGCTGTGCTTGAGGATCGCGTCGCGGACCTCGTGGGTGATGTTGAGGCCGAGGCCGCCGCGCTCCAGGCGCTCGACGATCCGCACGCTCTGCTGGTTGTGCCGAAAGCCTTCGGGGAGGAACTTCGCGAGAAGCTCCTCGCCAACGTGACCAAATGGGGTGTGCCCAACGTCGTGCCCAAGCGCCGCTGCCTCGACGAGGTCCTCGTTGAGGGAGATCCCGTTGGCGATCGACCGTCCGATCTGGCTCACCTCGAGGATGTGGGTGAGCCTCGTCCGATAGTGGTCACCGACCGGCGCGAGAAAGACCTGGGTCTTGTGCTTGGTGCGGCGGAACGCCTTGCTGTGGACGATCCGATCGCGATCGACCTGGAACGCGGTGCGTGTGGGCGACGGCTCCTCGGGCCGATCGCGCCGCGCCGACGTCACCCGTGTCGCAGCGGGCGCGAGGCTCGCGGCCTCCCGCTGCTCGATGCGTTCGCGAATGCGAAGCGCGACGACCTTTCGGAGCTGCGAGAGTCGCGCGAGCGTGGTATCCGTTGCCATCAGGCCTTCTAGGCTACTCCGGAGCGGCGTGTGCAAAGATGCCGCCGCCGCGCGCAAGGGTCGCTCCGGAGCGGCTAGCGATCGCGCTCCCCGCCGCCAAGTGCCGCCTGCGCCGCGGCGAGCCGGGCCACCGGCACGCGGTACGCAGACGCCGAGACGTAGCTCAGGCCAACGTCGTGGCAGAACCGGACCGAGGCGGGATCGCCGCCGTGCTCGCCGCAGATGCCGATCTTCAGGTCCGGCCGGGTCCGGCGCCCGCGTTCGACACCCATCCTGAGGATCGCCCCGACCCCCTCGACGTCGATCGTCTTGAAGGGATCGTCGGCGATGATCTTCTGCTCGACGTAGGCAGTGAGAAAGGACTTCTGCGCATCGTCGCGCGAGATGCCGAGGACCGTCTGGGTGAGGTCGTTCGTGCCGAAGGAAAAGAACTCGGCCTGGAGCGCGATCTGGTCGGCGATGACGCAGGCCCGCGGCAGCTCGATCATCGTGCCGAACTTGTACGGGATTTTCACGCCGCGCTCGCGCTGGATCGCCGTGGCGACGCGCACGACCGCCTCGCGGAGCAGCTCGATCTCGCCGATGACCGCCACCAGCGGCATCATGATCTCCGGCTTGGCCTTCACGCCCGTGGCCGCGACGTCGGCGGCCGCTCCGAGGATCGCGCGCACCTGCATCTCGAGGATCTCGGGATAGATCAGGAGAAGCCGGCAGCCGCGGAGCCCGAGCATCGGGTTGTCCTCGTGGAGCTGATTGAGACGTTTGAGGAGCGCGAGACGGCGGTCGCCGTCGGCGATGATCTCGCCCCGCGCGCGCGCGACGGCGAGCTCGAGGTCCACGTCGACGAACTCCCTGAGGAACTCGTGGAGCGGCGGGTCGATCAGGCGGATGACGACCGGAAGTCCATCCATCGCGCGATACATCTCGCGGAAGTCACCCTGCTGGATCGGGAGGAGCTTCGCCAGCGCGGCCTGCCGACCAGCGAGCGAATCGGCCAGGATCATCTCCTGCACGATGGGCAGCCGGTCCGCCTCACGGAACATGTGCTCCGTCCGCGCCAGACCCACACCCTCTGCCCCGAGCTCCCGAGCGACCCGGCATTCCTCGGGCGTGTCGGCGTTCGCCCACACTCCCAGGCGGCGGCGCTTGTCCGCCCACGAGAGCAGGAGCTTGAGCTCCTTCTCGTCGCTGAAATGCGGCGGGATGGTGGAGAGCTCACCGGCGAACACCTCGCCGGTGGTGCCGTCGATCGAGATCGGCTCACCTTCGCTGATGAGGACATCACCGATCCGCATCTCGCGCCTCTCGAGGTCGATCGAGAGCGCGGCGCATCCGGCAACGCACGGAAGCCCGAGGCCCCGCGCCACCACCGCGGCGTGACTGGTGGAGCCGCCGTGGGCGGTGAGGATGCCGGTCGCGGCGAGCATGCCGTGGAAGTCGTCCGGGCTTGTCTCGGGTCGCACGAGCACGACGAGTTGCTTCTGGCCCTTGAGGGCCACCGCGCGGTCGGC
>SHYN01000005.1 GCA_009692785.1 Chloroflexota bacterium | reverse complement strand
GCCAAGGAGTTCGTCTTCCTGCGGCGCCAGGACGGCGAGACCGAGGTCTCGATGCGGCTACGCGGCGAGGTCTGCAGGGCGATCCGGGTCCACAAGCCGGACGTCGTCCTCACCCAGGACCCGTGGCGCTCGTATCAGATGCACCCCGACCACCGGGTCGCCGGCTGGTCGGGTCTCGACGCGGTGATCGCCGCGCGCGATCACCTCTTTTTCCCTGAGCAGCTGAAACGCGGACTCACCCACCACCGCGTGACGCGGGTCTACCTCTTCGGTACAAGCGACCCGAACATCTGGTTCGACATCGCCGGCACGCTCGACCGGAAGATCGCGGCGATCAGCTCGCACACTAGTCAGGTCTCCGACCCGGTCCGGCTCGCAGAGCGGATGCGTGCATTCGCGACGAGCAACGGCCGCGTCTGGGGCCTCGAGGCCGCGGAGGCGTTCCGCTTCATCGAGCTCGCGTAGAAGGCGGGCCGGCGGCGGGGTGGCGCCCGGGTCAGTGCTTGAAGTGACGTCGTCCGGTGAAGAGCATCGCGATGCGGTGCTTGTTCGCGGTCTCGATCATCATCGCGTCGCGGAGTGAGCCGCCGGGCTGGATGATCGCGGTCACGCCGGCGCGGCCCGCGACCTCGATGCCATCGGGAAACGGGAAGTAGGCATCTGAAGCCATCACCGCGAGCCGCGCGTTCTCCCCCGCCCTGCGCACCGCAACCTCCACCGAGACGACGCGCGAAAGCTGGCCGGGGCCGACCCCCACGGTCGCGAGTCCCTTCGCGAGCACGATCGCGTTGGAGGTCACATGGCGCACGCAGCGCCAGGCGAAGATGAGGTCGGTCAGCTCGTCGAGAGTCGGGTGGCGCTCGGTCACGACCTTGAAGTTCTCCTCGGCGGCCGCCTCGTCCGGCGTCTGCGCGAGGAAGCCACCGGGCACGCGCTTGAGATCAAGGACACCGTTTCGCTGCCCACGCGCGCCGGTCGCCGGACCCGGGACGGCGAGGATCTCGAGATTCTTGCGCCGCTTGAGGAGTGGGAGCGCCTCGTCCTCGTAGCCGGGCGCGACGATCGCTTCATAGAAGGTGTCGCGAAGCGCTTCCGCGAGCTCACGGGTGACCACCCGGTTCACGCCGACGATCCCCCCGAACGCCGAGATCGGGTCGCCGAGAAAGGCGCGCTCATAGGCCTTGGCGACCGTGGTCTCCGAGGCGATGCCGCAGGGGTTCTGATGCTTGACGATGGCGACGGTCGGCTGCGCGAAATCCGCGGCCATGCGCCAGGCCGCGCTCACGTCGAGCATGTTGTTGAACGAGGTCGCCTTGCCGTGCAGCTGCTCCATCCGGGTCATCGCGCCGTCCTCGCCGCGGAGCGCGTAGAACGCCGCGTGCTGATGGGGGTTCTCTCCGTAGCGGAGGTCGCGGACCTTCCGAAGCGAAAGGGTCAGGTCGTCCGGGAACAGCGTGCCGGCATCGGCGGTCAGGCGCGACGCGATCGAGGCGTCGTAGGCCGCGGTGACCGAGAACGCCTCGGCGGCAAGCGCGCGGCGCGTTTCGCCGCCGATCCTGCCGCGCTCGCGCAGCTCCTCAAGGACGGTGTCGTAGCGGGCCGGGCGGGCGACGACGATGACGTCGTCGTGATTCTTCGCCGCCGCGCGGAGGAGCGCGACCCCCCCGATGTCGATCTTCTCCAACAGGGCGGTGCCGCTGACGCCCGCCGCGGCGGCGTCGGCAAAGGCGTAGAGGTTCACGGCGACGAGGTCGATCGGCTCGATCCCCTCACGGGCGAGGTCCGCGAGGTGCTGCGGGTCGGCGCGGCGGGCGAGGATGGCCGCGTGGATGCGCGGGTGGAGCGTCTTGACACGGCCGCCAAGGAGCTCGGGGCTGCTCGTGACCTCGAAGACGCCACGGGCGTTGATCCCCTCGCGGGCGAGCGCGGCGCGCGTGCCGTCGGTGGCGATGAGCTCCCAGCCGAGATCCGACAGGCCGCGCGCGAACGCCACGAGGCCGGACGTGTCCGAGACGGAGAGCAGAGCGCGCACGGTTCCCTCCGTTCTGGTCGAGGAGCGGACCATGCCAGAACACCTCTACTATAGGTCGCAATGGACCTTGGTCTCGGCCACCTCATCGGCCGGTTCTTCGAACCCTTTAACAGCGAGTCGCGCTTTTACTGGCCGCTCGTCCTTGCGCTCGCCGCGGCTCTGGTCGCCAACATCGTCTGGTACTACACGCAGCGACGGACCAGCGTTCCGCCTGGTGAGATCGCCGCTCGCCCGTGGGCGGTCTGGGCCAACCTCATCGCGCTCATCTGGGTCCTGCTCCTCGTGATCGCCAAGGTACCGTTCCTCGTGATCGCGATCTCGTTCGCGATCGACCTCGGCGTCCTCGTCTACCTTTACGCCGTCTGGCTCCCGCCACGCGACGCCGAGTGGCAGCGCGAGGTTCGCCGCCAGAAGTACATTCCGCAGCCTGAGCGCAGGCGTCGAAAGAAGCGCACCGCTTAGCAGCCCGCTCCGTCTATCGCTTGCCCTCGGCGGTCGCGAGCACATCGTCGAGGCCAAGCGTGTTGTGGACCGAGGCCTTGGTCGCCCAGCCACGACGGGCCGTCGCGACGCCGTACTCCATCCATTCGAGCTCTTCCACGGCATGCGCGTCGGAGTTGATCACGAGCGCGGCGCCCTTCTCCACCGCGCGGCGCACCGCGACGTCGGCGAGGTCGAGACGCTCGGGTCCGCCGTTGATCTCGAGCCGAGTGTGGGTGCGCACCGCCGCGTCGATGAGAGCGTCGATGTCCACCTCGTAGCCGGGGCGCCGCTCGAGGAGCCGACCGGTCGGGTGCGAGATCGCGTTCACAAGCGGGTGCTCCATCGCGCCGATGATCCGCTTCGTCATGACGTCGCGGGTCTGCGCGAAAGCCGAGTGCACCGAGGCGGTGACGATATCGAACTCCGCGAGGACCTCATCCGGATAGTCGAGCCTGCCGTTCGCGCGAATGTCCACCTCGGTGCCGATGAGGATCCGGAACGGCGCCAGCGTGGCATTGAGGGCCCGTATCTCCAACGAGCGCTTCCTGATCCGCTCCACGTTCAGCCCCTGCGTCATGCCGAGCCCGACCGAATGATCCGTGAGCGCCACGTAGGCATAGCCCTTCGCCCTGGCGCGAAGTGCCATCTCCTCGATCGTGTCGCGGCCATCGGTCCAGTTGGAATGCGTGTGAAGGTCACCTCTGATGTCCGTGACGCCGACGAGTTCCGGGAGGGTGTGCGCGAGCGCCGCGTCGATCTCACCGTGGTCCTCGCGAAGCTCCGGAGGGATCCAGTCCATCGCGAGCGCCGCGTAGATCTCCTCCTCCGTGCGGGAGGCGACCGGCTTGCCCTTCTCATCGCCGAGGCGGTAGAGCCCGTACTCGTTGAGCGTGAGCTTCCGCCGTAGCGCATGACCGCGGAGCCGGACGTTGTGCTCTTTGGAGCCGGAGAAGTAGAGCAGCGCCGCACCAAGCGATACCTCGGGCACGACCCGTAGATCGATCTGGAGTCCACTCTCGAGAACGACCGAGGACTTCGTCTCGCCGTTCGCGAGCACGCGCAGGACAGAGGGACCGGCGACGAAGGCCGCCATGAGCGGAGTCGGGTCGGCCACGGCGACGAGCAGATCCACGTCGCCGATGGTTTCCTTCCACCGTCGCAGGCTGCCCGCGACGTGCACCTCGCGCGCTCCGTGGGTCCGCAGGTGGGCGGCCATGGCCTCCGCGGCGCGGCGGGCGTCGTGGATGAGCGACCGTCCTGTCCGTTGCCGGAGCGCCGCGATCGACTTCAGGATGTTCTCCTCGGTCTTGGTCCCGATCTTGGGCATGCCGCGCAGCCGACCTGCCGCCGCAGCCTCCGCGAGGCCATCGATGGTCGTGATCTGCAGCCTGTCGTAGATCGCCCGCGCCGTCGCGGGGCCCACGCCGGGCACCTTGAGCAGCGTGAGGAGACCCTCGGGAACGAGCGCGGTGAGCTCGTCATGGCGTTTCGACCGCCCGGTCGTAAGCAGTTGCTCGATCGCCTCGGCGACCGACGGTCCGACCTTTGGGATCTCGCCGAGCCGGCCCTGAGCGAGGCGGTCCCGCAGCGGCTCGCGGAGGTCGCGGATCGCGCGCGCCGCGGCCCGGTAGGTGACGGCGCGGAAGACGTTCTCGCCCTTAAGCTCGAGGAGATCGCCGATCTCGTCAAGAACGGCCGCGACACGGTCGTTGTCAAGCCCGGCGGACGCTGGCGGCACGCCCTCAGCCTACGACTCCGGCATACTTTCCCCATGCCCACCACATCGACCGACCGGCGGCAGCTCGTGGAGGTCGACGGAAGGCCCTTCCTGTTCCAACACGGCTACCGTTTTGGGAGGGTCACGTACATCACGCGCCTCCCGCTCTCAAAGAGTGAGACGGTCTTCACGCCCGGTCACCTTGACGCGGCCGAGGTCGAGACGGTGATCCGCGGCGACAACCCCTGGATGCTGGACTAGCGGCGGGCTGATGCGCGCCGTCGTGCAACGGGTCATGAGCGCGACGGTCACCGTGGGCACCGCGGAGGTGGCCACCATCGGAACGGGCTTTGCGATCCTCGTCGGCGTCGGCCATGGGGATCGCGCCGAAGACGGCGAGCGGCTCGCGGCGAAGATCGCGGCACTGCGGGTCTTCGAGGATCCCACCGGGCGCATGAACCTCGGCCTTCGCGATCTCCCCGCGGCGGGAGTGCTCGCGATCCCGCAGTTCACGCTCTACGCCGACGTCCGACGCGGACGACGTCCGGACTTTGGCGCGGCCGCCGCTCCATCCCACGGCGAACGACTGTTCGCTGGGTTCTGCGGGTCGCTCCGAGGCGAGGGCGTGGACGTCCGCGAGGGACGATTCGGCGCGCAGATGCGCATCGCGCTGGACTGCGATGGCCCGGTGACGATCATTCTCACGAGCGACGGGTGGGCCGAGGGCGACCTCGGCGCGAAGTAAGGGGGTAACCGGTGGCCGCTGAGCTCATTGTCTACGGGACCAGCTGGTGCAGCGACTGCAAGCGAGCGAAGCGCTTCCTCGGCGAGCAGCAGGTGAAGTACCGCTTCGTCGACGTCGAGGCCGATACGGCGGGGCGCGCGCTGGTCGAGAGCCACAACGACGGCAAGACGATCATTCCGACGATCGTGTTTGCCGATGGCTCCGTCCTCGTCGAGCCCTCCAACGCGGACCTCGCCCGCAAGCTGGGCCTCCCGACCGAGGCAAAACACCGCTTCTACGACGTTGTCGTCATCGGTGGCGGTCCGGCGGGACTCACCGCCGCCTTCTACGCCGCCCGCGAGGGGCTCTCCGTGCTCGTCCTGGAGCGCTCGTCGCTCGGCGGGCAGGCGGCACTGACCGAGCGTCTCGACAACTATCCCGGCTTCCCCGACGGCCTGAGCGGATCCGACTTCGGCAAACGCCTCACCGAGCAATCGCGGCGCTTCGGCGTCGAGATGGTCTCGGCAGCAGAGGTCAGCACGATCGTGGCCGAGGAGCAGGGGCATCTCGACCACCTCGTCCGCACGACGGATGGTTCCGAGTACCGCGCGCACGCCGTGCTCGCCGCACCAGGCACGACGTATCGGCGACTCGGCGCGAAGGGCGAGGCCGACCTCATCGGCGCGGGCATCCATTATTGCGCCACCTGCGATGGACCCTTCTACAAAGGCAAGGAGCTCGTCGTCATCGGCGGCGGCAACTCGGCCGCAGAGGAAGGACAGTTCCTCACACAGTTCGCATCCAAGGTGACCCTGCTCGTGCGGGGCGACAGGCTCAGCGCCAGCAAGATCTACCACGACAAGGTGATGAATCATCCCAAGATGGCGGTCCGCTTCAACACCGGGGTCAAGGAGTTCATCGGCACCAGCAGGCTCGAGGGCCTCGTCATCGAGAGCGGGGGCAGGGAGGAAACGCTTCGGCCCGCGGCGGTCTTCGTGTTCATCGGACTTCGGCCGAATACGAAGTTCCTCGATGGAGTGGTCGACCTGACGAGCGAGGGCTTCATCGATGCGCCGGACCTTCGCACGAGCGTGAAGGGTGTGTTCGCGGCGGGCGACGCGCGTGCGGGAAGCACCAAGCAGGTCGCCTCAGCGGTAGGCGAGGGTGCGGCGGCGGCGTTGCAGATCCGCCGCTACCTCGAGGAGATCGGCGAGGTCCGCCACATCCAGACGGAGCTCATGGAGGCTTCTTGACCGCGACGCCCTCGGTCTAGCGGGAGCGGGCGAGCTCCAGAGCGACCGCGAGGGTGAGACGCGTGGCCTTCAGCCAGAGGCGCTTGTTCGTGATGTGCGCGATGTCGTCGTTCACCGTGTGCCACACCGCGTTACCGGGATAGGTCGCGTCGTCGGGACCGTAACGCTCCACGAGCGCGACCGCGGGGATACCCGCCATCCCGAACGGCGCGGCATCGAGGATCGTGCCGCTGTCTGACGCGAACTGCTGATTGAGCGGCTTGATCCCGATCGCAAAGCGGTCGTTCGCGGCGACGATGCGGTCGCGCAGCAGGGCCGATCCCTGCCGGTACCAGATGAGATCCAGCCGGTCCGCGATCGGGTTCTGCCCGACCATGTCGAGGTTGATGACCGCCGCCACCGGGTACGGCTTGCTGAGGCTGACCAGGTACGCGCCGGCACCCTTGAAGCCCAGCTCCTCGCCGTCGAAGAACGCCAGCACCACGCGTTGCCGCAGCGTCGCGCGCTCGGCGGCAAGCACTCGCGCGATCTCGAGGAGCGATGCGGTGCCCGTGCCGTTGTCGTCGGCGCCGGGCGCGGGATCGAACGCCGGCCTCCAGCCGGGCGTGTTGTTCGCGATCGTGTCGTAGTGGGTCGCGAGGAGGATCCAACCGTCCGCCGGAGCGCCGTTGGGCGGATCGAGGGTCGCGATGAGGTTCGTGAGGGGGATCCCGCCGGCCGAGGCAAGTTGCCGCTCCACCTTGAGGCCCTCGACCTGGCGCAACTGGGCCTCCAGATAGGCGACCGCCTTCTCGTGGCCGGGATGCCGTGGGTCGCGCGATACGACGCCCACGAGCGCCGCGAGGTGCTCGTCGAGCCGCGCGGGATCGAGGCGGTCGAGCACCTCGGCGATGCTCCGCGGCGCCGGAGAGGGGCTGGGCGAAGCGGTCGGTGTCGGTGTCGGTGTCGGTGTCGGGGCGGTCGTGGCGGGCGGGGTGGCCGTCCCGGGCGATCGCGAGATCAACGAGGGGGCGGCGGGGGCGACGGCCACCGCGGCCCCACAGGCGCCGAAGGCACACCCGGCGACGACGACGAGGAGCAGCAGCGCCAGGTTGCGCGTGCGGCCGCTCAGTTCGATCGCCTCGTGCCCACGGGTCGCGAGTGGTTCTCTTCCGCCTTCTGCGCGGCGTACTGCTCACTCCAGAACTCGATCGCGCCGTCGCGCCCGTCGACGAAGACCGTGTCGCCTTCCTTGAACTCGCCGGCGAGGACCTTCTGCGCGAGCGGGTCCACAACGAGCCTCTGGATCGCGCGCCGGACCGGGCGCGCGCCATAGGCCGGGTCGTAGCCCTTCTTGGCGATGAGGGCGAGCGCGTTCGGCGACAGCTCGAGGGTGATCTTCCGCTCCGCCAGCCGGCCGGTCAGCAGCGCCGTTTCCAACCCCACGATCTCGGTCAGCTGCTGCGCGTTCAGCCCGTTGAAGATCACGATCTCATCGATACGATTCAGGAGCTCGGGTCGGAACGTCGCACGGACGGCCTCCATGACCCGCCTGCGCATCTCCGCGTCGTTGCCGGCGAGCTCGGTGATGAACTGCGAGCCGATGTTCGAGGTCAGCACAACGACCGCGTTGCGGAAGTCGACGGTCCGACCGTGGCCGTCGGTCAGCCGGCCGTCCTCGAGGATCTGGAGGAGGACGTTGAACACGTCTGGATGCGCCTTCTCGATCTCGTCGAGGAGCAGCACCGAGTAGGGCCGGCGGCGGACCGCCTCGGTGAGCTGGCCGCCCTCGTCGAAGCCGACGTAGCCCGGAGGCGCTCCGATGAGCCGCGAGACGGTGTGCTTCTCCATGTACTCGCTCATGTCGAGTCTGATCATCGCCCGCTCGTCGTCGAAGAGAAATCCGGCGAGGGCCTTCGCGAGCAGCGTCTTCCCCACGCCGGTCGGACCGAGGAAGAGGAATGAGCCGAGTGGCCGGTTTGGATCCTGCAGCCCCGCGCGCGCGCGCCGCACCGCGTTCGCCACGGCGGTCACCGCCTCGTCCTGACCGACCACGCGCTGGTGCAGGCGCTCCTCCATCCGAAGCAGCTTCTGCACATCGCCCTCGAGGAGCTTGGTCACCGGGATGCCGGTCCACTTGGCGACGACCTCCGCGATGTCCTCGGGGGTGACCTCCTCGGTGAGCATCTTCAGGCGCTTCTGCGTTTCGGCCAGCCGCTCCTGGGCCGCGGCGACCTCTCGCTCGAGTGCGGCCAGGGTGCCGTACTTGAGCTCCGCCGCCTTGGCGTAGTCCGCGGCACGCTCCGCGCTCTCGATGTCCGCGCGGATCTGCTCGAGCCTGCCCTTCTTCTCGCGGATCTCGCCGAGGGCGCTCTTCTCAAGCTGCCACTGCGCCCGAAGCCCGGCGGACGACTCCTTGAGCTCCGCCAGCTCGCGCTCGAGCCTGGCCAAACGATCGACGCTCGCCGCGTCGGTCTCCCTGCGAAGCGCCTCGCGCTCGATCTCGAGCTGACGGATGCGACGGTCCACCTCGTCGAGCTCGACCGGCATGGAGTCGATCTCCATGCGCAGCTTGGAGCCGGCCTCATCGACGAGATCGATCGCCTTGTCCGGGAGGAAGCGGTCGGTGATGTAGCGGTTCGAGAGCACCGCGGCCGCGACGAGCGCGGCGTCGCTGATGCGCACGCCGTGGTGCACCTCGTAGCGCTCGCGCAGTCCGCGCAGGATGGAGATGGTGTCCTCGACCGAGGGCTCGCTGACCTTCACGGGCTGGAATCGGCGCTCCAGAGCCGCGTCCTTCTCGATGTGCTTGCGGTATTCGTCGAGGGTGGTGGCGCCGATCGTGTGGAGCTCGCCGCGCGCGAGCATCGGCTTGAGCATGTTCGCGGCATCGACGGCGCCCTCGGCCGCCCCCGCTCCGACGATGGTGTGGAGCTCGTCGATGAAGAGGATGATCTGACCGCTGGCGGCGGCGACCTCCTTCAGGACCGCCTTCAGCCGCTCCTCGAACTCGCCACGGTACTTCGCCCCCGCGAGCAGCGCGCCGATGTCGAGCGCGAAGATCTTCTTACCCTTCAGGCCCTCCGGCACATCTCCGCGGACGATGCGCTGCGCCAGGCCCTCGGCGATCGCGGTCTTGCCCACACCGGGCTCGCCGATGAGCACCGGATTGTTCTTCGTGCGACGGGAGAGGACCTGGATGACCCGGCGGATCTCCTCGTCGCGACCGATCACCGGATCGATCTTGTTCTTCCGCGCCAGATCGGTCAGATCACGGCCGTACTTCTCAAGGACCTCGTACTTCGCCTCGGGATGCTGGTCGGTGACCTGCTGGTTGCCGCGCACCTCCCGCAGAGCGGCGAGCAGCTTCTCCCTCGTCGCTCCCGCACGCGCGAGCGCCTTGCCGGTCCAGCCCTGATCGTCGGGCAGTGCGAGCAAGAAGTGCTCGGTCGAGACGAACTCGTCCCCAAGGGCCCGCATCTCGCGTTGAGCCTGCGCAAGAACGCGTCCCAGACGCGGGGAGGCGGTGACCTGGACGTTCCCGCTGACCTTTGACTGGCGCGCGAGCTCCGTCACGAGACCGCCGAGGAGCTGGCTCGGGACCACGCCTACCTTTTCGAGCACGCTCGGCACGACACCGCCCGCCTGGTCGATGAGCGCGGCGGCAAGATGCTCGACGTCCACCTGGCCGTGGCCGGCATCGTTCGCTCGGCGCTGCGCGCTGACCAGGGCCTCCTGCGACCTCTCGGTGAGCTTGTTCGGATCGATCATCGACGTGCTCCCTTCCGGTCCTGCGGCTCAGAGCAGGTGCGCGCGAACATCCTCGCCATGACGCAGGGCCAGCTGTGCAATGAGCTCGCGGTCCTCGTCACTGAGCTTCTGCGGCAGGATGACCTTGACGGTCACATACAGATCGCCATGACCGCCGCCGCGCGTTTTTGCGCGAGGCATCCCCTGTCCGGCGAGCCGGATCGTGCGACCGTTCTGGGTCTCCGGTGGGATCCGGAGGCTCACCGGCCCCTTGAGGGTGGGCACCGTGGCCTCCGCTCCCAGGAGCGCCTCGTGGAATGCCACCGGCAGGTCGGCCCGGAGATCATCCCCATCCCTCTCAAAGAACGGATGGGCCGTGATATTCATTCGCAGATACAGGTCCCCGGCGGGCCCGCCGCCGCTCCCCGGACCACCCTGGCCGGCGAGACGGATGCGCTGGCCGCTCTGGACACCGGCGGGGATCTTCACCTCGATCGTTCGTGACCGACCCTCGGCGCCGGCCGGACGGATCTCGAACGCGCGCTCCGCACCCTGGTAGGCCTCGACGAGAGAGACCGGGACCTCCTGCTCGAGGTCGCTGCCCGCCCGAGCGCGGGTGCGGCCGCGCATCGGACCGGTCGCGTCGGCGCCACCGAACACCGTCCGGAAGAAATCCGAGAAGTCCGCGGTCGCACCGAACGGATCGGCGCCGGGCTGCCCCTGCGCCCAGTGGGGTCGCCCCTGGCCGCCACCGGTGAACTGCTGCTGCCAGTTCGGTCCGAGCGTGTCGTAACGGCCGCGCTTCTCGGCATCGGAGAGGACCTCGTTCGCCTCGTTGATCTCCTTGAAGCGCGCCTCGCTCTTTGGCCCCTTCGCCACGTCGGGATGGTGCTGGCGGGCAAGCTTTCGGTAGGCCTTCTTGATCTCCTCGGCGGACGCGGTGCGCGTCACGCCGAGGGTCTTGTAGTAGTCCTTGAACTCGACCGACACCCTGGTCCCCGATCAGTGCGCCGGCGGAGCGACCGCCGGGCGTGCGGCTTCATATTGGGCCGGCGTCACGACCGGTCCGGGAACGAGCGCGATCTTCAGCACCTCGTCGATCGTGCCGACCGGTAGGACGGTGAGCGCGTCGAGGATCTCCTGGGGGACGTCGACAAGGTCCTTCTTGTTCTTGTCCGGGAGCACAAAGGTCTTGATGCCGGCGCGGTGCGCGGCAAGCATCTTGGACTTCAAGCCGCCGATGGGGAGCACCCGGCCGCGCAGCGTGATCTCACCGGTCATCGCCACGTCACGGTGGACGCGACGTCCGGTGAGCGCAGAGACGATCGCGGTCGCCATCGTGACCCCAGCGGAGGGCCCGTCCTTGGGGATCGCGCCTGCCGGCACGTGGATGTGCAGGGT
This sequence comes from Chloroflexota bacterium, assembly GCA_009692785.1. Lineage (GTDB taxonomy): Bacteria > Chloroflexota > Limnocylindria > P2-11E > P2-11E > SHYN01. The sequence goes on along the minus strand of SHYN01000005.1, from coordinate 27,757 downwards.
GTGATCCTCGAAGTACCCCTTCGGGATCCCGAGCTCCGCGCTGTGCGAGCGGACGTAGGAGAGCGCCGCGCGGGCGGATTCCTCCATGACCTTACCGAGCTGCCCGGTGAGAACGAACTCGCCGCCCTTCCCGTCGATGACCGTGGCCTCCACCGTGAGCGTGTCGCCGCCGTACTCGGAGACGGATACGCCGGTCACGGCGCCGACCTGGTCCTCCTCCTCGGCGAGCCCGTAGTCGAAGCGCTCAGGACCGAGGTAGGTGCCGAGATCGGCGACCGCGACGGTCACGGTCTCAGCCTTGCCCTCGGCGATGGTCCGCGCGACCTTGCGGCAGATCGTGCCGATCTCCCGCTCAAGGTTGCGGACCCCCGCCTCGCGGGTGTAGCGGCGGATGAGGTCGCGAAGGACCTCCTCGCCGAGGACGAGCTTGCCCTCCTCGAGACCGTGCTGCTTCAGCTGACGCGGCGCCAGATAGCCGACCGCGATGTGCATCTTCTCCTCCTCGGTGTAGCCGGGGAGGCGAATGATCTCCATGCGGTCGCGGAGCGGCGCGATGATGGTGTCCTCGACGTTGGCGGTGGTCACGAAGATGACCCGTGAGAGGTCGTAGGGGACCTCGAGGTAGTGGTCCGAGAACGAGTTGTTCTGCTCCGGGTCGAGCACCTCGAGGAGCGCCGAGGAGGGGTCGCCGCGGAAGTCGGCGCCGACCTTGTCGATCTCGTCCAGCATGAACACGGGGTTCGTCTCGCCCGCCGTCTTCATGTTCTGCAGGACGCGGCCGGGCAGGGCGCCGATGTAGGTGCGGCGGTGGCCGCGGATCTCGGCCTCATCGCGGATCCCACCAAGGGACATCCGAATGAACTTGCGCCCCATGGCGCGGGCGATCGACTTGCCGAGGGAGGTCTTGCCGACACCGGGTGGGCCGACGAAGCAGAGGATCGGGGCGCGAAGATCCTTGGCGAGCTTCCGGACCGCCATGTACTCGAGGATGCGGTCCTTGATCTTCGGCAGGCCGTAGTGATCTTCGTCGAGGATCTTGGCGGCCTGGGCGATGTCCCAATCGTCCTCGGGCGCCTGCTTCCAGGGCAGCGAGACGAGCCAGTCCACATAGGTCCGAATGACACCCTGCTCGGGGGACGCCTGAGGGATCTTTTCCAGGCGACCCACTTCCTTGAGCGCCTTCTCCTTCACGAGGTCCGGCATACCGGCGGCCTCGATCTTCTCGCGAAGCTCGCGGATCTCTCCGCCGCCCTCGTCCTCGCCGAGCTCCTTCTGGATCGCCTTCATCTGCTCGCGAAGGATGTACTCACGCTGCGTCTTGTCGAGGGTCCCCTGCACGTCGCTCTGGATCTTCGCCTTCAGCTCGAGGATCTCGTTCTGCTTGGCGAGGAAGACCGAGAGGAACCGCAGGCGCTCGACGACGCTCTTGGTCTCAAGGAGCTGCTGGCGCTGCTCGAGCGTGAGGTCCGGGCTCGAGCCCACGAGATCGGCGAAGTGAGCCGGGTCGTCGGTGTTCTTCGCGGTCATCGCCAGCTCCTGCGGGACGGCGCCGCCGTTCTGGACGTACTCGTCGAACAGCCCGTGGACGCTGCGCAGGAGCGCCTCGCGCTCGATCGCCTCGCCGAGATCCTCGACGACGGGCTCGAACGTCACGCGGAGGTGCGTGGTCTCCGGCAGGTAGCCGGTGATCTTGACCCGCTGGAGCCCGGTGACGATGATCTGCGCCGTGCCATCCGGGATGCGGAGCAGGCGCACGATCTCGGCGACCGTGCCGGTGCCGTAGATCTGCTCGCCAGTGACATCGTCGACCTCGGCGTCCTTCTGGGCGGCCAGGATGAGGTAGTGCTTCTCCGCGCCCATCGCCGCGTTGATCGCGGCGACCGACTTCTCGCGGCCGACGCCAAGCGGGATCACGAGCTTCGGGAACACGACGGCCTCCCGGAGCGGAACGAGCGGCAGCTCGGTGGGGTAGTCGCGGGTGGTCGATTCGATCATGTTCCTTGCCTTTCGTCGTTCGCGGGTCGCAGGTTCAGGCGTGTTCTCGGACATCGTCTTCGCGCCCCGGCTGCGTCGCGGCTCGTTCGCTCCATCGGGCACGTCCGGTCATGCTGTGACAACCGCATCGCGCGAGCGGGCATTCCCATCGGCGCGCCGTTCTCGGTCATCGTGTGCCGCCGGAGCCACCGCTGACGCGTGGGTGGAGGCGCGACGACGTCACGAGCGCCTCGGGCTCCGCCGCATCCTCCATCGCGTCGAGGGCATCGGCGAAGTCTCGCATGAGCTCTGCCATGTCGCGAAGCTGGAGCACCATCTTCACCCCCGCGAGATTCACCCCGCGAACCTGTGTGAGATACCGGATCACGCGAACCCGGCGCACATCCTCATCGGAGTAGAGCCGGATGTTGGACTCGGTCCGGACCGGCTCGAGGAGACCCTCCTCCTCGTAGATACGCAGCGTCCGTGGATGGCATCTCGTCAGGTTCGCGGCGATGGAAATGACGTAGACCGGCCTGTGGCCACGTGGCATGAGACTGGTATAAGACCTATCAATGACGTTGTCAAGACAGATGACGCCCAGGCGATAGATGCGCCCAGACGATGACGAGCTCAGCCTAGCCGAAGAGCGCCTTTCGGACCTCGGCCTCGGCCGCGGTCGGGGAGAAGACGATGACCCGGTCCCCCACCTCCAGGGCGACATCGGCGTCGGCGTGCAGGATGACCCCGTGCCGCACGATCCCACCGATGAGGGCCCCCGCAGGAAGGCCGAGGGTGCCGATCGATTTCCCGGCCGAGGGTGTCCCCGCCGCGATCTCGGCCTCGATGAGCTCAAGGTGCGCGCCGGTGAGCGGCATGAGCGGGAGGAAGCCGCCGGTCGGCAGCTCCTGCTCGATGACACTCATGAGGAGCCGGGTCGACGAGACCGTTTCATCGATCCCCAGGGTCTTGAAGACGATCTCATTCTTGGGGTTGTTGACCCTCGCGATGACCCGCTTGGCATGGCACTGGAACTTCGCGAGCTGGCAAATGATGAGGTTGTCCTCGTCGTCGCCGGTCACCGCGATCACGGCCTCGGCGCGCCCGCAGCCCGCCTCGAGCTGGTACCGCCCCTCGTCGGCGGGGGCATTGATGACCACGGAGCCGAGCTGCTCCTGGATGTACTGCGCGCGCCGGCGATCCCGCTCGATGAGCATGATCTCGTGCCCGGACTCAAGGAGCGCTTTGGCGAGGTGAAAGCCGACCTCGCCTCCGCCCGCAATGACGAAATACAACCTACGAGCCCATGCGGCCCGCGAGGTCGTTCTCGTGGCGCATCGCTTCCGCGATGAGCCGCGGCCCGAGATCCTCGTTACCCGTGAGGACCGCATGGAGGAGCGTCCCAAGGATCGTCGTCCGCGACCAAGTGTAGATGCCATGGCTCCGATACGTCTGAGCGCGGATGGGATCGTTCACCTTCGCGATGACCTGCGGTACGCGAAAAACCTCTTTCGCGACCTGCGCCGCCATGAGGTTGCGGTTGTCGCCCTGGGTGAGCGCGAGGAAGGCGTTTGCCTTCTCGATCCCGGCCTGGCGGAGCACGTCGAGGTCGGTGCCGTTCCCCAGGAGCGTCGTCCCCTTGAAGGGCCTGTCGAGGCGCGCGAATGCCGTCCGCTCGAGATCCACGATCGTGACGGGATGCCCGTCATCGACGAGGAGACCCGCGAGGAACGCGCCGACCCGCCCACAACCGATGATGACGACGTTCACGATGGCTCTTCCTGACGATACGCGAGGACGGCACAGCGCGCGCGTGTGTACACGCTCTGGACGGTCCGGCCGATGTACACCTTGCCGAGCCGCCGCCGGTAGGGCATCCCGAGGATGATGAGGTCGGACCTTCGCTCACGCGCGGTGTCGACGATGGCAGCCGCGGCCTCGCGCGCCTGCAGCAGTTCGATCTCGACCTTGACCCCCGTACTCTGCGCGACCTTTGCCGCCGCGCTCAGCAGCGCCTCACCCCGTTCAAGTGCGGTCTCAAGGACAGCATCGAGCGCCAGGTTCCAGGGGACCTCGATCACGTGCACGATGCGGATCTCGGCCTTCGTGGGTCGGGCGATCGTAGCCGCAAGAGAAACGACGTCCGGATCGATCACGGCCCCGGAGATCGCCACGAGCATTCGCCTGATCTGCATCAACAGGGCCAGTTTAGTGCGCTGGACCGACCTTCGACGCCTCGTCCGCCGCCAGGTCGCGAATGATGTCCTCAAAGTGGATCGGCACATCGACCACGACCGTATTTGCCCGGAAGAGCAGGCTCGCCTTCACGCGGAGTGCTGTCTGGCTGTGCAGGACGAACTCCCACCAGTTTCGCGGAACGAACTCGGAAAGGACCACGGTGATCTGCTGGCCCTCACGCTCCGCGACCCTGTCGATGTACCGCAGGAGCGGCGGCACGAGTGACCGGTACGGCGACTCGATCACGTCAAGCGGCACCTGGGTGACCCAGCGTTCCCATCGCGCGCGGAAGGCTGCCGCGCCCTCGGGATCGTACGAGATGTGCACGGCGCGAACGCGCGGGGAGATCGATCGCGCATAGCCGATCGCCTTGACCGCGGCGCGGTCGAGTCGCGCGATGGGGACGATCACGACCGGGGCGCCGGGAACCGGGATCGGCACCGAGAGATCGGGAAGGGTGAGGGCGTCGGCGATCGCGTTGTAGTGCCGGTTGATCGCCGAGAGCACCAGGACGAGCGCAGGCAGCAGGAGCAGCACCATCCAGGCGCCCAGCGCGAATTTCGTGACCGCGACCACGACGAGCACGACTCCTGTGACCGTCCCGCCAAGGGTGTTGATCGCCATGCTCGCGCGCCAACCGGGATTCCGAAGCTTCCACCAGCGGCGGACGAGGCCGGTCTGCGAGAGGGTGAACGCGAGGAAGACGCCGATGGTGTACAGCGGGATGAGGTTCGTGACGCTCCCACCGAATGCGACGAGCACGATCGCCGCCATCACCGCGAGCGCGACGATCCCGGTCGAGAAGGCCAACCGATCGCCCCGGAAAGAGAACTGCCGCGGCAGGAATCTGTCGTGCGCGAGGATGGAAGCGAGGCGCGGAAAGCCCGAGAACCCGGTGTTGGCGGCGAGCAGCAGGATGACCGCCGTGGTGACCTGCACGAAGTAGTAGAAGGGCGTGCCGCTGCCGACGATGGAGCGCGTGAGCATGCTGTTCACCGTTTCGACTTCGCTGTGGTCCGGTTGGATCCCGATGCTCGTTGCGAGGAACGTGACACCAAGGAACAGCGCGGCGAAGCAGGAGCCCATGACGACGAGCGTGATCGCCGCATTCCGCGACTCGGGCGGCTTGAAGCTGGGGACCCCGTTGGCCACCGCCTCACTGCCGGTGAGCCCGACCGCACCCGAGGCAAAGGCGCGAAGCACGAGCAGGGTCGACAGGACCGTCACACCCTGACTTTCAAGACTCGCCGTGGGCAGGACCGCCGTCGGAACGTCACCCGACAGCACGCGCCACAGCCCCACCGCGATCAGGGCGAACAGCGCGAGCATGTAGGCGTAGGTCGGCAGGGCGAAGAGCAGACCGGCCTCACGGATGCCGCGCAAATTGCCGACGGTGAGGAGCGCGATAAGCAGGAGCGCCCAGACCACGCGGTCCTCGTGGAGCGCTGGCGCGAAGCTCGAGAGGGCGGCAACGCCCGCGGCGGTGGACACGGCCACCGTCAGGACGTAATCGATGAGAAGCGCCGAAGCAGCGATGAGTCCGGGAATGACCCCCAGGTTCTCCTTGGCAACGATGTACGAACCGCCGCCGCCCGGATACGCACGGATCACGCGCGACTCGCTAAGGATGACAATGCCGAGAACCGCGACCACCGCCAGCGCGACCGGCATGGTGAGCGCCAAGGCACCGGCCCCGGCGAGCGCGAGCACGCGCATCGCCTCCTCGGTCGCGTACGCCGACGACGAGATGTTGTCCGAGGCAAGGATCGCGAGTCCGGTCTTCTTCGAGACCCGTTCCTCGGCCTCGGCCTCGGTCGAAAGGCGTCGCCCGATAAGGACGCGCCGTATTGCGCTCCGGGCGCGTCCGCCCCAATCGAGCGGCCGGTCGATCTCCTCGGTCGCGACGTAGCGACCACCCTGCCTTCGGAATTCGCCTGACGCGTGGTGGACGATGCGGACGTAGCGGTCACCCGGGAGACGCCCGGTCTGCGTCTCGCGTCCCTCGAGCGACGGTGAGTTGGACTCGTGGTCCGGCGGACCTGTCATCCCGCCCTCATGCTTCTGCGTCCGCTGCCCCGTCGGCGAGGTGGAAGGGGACATCCACGACCACAGTGTTCGGGCGGACGAACAACCGGAGCTTCATGAGCAGCGCCGTCTGATTGTCGAGGATCGCCTCCCACCAGTGGCGCGGGACGAATTCGGCCAAGACCACGACCACTGGGCGGCGCGGGTCTCCTTGCGTCGATGGCGTCGATGTACTTGAGCAGCGGCTTGATGACAGCACGATAGGGTGAAATGACGGTGTCGAGGCGGATGTCCGTCCCCACGCTCTGGGCCCAGCGGAGCCGGCCCCTGGGGCGCCATCTTCGTCGTAGGAGATGTGCACCGCGGCGAGGTCGCCGCCGAGCCCTCGCGCGATGCTGAGCGCGAGCAGCGCGGGCCGGTCGAGGCGGCTGACCGGGACGATGACCCGCGGGCGGGTCGGGACCAGGTGCGCCACGGTGCCCAGAGGCACCATGAGGCGATCCTCCATGTAGCGGTAATGCCGGTGGATCGCGTAAAGCCCGATGACGACAAGGGGAAGGACGGCGATGACGAGCCAGGCGCCGAGCGCGAACTTCGTAACCGCCACGATCACCGCCACGACGGTCGTGACGACCGCTCCCAGAGCGTTGATCGCGGCGCTCGCGAGCCAGCCTCGCGTGCGCATGCGCGCCCAGCGCCGGACCATCCCCGCCTGCGAGAGCGAGAACGCCACGAACACGCCGATCGTGTAGAGCGGAATGAGGCCGGTGACACTCCCGTCGTAGAGGAACACGAGGAGCGCGGCGAGGAGCGCGAGCGCGACAATGCCGGCGGTGAACGCGAGGCGCTCACCGCGCTGGGCGAATTGCCGCGGCATGAATCGATCGTTCGCGAGGATCGAGGCGAGACGCGGAAAACCGCTGAAGGACGTGTTCGCGGCGAGGATGAGAATGACCGCGGTCGACGCCTGGAGGAGGTAGAAGTACGGACCCTCGCCGACGAGCGACCGGCCCAGGAGGCTCAGGACGGTCTGCGTCTCGGTGAGGTCGGGCTGGACACCGATCCGCGTGGCAAGGTAGGAGACGGCGAAGAAGAGCGTGCCGAAGAGCGCGCCCATGACGATCAGGACGATGCCTGCGTTCCGTGACTCTGGGCGTTTGAACGCGGGCACGCCGTTCGCGACCGCCTCGGTCCCCGAGAGACCCACCGAGCCTGAGGAGAACGCCTTCAGCACGAGGAAGATCGTGAGCGCCTCAGTGCCCGCGGCGGGGAACGTCTCGAGTGGCGTCGCGGGGATCGGGACAGCACCCGTGGCGACCCGCCAGAACCCGAAGCCGACCAGGCTGAGCAGCGTCGCGACATACAGGTAGGTGGGGCCGGCGAAGACCAGTCCCGCCTCTCGGACTCCTCGGTCGCGAGGCGTCGGCCGACGAGCACGCGTTTGACCGCGGTGAGCACGCGCTCGACGTTTCCTCGCGGCGCCAGCGCGTCCTCGGTCGCGACGATGTTCCCGCCTTCGCGCCTGAACTCGCGGGGCCACACCACTCGGACGCGCCGATCACCAAGCAGCATTCCCTGCTTCTCGTGCAGACGCTCGAGGCGCACCTGGTGGGCGACGTTGTCCTCGCGCGGGGTGTTCTCCTCGGTCAAGCCCCTGATTATTGTCGGGTGCGGGGCCGCCTGCGGCGGCAGGGGGGGTCGCTCGAGCAGATCAGAGGCCGTGCGCGAGCCGGTCCGCGAGGATGGCCGGCAGTTTCTGTGCCCGAATGCGGCGCTGCGTCTCCGCCACGGCGTAGGTGACGCGGTGGAACGACACGCTTGCCCGTTCAGGGTCGATGAGCGCGTAGGAGGCGCGTGGATCGCCGTCACGGGGCTGCCCGACGCTCCCTGGATTTACGAACGCCCGCTCCTCCAGGTCCCACACGGTTCCGTCGGCGGGTCGCACGAGGACGGTCGCCTCGGAGCCGCCGCGGAAGAGTGCCGGCACATGGGTGTGGCCGCAGCAGCCGTGAGCGGTGTCGGCGATGGCGAGGCTGGCGGCGGCCGCGCCGGGCGTCTGCATGTACTCCCAGAGCGGATCACGCAGGCTGCCGTGACACAGCGTGAAGGCGCCGCGCACCGCCGTCTCGGGCAACGAGGCCAGCACGTCGCGCTCCTCCGCGCTCAGCCACTCCGCGTGGAGCCGCGCCGCGTCGGCGGCGTGCCGGTTGAAGAGCGCGAGGCCCGCGCCGGTCGCCACGGCGCGGTCGTGGTTCCCGGCGACCATGAGCGCGCCGCGTTCACGGAGGAGCGCGAGGACGTCGGACGGGTCCGGGCCGTAGCCGACGGTATCGCCGGTGACCCAGAGCCCCTCGACCGGTGGGAGCGCACCGAGCACGGCCTCCAGTGCCATGAGGTTGCCGTGGATGTCGGAGAGCAGCGCGACGATCACGGGACCTCCTCCCCCGCGGCAACGGCGTCCTCGTACGTGAAGCGCCGGTCCGCGAGTGCCCGCCCGACGACCGCGGACGCGGCGCCCCATCGCGCGAGAAGGCCGAGATCGGTGAGGTCGCGGATCCCGCCGCCAGTGTGGAAGGCCACGCCGTTCGCACGAGGTCCGAGCGAGCTTCGGACCCGCTCAAGGAGCCCGAGCGCCGGCCCGCTCAGCCTGCCATCGCTCGTGACATCGATCACATAGAGCGACCGGACCCCCGCGTCGACCGCCGCACGAGCGGCATCGTCGATCGTCCGGCCGCGCGCTCGCGCCGCGAGTGTCGGATCGCCGCCCCGCGGCTGGAGGCAGCCCTCCGCCGTCTCCAGCTCGACGGTCGCCGCGTCACCGAGCGTGGTGGCGATGCGTTCGACGAGCGTGTCGTCGCCGAAGACCGCCGACGAGAAGAGAACGCCGGCAAAGCCGGCCTCGAGGGCCTCACCCGCTTTGGCGAGCGAGTCGATGCCGCCGGCGAGGCGGCAGGTGACGCCGCTGGTACGCGCGATGCGACCGAGCAGCGCGGCATTCAGATGCTCGCCGGTCTCAGCGCCATCAAGATCGACAAGGTGCAGCTCCCGCGCACCCATCGCGACGAAGCGTCGCGCGAGGTCCTCCGGCGTGACGTCGGCGCCAACGGTGGGGGTGCGGAACGCCACCTTCCCGCCCCGGACGTCCACCGACGGGATGATCACCACGGGCGCTTCCGCATGTCGAGGGCGCGTCGTGGATACCGGTCCGGCGTGACCCGCACCTTCCGCGCGACGACCAGATGGCGGCCCGGAAGGACATCACCCAAGCCGATCGCGACCGTGGCGGTGATCTGGAGCGGACCGCCGCCGAGCTCGGCAAGAGCACGCTCCGCGCCGACCTGCTCCGCATCGATCCGGCCTTTCCAGATGATCGCGTCGCCGCCGACCCGCAGGAACGGCAGCAGATACTCGAGATCGGCGCCGATCGAGCCGACCGCTCGGATCGTGCCCACGTCGTAGACGCCGCGGCGGGTGCGGCCGAGCTCCTCGGCGCGCTCGTTGCTGACCTCGACGCCGTCAAGACCGAGCAGCGCAACGACCTCCTCGAGGAAGCGTGCCTTCTTGCCGACCGATTCGATCAGGCTGACCCGGATGCCCGGGAGAGCGATACGGAGGGCGAGCCCAGGGAAACCGGCGCCGCTGCCGACATCCACGACACGCTCTCGACCGGACCAGTGCCGCGCCGCGAGCGCGGTGAACGAATCCAGAAAGTGCTTGCGTGCGACCTCGACAGGATCGGTGATCGCGGTGAGGTTGACGGTGCCATTCCGCTCGAGGAGAAGCGCCGCATACCTCTCGCACTGCGTCAGCTGCACCGGGGTGAGCATGACCCCCACACGCGCGGCTTCGGCCGTGAGGGAGGGTAGAGGGAGCTCGGCCGCGGCTGGCACTCCCGCTATCGTATGCGTGTGCCCAGGAGCATCGCGTCGTGGCTCATCGCGGTCCCTCTCGCACTCGTACTGCTCGAGCTGCCGGCATTCGTCGCGCTCGGCGCGACGCAGCCGGTGACGGTGCAGGGCTTCGCCTTCGGCCCGGCGACCCTCACCGTCACGGTGGGAGACACGGTGACCTGGACGAATCGCGACGGAACGGCGCACACTGCGACCGCGGATAGCGCCGGGTTCAACCAGATGCTGAGCGGTGGCGGCGGTCTGGGCAGCGTCACGTTCAACGTGGCAGGCGTCTTCGCCTACCACTGCGACTTCCATTCGAGCATGAGAGGGATAATCACGGTCGTCGCCGCGGCGGCCGCGGCCGCCGCCGCACCCACCCCGGCTCCGGCGCCCGCACCGACCCAGGCGCCGCCGCCGGTCGCCACACCAACGCCCGCACCGACGGCAGCGCCGACACCCGCACCTGTCGCGGTACCGGTCGCCGCGCCGACACCCGCGCTCACGCCAGCGGCGCCCGCGCCCGCGACGAGCGCGGCCCCGCGACCCTCCGCATCACCCACCCCGGTGGCCGCCCCGATCAGCGCGGCGGTCGCGGCGGCCGCGCCGACGACCGCGCCCACGACCTCCGCGCCGACCGCGGCCGATGGTCCGAACGCGCTCCTCGTCGGTGGAGCGGCGTTCATTCTTGCGCTCGGGGCGAGTGCGGTCTGGCGGCTGCGATCGCGCTGACCCAGCGCCGCCGGGTGCGTTTTGCCCACCGCAGCGAGGCTCGCTTTGCTCGCCTTCTTGACTTCTACCGGATCCGCTGGGAATACGAACCGCACACGTTCGCGCTGCGCGAGGACGCGGGTGGCGCGGTCCGAGAGGCATTCACCCCCGACTTCTGGCTCCCCGAGCAGGGCGTTTACGTCGAGCTGACGGTCCTCCGCCAGCAGCTCGTGACGCAGAAGAACGGCAAGCTGCGCCGGTTCCGCGAGCGATACCCCGGGATGACCCTGCGAATGCTCTACCGCCGCGACGTCGACGCCCTCGCGTGCAAGTACGTGTGACAATTGCCCGACCGATGATCAGGCTCCGTCCCCCGGCGGAAGATATCGCACGCATCCTCATCGATGAGGCGACGATCGCGGCGAAGGTCGCCGAGTTGGGCGCGCGCATCGCGGCCGACTATGAGAACAAGGACCTTATTCTCGTCAGCGTCCTCAAGGGTTCGCTGCCGTTCATGGCCGATCTCATGCGGCGCATTCCCCTTCCGCTGGCGGTCGATTTCCTCGAGGTCTCGTCGTACGGACGAGCCACCGAATCAAGCGGGGTCGTCAGGATCCTCAAAGATCTCGCACACCCGATCGAGGGCCGCGATGTGCTCGTCATCGAAGACGTCCTCGACACGGGCTTCACGCTCAACTACGTGCTCGAGCATCTGCGCGGGCAACACCCTGCCTCGGTGCAGCTCTGCGCGCTGCTCGACAAGCCCGCGCGCCGCATCGTGCCGATCTCGATCCAGTACCGGGGATTCGAGATCCCCGATGAATTTGTCGTCGGGTATGGTCTCGATCACGCCGAGCGCTACCGCAACCTGCCCTACATCGGCGTTCTCCGCCCAGAGATCTACCGAAGCACGTAATGGGCGAGCGTGCAGCGCGGTGGCGAGGGGTGACCTCAACGCGTCGGCTCGCGCTCGCGGCGGCGCTCGTCATCTTCACCAGCTCCGCGCTTGCGACCCCCGCCTCCGGCGCGCCGGCGACGGCGCTCCCCGCGACGATCCGGGTCAACGTCGCCGGACTGGGGGTCAGTCAAGTGCTCATCGCCTCCGCATCGACGCTCACGCTCACCGCGCCCGACGGCCGCACGCTCTACCGTGGCCCCGCGCCGATCCTCGTGCGCCTGGGCGTGCGCCGCGGGACGACGACCGGCGCGGAGATCCCACCGTCCGGTGACTCGGCGGACCCGCTGAGCCTGCGCGCGCTGCTCCACGAGGCGCGCCTCGAGCGGGCGACCGCCGTGGCGCCGGAGATCGCCACGATCCCCTTCGAGGTCGCGGTCCTCGAGAACGCCAATGACGGGACGGAGCCACCGCTCCTCGCCGCGCGTGCGATCGTGGGTGTGCGCTTTGCGACGGATGCCGGTTTCCTGTCCTTCAACGGCCGCCTGTTTCGCGGGGCGCTGGAGATCGCGCGCGATGACGAGGGGGACATGATCGTCGTCAACACGGTCGCCACGAACGAGTACCTCGCCTCGGTCGTCGGCTCAGAGGTCCCGTCCTCCTGGGCGCCGGAAGCCCTTGCCGCTCAGGCGATCGCCGCCCGCACATATCTCCTGACCCACCTGGATCGCCACGACGCCTACGACCTCGAGGGCGACACCCGCGACCAGCAGTACGACGGCGTCCTGAGCGAGGCGCCGTCGACGACCCTTGCGGTCCGGCGGACCGCGGGCGTGGTCGCGACGTACCGTGGGGTTCCGATCTCGGCGCTCTACTCCGCCAACGCGGGCGGGCGGACCGAGGACTCCGAGAACGTGTTCCCGAACGCGTTGCCCTACCTGCGAGGCGTGGCGTCTCCCGGCGACAGCGTCGCCCTGGCGTCCGACTGGGGCCGGCACGGATACACCTGGAATCTGGAATACACGCCGAAGCAGCTCCGTACGTTCATGGCCCGACGCGGCATCGACGTTGGGGACCTGCGCACGATCCAGCTCCTTCAGGTGACCGCGTCCGGCACCGTTGTTCGCTCGCGCGTCATCGGCAGCGCCGGCTCGCGCGACATCGGTAAGGACGGCAGCCGCTACTACTTTGGCCTGAAGAGCGGTGTGTTCACCGTCGCGCTCCACACGAACGACGAGAGCGAGGATGTGCCGCGTCGCGACGATGTGCGGCTCCGCGACATGGATGTGCTCGGTGCGGAGCTTGCCGGGACCCTCTACACGCCGGTCCCCGGCTCCGATTCGGAGCCGCAGGAGTTCGTCCCCTCGGCCTTCCGCTACCGGCTGCCCGCCCGCTGGGTCTTTGACGGTCGCGGCTTCGGCCACGGTGTGGGGATGAGCCAGTGGGGCGCCCAGGGCATGGCCCTGGCCGGGGCGACCCACGAGCAGATCCTCACCCACTACTACCAGGGGATCGCGCTCACACAGGTCGGCGGGGGGTGACCGAGTACGATGTAGTCAAAGCGACTACAAGGACGTGCCGAATGGGCGAGAGAGGCAACGCGAAGACGCGTACGCGGAAGGCAGCGACCATACCCACGTCGCCGCTCAACTTCCGCATGCCGCAGCCGCTACGGCTACGTCTGCGGCGCTTCGCCGAGCAGCGCAATCTGGCCGAAGCGGAGGCGCTCCGGATGGTCGTCTCTGAGTATCTCGACGAGGCCGAGACCGAACGCGAGCTTGCACATGCGGAGCGCTGGCAGTTCGAGCAGGCATACGCCACCTGGGACCGCTTCCGTCAGGGCAAGGGCGCCGCGGCACCGCGTGAGCAGATCCAGCGGATCTTCGCGGACGCGCTGGCAGGGCGGGAGCCCATGGCGCGACCCCGGTAACCGGTGCCGAGCATCGCGTATCGGGATGAGTTCGCGCGTGACCTCTCAAAGGAGCTCGCGTACCTCGTGGGCCATCGGGAGCTCTCCTGGGTCACGGTCCTTCAAGAGCATCTCGCCGACCTCGAGGGCCTGCTCGCCACCTTTCCGGAGGCCGGTGCTGCCCCGCGCGAAGACACTCCGGTCCTGCGGAAGCTCCGACTTCGACGCGCGCCCTTTTACGTCTGGTACGCCATCGACCCACGCCGGCGCGACGCTCCCGTCACGTTCCTGCGCCTCTTTCATGTGCGACAGGATTCGCCTGCGCCGCGTGCGCCGTAGCATCCCGTCGGGCGTGCGAGGGACGTTCGGGACCCCCGCGCAACGCGGCGACAAGCGAGCCACGGTCGCGCCGCCGATCGACCGGATACCGCTCACGTGATCATGCGCGAGGCTGCGACGATCGGCACGCGGACGTTCAAAATGGTCTGACCGTCGGTCCGCTCCTCCTGCACCGCCTCGGCGCGAAGGAGTCCGACGCGCTCGTTCGGCGGCAGCCACGAGGCAAGCTCACCCGAGGTCGCGAGCGCCTTGCCGTCGCTCTGGAGGCGGATCTCGACCGTGAGGTCGCGCCAGTCGAGCGCGACCGCCAGCTCCTTGGCGACGGCTTTCTGCACGCGCTCGAGGAGCGCATCCTGCACGAGGCGGAACACCGCGACCTCGTCGTCGGTGGGCAGGCGTCGATCGCGGCCCACGCTCGAGAAGTCCACCTTGACGCCGTGCTTGTCCACGAGCGTCTGGATGTAGCGACGGAGGGTCGGCACCAGGCCAAGGTCATCGAGGATCATCGGCCGAAGCTCGAAGATGAAGCCCCGCAGCTCCTGGAGGGTGCGGCCGACCATTGCGCGGAGCGCGGCGAGCTCGGTGCGCGCACGGCCCGCGTCGATCGCGAAGAGCCGCTCGCTGATCTCCGACTGCAACACCACGTTCGCCATGGCCTGGGCGGGGCCGTCATGGACTGCACGCGCGATCCGGCGGCGCTCCTCCTCCTGGGTCTGCAGGACGGCACGCAGCAGGGTCTCGTCCCCGGCCGCGGCTGGGGGTGCGCCCACCGGACGCGGGACCGCGGCACCGTCGACGAGACCGAGTCGCCGGGCGAAGCTGACGACCTGGGCGTTCAGACGATCGAGCAGCTTCGCCTTGGCCTGGAGCGTCTCGAGCTCGGCGACCATCGCGCCACCGCGGCGGAGAACGGCGACGAGCTCATCCGAGACGGCGAACGCGGCGCTCCCGGTCGCGTCGGCCAGATCGCGGAGAGCCGTGATCTCCGCGAGGGCCTGCTCCTCCCGAGCCCGCAGGCGGGCGACCTCGCCACGGGTCGACTCGACGAGCGCCGTGATCTCACGCAGCTCCGCGCCGACGCGCTCCCGCTCGGCGGCGAACTGGGTGAGCAAGTTCCCCCGGCGTCGCCGGATCGCTCATCAGGACTCCACGCCCTTGATCCAGCCCTGGCGCATCGCGTACACGACGGCCTGGGTGCGGTCGTTCACCGCGAGCTTCCGCAGGATGCTCGACATGTGGTTCTTCACCGTCTGCTCGGAGATCGCGAGGGCGTAGGCGACCTCCTTGTTCGTGCGGCCCTGCGCGATGCTGTCGAGGATCTGCCCTTCGCGGGGAGAAAGGGGCGAGAAGATCTTCGCCGCACCGGTGCCATACACGGAAAGCTCGCGAAACTCGGCGAGCACTTTCATTGCGAGCGCCGGCCGTGTGAAGACCTTCTCGTTGATGATGAACTGGCCGGCGCGAACGCGACGGATCGCGTCGACGAGCTCGGCAGCTTCGCAATCCTTGTTAAGGTACGCGGCGGCGCCCGCTCGGATCGCGTCGAAGAGCGTCTCCTCCTTGTCGTCCGACGCGAGGATGACCACGCCGACATGCGGGAGCTCACGCCGGATCCGCTTAGCAGCGTCGTTCCCGCTGATCGGGCGGAGATCGGCATCGATGATCGCGACGTCCGGCTCGGTCTCGATCGTCTGCGCAAGCGCCTCCTCGCCGTCGTTGACCGCGGCAACGATCTCGACGTAGGGCTCCGCCTCGAGAACCTGACGGAGGCCGATGAGGGTGAGACGGCTTGAGGCGAGCAGAACGCGCACGACGGAACGACGCTCGGCGTTCGCGGTCCGCGCGTCAGTCATCGGCGTCAGTCATCGGCGTCAGTCCGGGCGAGGAATGTGAGCATGACTGTGGTCCCCTTTTATACACGTTGAGCGGACATCGAGCGTTCCGTTGCTGAGCTCCGCACGCTCGCGCATCGACACGAGCCCGAGCGTCCGCGGATCGCGCGCGGCTTTCATGACGTCGAAGCCAGTGCCGTCATCGGTGCACGAAAGCGACTAGCCCGCGGCGGTGCGCTGCCAGATGAGACCGACCTTGGAGGCGCGTGCGTGCTTGTGAACGTTCTGGAGCGCCTCCTGGACGATTCGATAGGCGGTGAGCTCCTGCATCGGCATGAGCGCCGTGTCCGCGGTCTCGAGGTGGCAGGCGACCGTCAAGCCGTAACGCGACTCGTACTCGCCCGCATAATTGCGCAGCGCTTCGGCGAGGCCGAGCGTCGCGAGCTCCGATGGCCGAAGGTCGTAGATCATCGCGCGGACCGAGTCGAGGGAGCTGCGGAACGATCGTTCGATCCCGGCAAGCTCGGCCCGTGACGAGGTCCGCACCTCGAGCGGAGCGCGCTCGGCGCTGCGCTCAAGGTGCTCGATCTCGAAGATGGCGTTCGCGAGCACCTGCGCGGGGCCGTCGTGGACCTCGCGCGAAAGTCGCGAGCGCTCCGATTCCAGGCTGTCATGCACGCGAAGCGCGGAGACGGCGGGATCGTCCGCGCGCTGAACCGGCACGATGCCCGAACCGGAGAGGTACGCCGCGCTCGACTCGATGGTGTGGACGACCAGCTGGAGCTGCCGCAGTCGACGGAAAGCCCGCCGCAGGGCGTCATCCGGTTCCGCCGCGCCCAGCGCATCCACCCGCTCCGCATACGCGACCCCAGATCAATCGCGCGATCCTCGAAGTCGGCGAAAGTCGTCCTGCAGCTCCTCCGAGAGCGCGTCGAAGCTCGCGTCGAGATCGACCGACGCGGAGGTGGCGGGACGATGCAGCCGTGGATCCTCGATAGCTGAAGTATGCGGCAGGACCTTCGTACTGGTCACCGAATCCGCAGCAGCATGAATTCCGGGCCCCGTGCGAGCACCTGCCACCCAAGATCCACGGCCCGCACCGCCACCGGATCGGTCGGACGGACCAGCAGCGTGCGAATTGCCGCGCGCTCCACGATCGCGCGCCACCCCGGCGCGACACCGAGCACCGCCCGATACTCATCGAGCGTCGCACCGACGTACGGAACGAGCCGCCCATCGATGAACACCGGCGTACCCGGGGCGTACCAGATGAGGTAGCCGCCCCAGTCGTAGAGCGTGAGCGTCCCAGGTCCGGACGGCAGCGCCGCGAGGGCCCCCGTGGGAAACCCCGAGAGATCGGGAGTCGGCGCCGAGGTACCGACACCGACGATCACCAGCCCTGCCGCGAGCGCGGCGGTGATCCGCGCCGCGCGACGGCCCGACGGAACGCTCGGCGGAAGGCGTGGCCAGGGGAGCCGTCCGGCGATGAACGGCGCCGCGGCGATGGCCAGGTAGGGCATCTGCCGGGCCGCGGTGAGCGAGAGGAAGGCGACCGGCAGCAGCAGCACGATCTCGGAGAGCGGAGCGCGCGGGGAGGTGAAGGCCAGGGCAAGCACCGCCCCGAGGCACAGCGCGAAGAGCCCACCGGGGATCGAGCGCACGTCGATCACCGACCACTCCTGGATCTCCCGCGGCGGCTGCGTGAAGTGGAAGCCGGGCGCGGTCCACGCCCCGAGACCCGCCGGTGTGGCGAGACTGCCGGCAACCGCAGCGAGGGCCACAGCGACGTAGCTTCGGCGGCGCGCGGGATCGCTCCACGCACCTTCGGCGCACACCACACCGACGAGCACGACGCCGAGGGCGAACGACCCGTGAAGGTTCGCCCAGAGAGCGACGAGCGGCGCCGTGGCGACAAGGGCGCGGTCGCTGCCGGCGCGGCCGCGGCGCAGCAGCACGACGAGGAGCGCGAAGCACACGAACCCGAGGAGCTCCGGGCGTTCGGCCCAGACAAAGCGCGAGAGAAAGACCGCGGGAAGAGCCGCGAGGACCGCGACGAACGGACGATCGCGTCGCGCATCCGATGCCGCGAAGACCACGAGTCCGACGAGGACGCCGACCGCGATGGCACGCAGGGCGATGATCCCCTGCCACGAGCCGAGCAACCACGCGCCATAGAAGAGCAGCTGACCGAGCCATTGATCCGACGCAAGCGGTGCACCGGCGACGGTCCACGAGAACGCGTCCCCCCGGGCGAAACCTCGCGCGAGGAGGTCGCGGGCGGTGGCGAGCTGCCAGAACACGTCGCTGTCATGCACCGCAAAGCGGGTGGAAAGGAACGCAAAGGCGCCGCCGACGAGCAGCGGTACCGCGAGCGAGCTCTTCACGGACGTTCCAGCAGGACGAAGCGGTCCCCGCGTGCGAGCGTCCGCCATCCGTCGGTCTGCAGGACCTCAACGAGCGGCCTGCCGGGACGCAGCAGCACGAGCTGGATGTCCCATGCGACGAGGGGCTCGCGGAAGCCGGAGCGGATGTGCACCGACCGCTCGAAATCGTCGAGCACCCCCGCTCCGAAGAGGAGCGCTCCTCGTCCGTCGATGAAGACCGGGCTGCCGGGGGCTTCGCGGATCAGGTAGCCGCCCCAGTCATATTCGTTCAGAAGGTTGCCGGATGCGGCTCGGAGGAAGGGCAGCGCCGCCGCCGGATACCAGGCGAGGTCCGGCGCACGCGGCCCGGCGAACGCGGCGACCCCGCCGGCGATGCAGAAGAACCCGGTGCACAGCCCCAGGCCCAGGGAGCGAGGGAGCCGTGGCGCCGTCACCCGAGCGCGTCCGAGCGCCGCCGGCAGCGCGGCGGCCACACAGGGCGCAAGGATCATGCAGGCGAGTGGAAGCTGCCGCTGGATCGCGAGCCCAAGCAGTGCGAACGGCACGAGCAGAGCCGGCCACAGGAGGGGCGCTCCGACCGCGCGGGCCACGCCCTCACGGCCGAGCACGAGGGCCGCGCCGAGTCCGGCGAGCAGCAGCACGGCGAACACGAGCCCCGGACCGCTCAGGATGTCGGGCGGACGCTCCTCGAGGATCAGGGCCGCGGGGGTGGCGGCGTAGGCCACGGCCCAGCTGAAGGCGCCGCCGGCCGCCGGATTCAGCTGGCTTGCGGCCGCGGCCGCGATGAGCGCCGCCGCGAATGGCCGACGACGAGCTCCGGTGACAAGCGCCTCGATCAGGAACAAGGCCAGCAGCACGATGCCCACAACGAACGCGCCGTGGAGGTTGGCCCAACCCAGGAACAGCAGCGGCACGAGCACGAGCCGCCGCAGGCGCCCCTCGAGGCGGGCGGCGAGGAGAAGATCGAGCAACAGCGCGAAGAGCGCGAGCGTGAACAGTTGGGGTCGGTCGCCCCACGTTGTCTTCGTCACGAGGAGCGCCAGCACGACCGGCGGCAATGCCCAGAACGGGTGCGGCTGGAGCCGAAGGGTCGCGCGGGTGATGAAGAAGGCGCAGCTGCCGACCAGCGCGGCACGAAGCACCTCGATCCCCACCCAGCCACCGCTGCGGAACGCGAGGGCGATGACGACCTGTCCGAGCCACTGCCCTGAGGCATAGGGCACGCCGGCGCGAGTGAACGAGAATACGTCATGGTCAAGCAGGCGGCCGTGATCGAGCATCCAGTCGCCGCTCGCCAGGTGCCAGAACAGATCCGAATCGTTCGCGGGCAGCGTGACCGCGACCGCCGCGGTCACCGCGGCAACGAATGCCGCGAGAACGGTCGTCGCACGCATCGTGGCGAGAGGCCGCCGGCCTGTCGTCAGAGCGGTCATTGCACGCACGGCGGCAGGGAGATCACTGGGAACACCCTGACCGGCCCACGCTCGATCGGGGCACCCAGCCAGGCCGGACGTTCGGCGCCTCGATAGAGAGGGCCGTAGGCCTGAAAGTGCGCGGCCTCCAGCACCACCGAGCGCGCACCGTACGCGCGCGCGACGCAGGCCGCGGCGGCCAGGCCGTCTGCCGGGGTGACGAGCGCGGGCCGCGACGCGATCCAGCGCCAGGCTCCGCCGTCGATCGCGAGGAGCGGTCCGGGCGGGATCGCATCGAGCGCGGCGGTGCGGACGCCGAGCGGTCCGTTAAAGGCCGTGTCCCACTGCTGCACCGACGCTGCGGAGAGGATCAACGCGGCGGCGACCGCTCCACCGGAGGCGAGGTGGAGCGTGGCGACGCCGCGGGGCGCGAGCCAGCGTTCGCCGCCCGCGGCGGACAGTGCGACCGCGAACGGGAAGAACGCGGCGAGGGAGTGGAAGTACGAGCCGCGCGTCGCGTGGAGCGGCCAGAGGATGCCCTCCACGAGGTAGATCGCGAGCGCGAGCTGGGCGAAGGCACGCACCTCGGGCTGGCGCCGGCCGGCCCAGAGGCCAACGGCAAGGGCGGGCACGAGCAGGAACATGAGCGCGGCCGCGGCGGTCACCGCGTCACCGGCGAGCGCCTGTGCGCGCACAGCAAGCGCATCGCCCGGGGCCGCGAGCAGCGCGCCGGCGCCGACCGGCCGGAGCGCGAAGAAATCCTCGTACCGCACGAGGAACAGGCCTCGCGCGACCGCGTCGCCCGCACCGCCGGCGAGCGCGCCGCGTGCGAACCACGCCGCTCCGACCGCCAGGGCGGCGAGGCACCCCGCGATGCCCGCACGTCGCGCCGCCGGCCGCGCGAGCAGCGTGAGGAGCGCCAGACCGAACAGCGCGCCCTCGGCCCGCGCCAGGTAGAGCAGGCCACAGGCGAGACCCGCGCCCAGGCCGAGGCGCACGGAGCCCTTCGCCGCGCCGCGGTAGGCCAGGAAGAACGCGGTGCCCAGAAACGCCGCGGGGGCGAAGCCGTCGAACGCGACCCAGGCGGGCGCAAAGAGCCCACCGAGGCCGGCAAGCCCCGCCGCGACGAGCGCGGCGTTGGGCGACGCCCCCAGCGCGCGCGCGGCGCGCCACGTGAGCCAGGGGATGCATGCGGCGGCGAGGACGATCGGGACCTGTCCGGCGCGGAATGCTCCGAGGAGGGGCCCGAGGACGGCGATGCCGGCGGCGGCGGCCGCGGAAACGAGGGGCATCCAGAACCGGTGGCTCGCGACGGGAAGCGGGGCGAGGCCGGGAGCCTCGAGAAAGTTCCAGACGAAGTCGGCCGTCAGCCCATCGCCCCGAGCAAGTCGCTCGGCGACCGAGGCGTAGTAGTAGGCGTCGGTGTAGCCGGGCTGCGCAACGATCACGAGCGAGGCGAGGCGCACGATGAGGAGCGCGAGTGAGAGCATGACGATCCGTCGGGAAACGGGCTCCCCCACGCGCTGAGTCTAGGGATGCGCGAGACTCATCAAATGCGCGTCACCATCGCCCTCCCGGCCTATGACGAGGTGGCGAGCCTGGAGCGAGTGGTCGCCGAGGCTCAGGCGGTGATCGCCGCCCTGTCGCTCGGCGGCGACGCGGAGATCCTCGTCGTTGACGACGGCTCGACCGACGGCACGGGGGTGCTCGCGGATCGCCTCGCCTCCGACGAGGTCCGCGTCATCCACCACGACAGGAACCGCGGGTTCTGTGGCGCGATGACCACCAGTTTCCGCGAGGCGCGCGGTGACTGGGTGTTCCTCGCGGCGGCCGACGGGCAGACCCCGATCGCCGAGCTCGCTCGCTTCCTGGCGGTGGCTGCCGAGGCGGACGTCGTCGTTGGGGTCCGCGAGACGAGGTCGGAAACGATCTTTCGCAAGACGCTGTCGCGCGGCTTTCACCTGTTGGCTCGGATGATCTTCGCGCTCCCCGAACGCGAGTTCTCCTCGGCGTTCCTCTTCCGCCGTGCGCTCCTGGACGCGATGCCGTTTCGGTCGCGGCCACGGAGCGCCTCGCTCCTGCCCGAGATCCTGTTCCGCGCGCGACGGCGCGGCGCTCGCCTCGCGACGCTCGAGGTGCGCCAGCTACCGCGCATCGCCGGCCAGGCGAAGGGGGGCCAGCTCAGCGTGGCCGTGCTGACCCTGGTGGAGCTGCTCAGGCTCGGCCTCCTCGTGCGCCTCGAGGAGGCGCGAGGGGTGCGCCGCTCCGCATGACTCGCGCGGCCGACGGGATCCGGGTCCTCCTCGCGGCGGCACTCGTCAGCGCGGCCTGCACGGCACCCGGTGCCGGCGGTGCACTGGTGTCGGGCGGCACCGCGGCCCCCGCGGCAGCGGCGCCGCTCCGACCTGCCCGACCCGACATATTGCTCGCGACCACGACGAGCACGCAGGACTCCGGTCTGCTCGACGTTCTGATCCCCGACTTCGAGAAGCGCACCGGCTACCGGGTCAAGGCGAACGCGGTCGGGACCGGCGCGGCGCTGGCCATCGGCGCGAGAGGCGATGCGGACGTGCTGCTCGTCCACGCCCCATCGGTCGAGCTCCCGTTCATGGCAGCCGGAAACGGAGCGAGACGCCATCTTGTGTTCCACAACGACTTTGTCCTCGTCGGACCGCCGAGCGACCCCGCCGGGATCAGGGGCCTCTCCGTGTCCGCCGCTCTCGCGGCACTGCCGACGAAGGCCGCGCTCTTCATTTCGCGCGGCGATAACTCGGGCACCGACATCCTCGAAAAGGGCCTCTGGAAGGCGGCCAACCTCACGCCCAGGTCGCCCTGGTACGTGGAGGCGGCGACCGGCATGGGCCAAACCCTGCGGGTCGCCTCAGAGAAACGCGCGTACACGATCACCGACCGCAGCACGTATCTCGCACACAAGGATCAGGTGCAGCTGGACGTGCTCATCGAGAACACGCCACCACTTCTGAACCTCTATCACGTCATCACTGTCAACGCGGCGAAATTCCCGAACGTCAACGTTGCGGGGGCAAACGCGTTCGCCGACTACCTCGTGTCAGCGGAGGGGCAAGCCCTGGCGGGCTCGTTCGGGACGGCGAAGTACGGCCAGCCGCTCTTCTTCCCCGATGCGGGCAAGCGCGACGAGGATGTGCGCTGAACTCGACCCCGCGAACGACCGACGCTGGGGGCTCAGCCTGTCGCGCCGATCCGTTCAGAGGCGGCGTTACGCGCGTAGAGGATCCCGCCGACGACGATCACCGAGAACACGCTCACCGCACGATCGAGGAGCGCGACAGCGACCGCGTCGTGCTGCGCCAGGCCAAAGCCGGACGTGAGCAGATAGACGATCGCGATCTCAACGAAGCCAAAACCGGCGGGGGTCAGGGGCACCGTCGTGAGGAGCGATGACGCGACAGCAACGAAGATGACGCCTGAGTACGGAAGGTCGAGACCGAGGGCGGCAAGCACGAAGTACAGCCGGAGGGCTTCGCAGAGCCACACGATGAGGGTCAGTGGACCCGCCGCGGGCAATGCGCGGAACGAATGGAGCACGCCTTCGCGGAAGAGGCGCCCGACGCGACGGACGTTCGTCGGAAAGTACCGTGCCAGGCGCGGGGCCACCGCGTACATGGCGACGAAACCCACGCTGATGAGCACGGCGAGGACCGCGCCCGCCAGGTAGACCAGACGCAGATCCGCGACGATCGTGCGACCGAAGGCGATGGTCCCCCCGACGGCGAGGAGTCCGAAGACCGCGAACACGTCGAGCAGTCGTTCCGCCACGATGACCCCCACCGTGCGGGAGAGGGAGATCCCGAATCTGCGCTTCACGAGATACGAGCGGTAGAGGTCGCCGAGTTTGGCCGGGACGAGACAGTTCACGAACCAACCGAGCAGCAGGATGCGGAGGAGCTGTTTCCCGCGGACGTCGGCCCCACCCTCGCGCAGGAGCAGTGCCCAGCGCCACGCGCGGACCGGAAACGAGAGGTAGTAGATCGCGAGGGCGAGGAGCACGAAGAAGGGGCTGGCGCGGCCGACGGTCGCGGCGGCCTCGGCCCAGTCCACGTTGCGCGCGAAGAGCCCGAGCAGCGCGAGGGGGACGACGAGGGAGATGGCTTCACGGAAGCCGAACAGCCGCCGACGGACCTCGCGCTCGTCGGTCCGTCCGGCCGCGAGCGCCAGGTCCTCGATCCCTGCGTCCTCCACGTGCGGAGGAAGGTGGTCGGTCATGCGGCCGAGGGCACGCGTGGGGCGACCTTGTTCATGAGCTTGTCGTATCGGGTCAGAACGTGGACGAGCACTCCGGTGAGTTGGCCGTGAACGGTCCCCTCACGGGCCGCGGCAAGGAACGTGTCGCGGTCGGTGAAGTCGGCCATCTCGACCCAGGCGTGGCCCAGCTCCAGGGTCCGGTGGGCGTCGCTCCCCGCGACCCCTGGAACGCCGTGCTCGGCTGCCCACGCGGCCGCCCGCCGATTCTCGCGACCGGTGAGCTCACGTGCGTTGAAGATCTCCACCAGGTCGATCGTCGCGGCGATCCGCTCGAGCGCTTCGCGACGGATGTGGTTCAGGCGATTTCGGCTGAAGGGGTGCGGAATGCTCACGAGCCCACCCTGCTCGTGGATCCTGTGGATCGTCTCCTCGGCCGACAGCCCGCGGGGGATCGCCCGCTCGAGGAAGAGGCCGACGATATCGCCGTCCAGAGACGTGACCTCCTGCCCAACCACGACGCGAAAACCATCGGCGAGCTCCCGCAGGCGCAATGCGCCCTCGATCGTGTCGTGATCGGTGGCGCAGATGACCGCGAGACCCGCGCGTCGCACGGCGGCGGCCTGGGCCGCGACCGGGGTCCGACTGTCCCGCGAGTGTTCGCAGTGCGTGTGCATGTCGACCCGGATCCGTCGCGGCGCGGCTCCCGTCAAGTGGCACGCCCCTTCTCGCTCGCGTCCAGAACGATGCCGGCGACGCGCTCCCTGAATCGTGCCACATCGAAGCGACCGGCAGACGCGCGAAGCGCAGCGGGGTCGAGCTTCTGGCGCTCGACCCGGAGTACCGCGTCCGCGAAGGCGTCCGGCTCTTGCGCCGTCACGAGAGCACCCTCGGCTTCGTCACGGATGATCTCTGGGGCGCCACCGGCGGAAAGTGCGACGACCGGCGCTCCGGATGCGAGCGCCTCGGCGCAGACGATGCCGAAGTCGTCCTCCGACGGAAACATGAGTCCACGGGCACTGCCCAAAAGGCGCCGCTTCGTCTCCTCATCCACCCGTCCAGTGAACTCGACGTTGTCGCGCGCGAGAGCCTCGAGGCGCCCGCGCTCGCGACCCTCACCAACGACGATGAGCCGCATCCCGAGGCGCCCGAATGCGCTGACCGCGAGGTCAGCTCGCTTGTAGGCCGAGAGCCGCCCGACGAACAGCCAGAAGTCGCCACGCTCCCCCGCCACGGGTACGAACGAGGAGACGTCGATCGGCGGGTGCACCACCTCGCTCGTCCGACCGTAGAAGCGCTGGATGCGCGCGGCGACCGCGTGTGAGTTGGCGATCCAGCGATCGACGCGCGCAGCCGCACGAAGATCCGCGGCGCGGAGGGCGTCGAGAAGCCGTCCGAGGAGTGGGCGAAGCGGCGCGGGCACCTCTGCGGCGAGATAGGCGTCGCGCGCATCCCAGAGATAGCGAGTTGGCGCGTGGCAGTACGCGATGTGGACGGTCCGCGCGGGCAGCGTCAGTCCCTTCACGAACGCGCTCGTCGAGGTGAGGGCGACGTCCACGCTCTCGTCGACGACAAGTCGCGACGCCGCCCATGGCAGGAGCGGCAGGAGGAGCCGGTGCAGCCCTCTGGAATGCGGGAGCCCTTGGAGCGGCGAGAGCCGGAGGTCCCAACCGGGAAGCTCGCCGTAGCCCTCCAGATCGTGGAACAGCGCGTGGACCGGCGCCGCCGGCCACATCGCGTGCAACACCTCCACGACCGCCTCCGCACCGCCGTGCACCGCGAAGTACTCGTGAGCGAGCACGAGCCTCACGACCGACGACGACCGCTGGCGATACGCGTCCAGAGCACGAGGTAGGCGTAGACCCAGAGCGCTCCCTGGCGGCGCCAGCGATGCGGCTCGCGCGCGAGACGCCAGAGCCATTCGAGACCCACCGCGTGCACGATGCCGGGCGGCACCGTCCCCAGGCCCACGAGCTGATCGAGCACTCCGCCAACGCCGATCGCGACACGCACCGACGGAAGAGCGCCGAGGTTCCGCGCGATCCAGCGCTCCTGCAGTGGCATGCCGTAGGCGACCAGCAGGATCTCCGGCGCGGCCGCCGCGATCCGGGCGGTCGTGACGGCGTCCTCGGCCGACGCCGGCGATCCCGCCGAGGCGCCGACCACCCGAAGCCCCGGGTGCCGCCGCCCGAGTGCCTGCGCGGCCCGTTCCGCCACGCCGGGCGCGGCACCGAGAAGGTACATGGACCGGCCGTCGCGTGCCGCCTGGGCCGCGAGCAGGTCCGCGAGCATGCGGCCTGGGGCGCGCCCGGGAAGCGGATCACCGAGCACCCGCGCGCCCAGGACGATGCCGGTCCCGTCGGGCACCACGAGATCGGCGTCACGTGCAAGCGCGGCGAGTGACGGATCGCGACGCGCCAGCATGACGAACTCCGGATTGCCGGTGATCACGAACGTCCGCTCACCCCGCGCGAGGCGCGCCAGAACGGCCTCGGTGGCGCCGGCCAGATCGACCCGATCGAAGCCAACGCCAAGGACGTCGACACGCGGCGGGACCACCCTCAGGGCGCGGCGACGAGGCTTCTGCGGAAGAAGTCGATGTTCTCCAGCGCGAGACCGGTGCCCTTCGCCACGCAGTAGAGCGGATTCTCGGCGACGTAGCACGCGACACCCGTGACCTGGGTGAGCAGCTTGTCCATGTTGCGGAGCAGCGCACCGCCACCGGAAAGGACCATCCCCTTGTCAATGACGTCGGAGGCGAGCTCGGGAGGAGTCTCCTCAAGGACCGCCTTCACCGCGGCGATGATCTGCTGGAGCACCGGCTCCATCGCCTCGGTGATCTCATTCGAACCGATCGTGATCGTTCGCGGCAGACCGGCGACGAGATCGCGCCCCCGCACTTCCATCGTGAGCTCAGGGTCCATCGGCAATGCGGAGCCGATCTGGATCTTGACGTCCTCCGCCGTGCGCTCGCCGATCATGAGGTTGTATCGCTTGCGAATGAAGTTCGCGATCGCCTCATCGAACCGGTTTCCCGCGGCCCGCACGCTCCGCGAGCAGACGATGAAACCGAGCGAGATGACGGCGATCTCGGCGGTGCCACCGCCGATATCGATGATGAGGTTGCCGCTCGGGCCGGAGATCGGGATGTTCGCCCCGATGGCGGCGGCGATCGGCTCCTCGATCAGGTGCGCCTCCCGCGCACCGGCACGGACCGCGGCGTTGAGCACGGCGCGCCGCTCGACGCTCGTCACGCCCGACGGCACGCAGATCATGAGCTCGGGATGGAACACCCTGATCCGACCGCAGACCTTGTTGATGAAGTGGCGGAGGAGGTGCTCCGTGATGATGTAGTCGGCGATGACGCCGTCACGCATCGGGCGTAGCGCGGTGATGTTGCCCGGTGTACGGCCCAGCATGAGCCGCGCCTCTTCACCCACAGCGACGATCCGCGGACGCCCGCCATCCGCCTCGTCGCGGGCCAGCGCGACGACCGACGGTTCGGTGAGCACGATGCCCTTGCCCCGCACGTAGACGATGACGTTCGCCGTGCCGAGGTCGATGCCGATCTGCCGTGGTCCGAACATGGACCTAGCCTAGCGTTGACACACGCCACGCAATGGCGGGCGCGCGGAGGCGCAGGCGGCGGTCAGGCCGGTCGCGGCGCCTCAACGGCGATGACTCCCTGGCCACGACGGCCCTTCGTGCGCGCGACGATCGACACGACGACAAAGTACGCGGCGTAGACCGTGACCTCGAGCGCCGTGGGCTCGTCCTGGTAGCCGAAGACCGCTCGAAGCACCGAGCCGGGTGCCCGATCGTCGGGTAGGAAGCTCAGCGTGCTCCAGAGCCTCGGGCCCTCGATGGCAGCGAGCAGGCCGGCCTCCGCGAGCTCGTGCGCGGCACGCGCGAAGAGCCCCGCCGCGA
>SHYN01000004.1 GCA_009692785.1 Chloroflexota bacterium | reverse complement strand
GCCGTCAAGGGGGTCGTGCGAGGCCCGCCGCTCCCCCTCGCCGGCGCCGTTGCGCGCGCCCCAGAGCAGCAGCCCGCTCGCCGTCGCGAACGCCGGGGAACCCACCTTCTCGACCAGCCCACCGATGCCGGTCGGCGCTACGACGCGGGCCGCCATCCCGAGCTGGTCGCGGGCGGCACGCGCAAGACCCTGAAGTTGCGAGCCTCCACCGGTGAGCACGAGCCCCGTTTGCAGGCGATTCGTCGCCCCAGCGGCCTCGATCGCCCGCGCCACGTGGACGAGAAGCTCCGTGGTACGCGCCTCGATGATCTGGGCGACCTCCAGCCTCGTCACCGGGCGCGGACCCTCCTCGCCGATGGAGGTGATCTGGATGACCTCGTCGGGATCGATCTCAAGGGGCAGCGCCGAGCCCTGGCGCAGCTTGATGCTCTCGGCGACCTCCGGCGACACCCGGAGCAAGAGTCCGAGGTCGCTCGTGATGCTCCGCGCGCCCATGGGGATGGTCGTCGCGTGGGAGATCGTGCCCTCCTGGAAGATCGCCACATCGGTGGTATCCCCGCCGATATCGACGAGCGCGACACCGAGCTCCCGGTCCTCGTCGGTCAGGACCGCCTCCGACGCCGCGAGGGGAGCGAGCACGAGCTCCTCGATCTCGATGCCGGCGCGCTGGATGCACCGCGTCAGATTCTGCACGCTCGTCGAGGCGGCGTGAACGATGTGGGTCTCGACCTCGAGGCGGACGGCCGACATCCCGATGGGATCACGAACGCCCTGCTGGCCGTCGACGACGTAGGAGCGCGGGAGAACGTGGAGGATCTCGCGGGTATCGGGGATGGACACGGCCCGCGCGGCCTCGATGGCGCGTGCGGTGTCCTCGGGCGAGATGTCGTGCCGGTGACGGGAGACCGCGACCATGCCCCTGGAGTTCTGCGACACGATGTGGCTACCCGAGATCCCGACGAAGGCGGCCTTCACCTTGTTCCCCGAGAGGCGCTCAGCGGCGGCCGCGGCGGCGATCACGGATTGGACCGTGCGCTCGATGTCGATCACCACGCCTCGGCGAAGCCCATCCGAGGGGGCGAGTCCTACGCCAATGACGTCGACACCCGTGCCGCGACCGATCTCACCAATGAGAACGCAGACCTTTGTGGTGCCGATGTCGATCGCGACGATCGGGGACTGCTCGGGCACGGGACGCTCCTTCCAGCGCGGGGCCGCCTCCGGCGGCAAGCCGACCGCCTACCCAACGCGGGGCCGCCTCCGGCGGCAAGCCGACCGCCTAACCGGCGCGGGGCCGCCTCCGGCGGCAAGCCGAGCGCCTACCCAGCGCGGACCCACCATCGGCGGCAAACGGACCGCGCCGACCCAGTTCTCTCCTCGCGTCCCCACGTGAGTGATCGCCTGACCACATGATGATAGGCACCTTGAGCCGAGCGGCGCTCACAGGAAGTGCCTGCGGATGACGGCCACATTCTGGAAGATCCGGAGCCCAAAGGCAAACAGCGCCACCAGGTAGAGGTCGATGCCAAGTCGGTCGCCGATGAACGCCAGCAGCGCCGCGAGGAGGGCGTTCGTGATGAAACCGGTGACAAAAATCTTCGTCTCGAAGTGTCCGTCGAGCTCGGCGCGGAATGCCCCCAGGAGCGAATCGAGCGCGGCCAGGATCCCCACCGCGGTGTATCGCGCCCACTCCAGCGGCAGATCGACGCGCAGCACCAACCCGAGGAGCACCCCGGCGACGAGGCCGAGGACCGGAAGCCACAACTCCTATTGAGGTGAGATCACGACGTGATCCAAGCTTCGCACGTCGAGGTAGTCTAGCCGCCGTCCCGGCTCATCTCGAAGAAAACGGTACGCGAGCGCGAGCTTCTCGCCGAAACGGTCGGGGCTCCCGAAGCGCACCTCCCAGCCGGCGCCGCTGCGCAGGACCAGCCCCGACGGTCCCGCGGTCATGACGACCTGAGGCCGGATGAGATCGGGTCGCAGCTCGCCCGGCGCGAGCGCCGCGAGGCGCATCCCCGCGGCCACGAGCGCTGGATCAAGGCGTTCCCCCGCGAACGAGCGGCCGGGCGGCACTCGCTCGTCGTGGACGCGAAGCGCGGGCGCCGCGCTCGCATCGGCAGAGCCGAACACCACACCGTCACTGTCAACGAACCACTCCACGTCGCCGCCGATCCAGCGACCAACGGCAGTCCGCTCGGTCAGAACGATGCGGGCAGTCCCGGGAAGCTCGATCCCGACCGACGCGTCGCGCAGGGCGGGAAGGCCGCGCAGGCGGTCGCGCGCTTCCGCCGCACTCGCCCGGAACGCGGGCGTTCCATCAAGACCGCTCGCGCTGACGGCTGCCTCACGCGACACGTGACGCCCGCCACGCACCTCGATCGTCTGAACCGGCAGGAGCGGAGCAAAGGCGGCCGCGAGCAGAAGCGACCCACAGAGGATCGCCAGCACGGCCGAGGGCCGCGGACGAGGCCACCTCCGGCGCCGCGCCCGAGGACGGGGTGACGTCGGCCGTCGCGCCGCTGGACGCGCGGTCACGCTGCGCCTTCTGGCGGCGCCTGCCCCCGCACTCTGCTACCCCGCCTCGAGCGCCCACTGCACCAACCGGTCAAGAAGGGCCGGGAAGGTGAGCCCGGCGACCCGAGCCGCCTTGGGGAGCAGGCTGTTCGCGGTCATCCCAGGCATCGTGTTCACCTCGAGGACGATCGGCCTCCCCTCCCTGAGGATGAGGTCGACGCGCGACAGGCCTCTGCAGCCGAGGGCCCGATGCGCGAGGATCGCGGCATTCTGCGCCGCGACAGCGACCGCGGGGGCGACGCGCGCCGGGCAGATTTCCTGGGAGGCCGAGGGGTCGTACTTCGCCTGGTAGTCAAAGACCGGTCCGTTCGCGACGATTTCGACGAGCGGCAGGGCCTGAAGGGAGTCATTCCCGATCACGCCGCAGGTGACCTCCGTCCCGATGATCCGCTCCTCGACGAGGACGCGGTCGTCGTGCTCGAAGGCGGCCTCGAGAGCGCCTTCGAGGCCGTCCGGATCCGGGACGACAGAAAGGCCGAGGCTCGAACCCTGCCGCACCGGCTTCACGACCGCCGGGTAGTGCACGGCCGCTCGCCATCCGGCCTCGGCCCGCATCGCGCGCGTGACCTCCACGCCACGCGGGACCGTGAGGCCGGCCGACGACAGCACGGTCTTCGCCATCGTTTTGTCCATCGCCAGAGCCGCGGCGAGCACTCCCGATCCGGTGTGCGGGATCCCGAGGGTCTCGAGGAGCCCCTGAAGGCGGCCGTCCTCGCCCCACGGGCCGTGCAGCGCCATGAACGCCACGTCGATGCGCTCCGCGCCGGTGATCCCCAGCGCACCGGTCGCCGCGACCAACCGCAGGGCGGCGCGTTCCATCGAATCGCGGATCGCCGCGGGCAGCGCCCGATCCCGCTCGGGGAGCGACTCACCGGCGACGCCACCGCGGAGGCGGACCGCGAGCGCGCGGCGCTCCGCGCCGAGCGCCGGGTTGTCGGCCATGAGCGCGAGGGGATCCAGGAGCACGACGTCGTACCGGTCCGCGGACAGCCCTGCTGCGATCTCCGCGCCGGTCGCGAGCGAGATCTGCCGCTCGGCCGAAGCCCCACCGCAGAGGACCCCGACGCGCAGGCGCCGCGTCACCATTCGCCCACAAACTCGACCTCGGGAACGAGCAATGTCCCGAAGCGCTCTTGGACGACGGTCTGGCAGCGGTCGATGAGCGCGCGGACGTCGGCCGCGGTCGCCATACCGGTGGTGTTGACGATGAAGTTCGCGTGCCGCTCGCTGACCATTGCGCCTCCGATCCGCGCTCCCTTCAAGCCCGCCGCATCGATGAGCCGACCAGCATGCTCCCCCACCGGGTTGCGGAAGATCGAACCCGTGTTCGGCTGCGCGAGCGGCTGCTTCGCGGCGCGCTCATTCACCATCTCCTTGATGCGGGCCACAGCCTCCCGACGCTCGCCGGGTCGACCACGCAGACGTGCGCGCACGACTACCGTTGGCGTGCCCTGGAGCGCGCTCGTCCGGTACGCGAAGCCGAGCTCATCCCTGGCTACGGTCCACGTCTCCCCATCCAGATCCATGAGCACGGCATCGACGAGCGCCTCCGCGGTATCGCTCCCAAAGGCGCCGGCATTCCCGTGCACCGCGCCGCCGACGGTGCCGGGGATCGTCGCGAGCCATTCGAGACCCAGGATCCCCGATCGCGCGGCGACGGCGGCGACGTGTGCGAGCGGCGTCCCCGATGACGCATTGATGGTCACGCCCTCGACCTCCGTCTCGCTCCAGGCGTTCTCGAGCACCACCCCGCGGATGCCGCGATCCGCGACGAGGACATTCGTACCGCGACCGAGGATGAACGTGGGCAGCTCATGCCGCCGTGCGACGCGGACCGCTCCCTTGAGGTCGTCCAGGGAGGTGACGCGGACGAAGAAGTCTGCGGGCCCCCCGATCCGGAGGGAGGTGAGCGGCGCCAGCCGCTCGTTCCGCGTCCCGAAGGTGCCGTCGGTCATGGCGTGCCACCGGCGAGGAGCGCGAGGAGCCGCTCGCCCGCCTCGCGGATGTCACCGGCACCCATGACGACGACGACGTCGCCGGCCCGGGCGAGGCCGCGGAGAGCATCCGCCGCCTGCCGTGGATCGCCGGCGTACGTCGCGCCCGCCCGACTCGCGAGATCGCGGGCACCGGCACCGCCGTCGTCCGCTTCGCGCGCGGACGGAAAGGTGCGCGCAACCAGCGCGAGGTCGGCTTCGCGAAGGGCCAGCGCGAACTCAGCGGCAAACGCCGCCAACCTGCTCGGCGTGTGCGGCTGGAACAGCGCGATGAGCCGGCCGGTGAGCTCGGGGGAGCGGAGCGCCGCGAGCGTCGCACGGATCTCCGTGGGGTGATGCGCATAGTCATCGATGACCCGGACGCCAGATGCTTCGCCAAGGACCTCGAGCCGGCGGGCCGTCCCGCGAAAGTTCGCGAGACCCGCCGCCGCAAGCGCCGGGTCCACGCCGAGCGCGCGCGCCGCGGCGATCGCCGCGGTGGCATTCCGGAGATTGTGAAGTCCCGGAGCGGCCACGGCGAGCGGGATGCGCGCCGCGCCGATCGCGAGCGTGCAGGAGGACCGGGTCGAACCGTCAACACGGACGTCCTCGATCCGCACGCCCGCACCCGTTGCGAGCACCCCGTAACCGATCGTTCGTCCGGCGCCGACGAGAGCCGCAGCACCTGGGTCATCGGCGCACGTCACGAGCGTCTGCGAGGCCGCCGCAAAGAGGGCGAAGGCCGCCTCGACGTCGGCGAGGGACGGGAACTGATCGACGTGGTCATGCTCGACGTTCGTCACCACGGCGACCTCGGGCGACAGCGCCAGGAAGGTGCGGTCGTACTCGTCGGCCTCGATGACGAGCACGTCGCTCGCTCCGGCGTGCGCGTTCGTCTCGAGACCGCGAACTGCGGCACCGCAGATCAGCGACGCATCGATACCCGCTCCCTGGAGTGCGAAGTGCGTCATCGCAGCGGTGGTCGTCTTCCCGTGCGTCCCGGCGATGGCGATCACCCGCTTACCGCGAGCAAGATGCGCCCAGGCCTCGTGGCGCCGCCAGACGAGCGTCCCCGCCGCACGTGCGGCGGCGATCTCGACGTTCTCCTCTCCGTACGCGCTCGAGCGCAGAACGATCTGCGCCCCCTCGACATGCTGCGCACCGAACCGCGGCGCGATCCTCGCCCCGAGCTCGGTCAGCGCATCGCCGAGCGGCCAGTGGCCCTCATCGGAGCCGCTCACCTCGTGGCCGGCGGCGATGAGCAGGCGCGCGATAGCCGACATCCCCGCGCCGCCGATGCCGACGACATGGATCCTCACCCCGCCGTGACATCCGGCACGACGCACCCGCCCAGCGCAAGCAACTGACGGGCGATCACGCGTGCCGCCTCTGGCCTTCCCGCCGCACGCGCCGCGGCGGACATGCGGGCGAGCCGGGCCGGATCGTCGAGAAGACCCTGCACCACCGCCGCGAGGCGATCCCCGTCGAGCTCACTCTCCCGGATCACGATCGCGGCGCCGAGCTCCATCGTCGCGCGCGCGTTCGCGAGCTGGTGCGCATCGGCCGCGGCGCCGAACGGGACGAGAACGAGCGGCGTCCCAAAGGCGAGCGGCTCGGCGATCGACGACGATGACGCGCGCGCGACGACCAGATCGGCCGCAGCAAGCGCCGCGCCCATCTCGTCGTGGAGGTAGCCATAGGGGCGGTACCGCTGGCGCAGCTCGTCCGGCAGACCATCGCGGAGCGCCTCGGCGCGACGCAGGTGCGCGGCGCCGACGTGGTGAACGACGCTGGCGCGACGAAGCAGCCTCCCGAGGGCGGCGAAGACCGCGTCGTTGAGAGGCGCTGCGCCCTGGCTTCCCCCCGTCACGAGCACGACCGCGCCGGTCGCTGGGAGGCCGAGAGCGGCGCGGCCCTCGCCCTTGGTCCAGCGGAGAAGAGAGCGCCTGACCGGATTGCCCGTCAGGATCGCCACGCCGCTCGGGAAGCTCGCGAGCGATCCGCCGAAGGTCGCCCCGATCCCCTGTGCGCCGGAGGCGAGCAGCCGATTCACCCGTCCGGGCACCACGTTGCCCTCCCAAATGAAGATCGGAACGCGCGCGATGCGCGCGGCGACGACCACCGGGAACGACACCAGGCCACCGGTCGTGCAGCACACGGCCGGTCGGAAGCCAAGCACGGCGATGAGCGCATCGAGGATCGCGAAGGGCAGCAGCAGACCACGCACGACCAGAGAGGATCGCGAATCCGGATCGCGCAGCGAGGGCATCGGCGTTGCATGGAACGCGATCCCCGCCGCTCGCACGAGCTCAGCCTCGAGGCCGCGGCGACCACCCACGAACAGCGGTGGTGGGGCGCCGGCGTCCGCCAGCGCCTCCGCCACCGCGAGCAGCGGGCTGACGTGACCGCCCGTCCCGCCTCCCACCAGCAGCACCCGGCACGCGCGCTGCGGTACCCCGGTGTCCAATACTCAGGAGGATACCGACGCCGACGAGACCGACGAGGAGCGAGGAGCCGCCGTAGGAAATGAAGGGCAGCGTGATACCCGTCATGGGCACGAGATTCGCGACGACCGCCATGTTCACCCAGGCCTGGAAGGCGAGCCAGACCGTGATCCCGGTCGCGAGGAGCGCCCCCTCGCGGTCCGCCGCGCGAAGGGCGATGCGGATGCCGCGGAACGCGAGTCCGAAGAAGAGCAGGACGACCAGAAGCGTCCCCCAGAGTCCAAGCTCCTCGCCGAGCACCGCGAAGATCGAGTCGGTGTAGGGCGCCGGCAGGAAGCCCGATTTCTCGCGGCTCGCGCCGAGCCCCTCTCCAAGCGGACCGCCGAGGGCCAGAGCGTAGAGCGACTGGATCGTCTGGAACCCCGCGCCGCGCGGATCGCTCCACGGATCCTGGAACGTGAGAAGCCGCTGGAGTCGATACGGCTGGATGACCGCGAGGAATGCCGTCAGCGCGGTCGCGATGAGCGCGATCGCTCCGAACTCGGTGACGCGCGCCCCGGCGACGAAGTACATCCCGAGCGCCAGGACCCCGATGACGACCGCGGTCCCGAGGTCCGGCTCCGCCACGACGAGTGCCGCGATCCCCACGATGAGGACCGCAAACGAGCCCGCGACCCGCGCGGCCGCGACCTCCTTGGCTCGCGCTCCCAACCAGAAGGCGAGGTAGATCGCGAGGGCGAGCTTCGTGAACTCCGCCGGCTGCAGGCCGACAGGTCCGAACCTGATCCACCGGGCCGCGCCACCAGCACGGGTGCCGATCCCGGGCACGAGCACGAGGACGAGCAGGAGGATGGACAGCACGAGGAGCGGCAGCGCGAAGGTGCGGAGCCGGTGGTAGTCGGTTCGCGCAAAGATGACCATCGCAACGAGCCCCACCGACGCCCACATCGACTGCTGCAGCAGGAAGAAGCTCGGGTCGTCGTTGGCGTCGAGCGTTCGGATCCCGCTCGCGCTGTAGACCATCGCGAGTCCAATTCCGAGAAGCCCAAGAACGACCCCCACCAGCCAGAGATCGAAGGTCGTCGTCCGTTTCCTCACGCCGGCAGCGCCAGCACCCGGACCGCCGCGCGAAATCGGTCCCCACGCTCCTCGAATGACCTGAACATGTCGAACGAGGTGCACGCAGGTGACAGGATGACCACGTCACCCGGCCGCGCGAGCGCCTCGGCGCGGACCACGGCTTCCTCGATGGACGCCGCGTCCGCCACGACGAAGTCACGTTTGCCCAGCGCCTTTTTTGCCGCCACGAGCTCCGCGCCGATCAGATCAGCATCCCGCCCGATGAGGACCGCGGCCCTGCCGCGCTCGACCACCGCGAGCGCCATCGCAGAGAAGGACATCCCCTTTGAGACGCCGCCGAGGATGAGGACCGCGGGCCGGTCGTACGACGCGACCGCGACCACCGTGCTGTCGGGCGTGGTCCCCTGCGAGTTGTTGATCCAGAGGACGCCGCCGGAGTCTCCGACCGGCTCCTGACGGTGCGGCACGCCTCTGAAGGCGCGGAGCACCGCGGCGATCGGCTCGGGCGCGACGCCGTGAGCATCGGCGACGATCGCGGCGGCCAGGGCGTTCGCGACGTTGTGCCGGCCGGGCACGATCAGGTCGGCGGACGCGAGCATCCGCCGATCGCGATCGCCATCGACGAGCGTCAGATCACCGGAGGCATCGAGATACGCCCCACGGGGCGGCCGCCGGAGGAGCGAAAAGCCACGGACCTCGGACCGGCATCCCGCGTGGAGCGCGACGGTCGCGGGGTCGTCGAGGTTGAGCACCGCGATATCGCGCGGGTCCTGCCACGCGATGAGGTTGCGCTTGGCGGCGTGGTAGGCCTCGGGGGTGAGGTGGTGGTCGAGGTGATCGAGGCCGGCGAGGGTGACCACCCCGATCTGAGGGCTTCGCCTGAGGGGCTCGAGCTGAAAGGACGAGAGCTCCAGCACGACAAGGTCCGCGGGACCGAGACCGTCCACGTCGTCGAGTACCGCGGTCCCGATGTTGCCGCCCACGAGAACGCGCCGACCGGTCGCCCGGAGCATCAGCCCGACGAGTGTGGTGGTCGTCGTCTTGCCCTTTGTTCCGGTGATCCCGACGATGGGCGCCGGGCAGAGCTCAAAGAAGAGCTCCAGCTCCGTGAGCACCGGAATGGATCGGGCGATCGCACGGCGCAGGCGCGGGTCGTCCGCGCGGATCCCCGGAATATGGAAGACGAGCGTGGCGGAGTCGATCGCCGCATCTCCGGCCGCCGCACCCAGCGCGAGGGTCACGTCGAGCCCGGCCAGCCGACCGATCCCCTCCGCAAGCTCGTCCGGGCCACCTGCGTCGGTGACGGTGACCCGGGCGCCGCGA
This sequence comes from Chloroflexota bacterium, assembly GCA_009692785.1. Lineage (GTDB taxonomy): Bacteria > Chloroflexota > Limnocylindria > P2-11E > P2-11E > SHYN01. The sequence goes on along the minus strand of SHYN01000004.1, from coordinate 29,936 downwards.
GCGGTGAGGAACCGCACCAGGCCCACCGCCGTCCGACCCTTGCCGAGGCCGACGACGGTGACCGCACGCCCGGCAAGATCGTTCATACGGGCGTCGCGAAGGCGAGGATCGCCGCGGTGATCCCGGCGAGCGCACCAATGAGCCAGAAGCGGATGGTGACCTTCACCTCGGGCCAACCGATGAGCTCAAAATGGTTGTGCAGGGGTGACATCCGGAAGATCCGTTTGCCGCGCAGCTTGAACGAGCCGACCTGAAGGATGACCGAACCGGTCTCGGCAACGAAGATGATCCCCGCGAGCGGCAGGAGCGCCACGAAGCCCGTCGTGAGCGCGACCACGGCGAGCGTCGCCCCGAAAGCAAGCGCGCCGGTATCACCCATGAAGAACTCGGCCGGGTGGACGTTGAACCAGAGGAAGGCGAGCAGCGCACCGATGAGCGCCGCGCAGAGGACCACGAGCCAGGGAAAGCCGCGCGCGGCGGCGATGAACGCGAACGAGAGGAATGCGAACACCAGCGTCCCCCCGGCGAGGCCATCGAGGCCGTCGGTGAGGTTCACCCCGTTCGAAAAGCCGACGATGACGAAGATCGCGACGGCGACGAAGGCGACGGCGCCGATCTCCCATTCGCCAACGAGCGGGACGTAGATCCCGGTCACGCCGAAGTGCCGCTGGATGTAGATCGCCCCGATACCTGCGACGAGCAGCTGCCAGAGCAGCTTGTGGCGCCCGCGGATGCCGGTGCCGGTGACGACGTTCACGTAGTCATCCACCGCGCCGAGAACGCCCACGGCAATGAGCGCCCCGAGCGGCGCGACGGTCTGGGCCACGTAGTCGCCACGCTCGGATTCGGGCAGGAGCGCGAGGACGCCGAGCGCCAGGCTGGTGACGACACCGATGACGAGCGCCCCGCCCATGGTCGGGGTGCCCTCCTTGGCGAGATGCGACTGCGGCCCTTCGCGACGGATCTGCTTGCCGATCCGCAGGTGCCGGAGCAGCTTGATGAACGGCGACCCGAGGATGAGGCCAAGCGCGAACGCGCTCACCAGGACGCCCAGCGCGAGGATCGCCACGCTCAGCCCTGCCCCGGCGCGACGAGGGCGTCGGCGAGCTTATCGAGCGCGAGCGCACGTGACGCTTTGATGAGGATCGTGTCTCCCGGGCGGCAGAGTCGCCGCAGCAGCACGAGCGCCTCGACCCGGTCCTGCGCGTGGTAGCCGAGCGCGAGGCCCTCCGACCGCGCGACCCGCACGATCGTCGCGGCGAGCTCACCCACGCCGATGAGGAGGTCGCAGGAACGCGCCGCCGCGCGACCGACCGCCTCGTGGGCGTCCGAGGACAGCGCTCCGAGCTCGAGCATGTCTCCAAGCACCGCGATGCGCCTCGTGCCCACGCCCCCGAGGACGGTGAGCGCGGCGATGACGGCCGCCGGGCTTGCGTTGTAGGAGTCGTCGATGAGCACGAGGCCGTCGGATGTCCGGCGCACGCTCATGCGATGCGGTGGCGGCTCGAGGGTGCCCACGCACGTCGCCGCCTCGGCGAGCGGGACCCCAAGGGCCACCGCCGCGCCGATGGCCGCCAGCGCGCCGGTCACGAGATGCCGGCCGGGCAGCGGCACCACGACCGGGGCGGACGTCCCGCCGCTACTCACGACGAACGACGTGCCGGCAAGGCCGCCTGATCCACGACCCTGCACCTCGGTGGCGCGCACGGTCGCGTCACTCGATTCGCCGAAGAGGATCACCTGCGCGCGGGTGCGGCCGGCGAGCCCACGGACCCTCGCGTCATCGGCATTGAGGAGCGCAGTACCGTCCGCTGGCAGGGCCTCGAGCAGCTCGGCCTTGCCGCTCGCGATAGACTCCAGGCTCGGCGTACGCGAGAAATGCGGTGGCTGGTCGGGGATCGCCGTCACGATGCCGACCGTGGGTCGCACGAGCCTGCAGAGGTCCGCGATCTCGCCCGGAACGTAGAAGCCGAGCTCGATGACGCAGACCTCGTGGGTCGCCTCGAGGCCGAGGAAGGTCAGCGGGACCCCCAGCTCATTGTTGAACGACGCCTCCGACCGGAGAACGCGGAAGCGAGCGCCGAGCGCCGCCGCGGCAAACTCTTTGGTGGTGGTCTTCCCCACGCTCCCGGTGATGCCGATCCCGGGAATCGGATGCTCTGCGCGGATCCGCTCGGCGACCCGCCTGAGGGCGAGTCGTACGTCGGGCACCACGACGAGCAGCGCGTCGTCCGGCACGCCCTCGGGAATGCGCTCGACCACGGCGGCGCTCGAACCGCCGGCGAGCGCCGCCGCAACGAAATCGTGACCGTCGCGCTGGTCGCGCAACGCGAAGAACACCGTCTGCGGCCGGGCGACCCGCGAGTCGATGACGCCGCCCGTGAACCGCTGGCCGTCGCGCGGGCGTCCGCGGACGACCCGTCCGCCGCCGGCCTCGAGCAGCTGCTCCAGGGTGAACACCGAACTCGATGCTACCGAGGCTGCGGTCGATCGCCGCTCCAGCGCTACTAGGCCTCGCGCCGCACGACCCCTCGGGGCATCAGCACGTCCGGGCACGGCTCAGGGCTGACGATCAGGCTGCACCCGGATGGAGCGGAGCATGTCGAGCGCCATGCCCCGGAATGCGCTCGTCGCGGTCACCGTGCCCAGCAGCCGCGACTCCGGCTCGTCAAGGACCACGACGGCAACGAAACGAGGATCCGCCGCGGGTGCGAATCCCGCGAAGGATGAGATGTAGACATCGTCAAGGTAGCGCCCGTCCTCGCTCGGCACCTGCGCCGTTCCGGTCTTCCCAGCCACGCTGTAGCCCGCCACTGAAGCATTCTTCGCGAGACCGTTGTCGACCGTCGAGGTGAGCATCGTGCGGAGCGTGGCCGCCGTCTCGCTCGAGATGACCCGACGAACGGCGACGGGCGCGGTGCGCTGCTCTCCGTCGGCATCACGCCGGCTCGCGACCACGAATGGTCGGTAGAGGGTTCCACCGTTGGCGATCGCGGCGTAGGCGGCCGCAAGCTGCAGCGGTGTGGCCGAAAGGCCCTGTCCGAACGCTGCCGTGCCGAGGTCCACCGGATACCACTCCGCGAGGGGCCGGATGAGGCCGCCCTGCTCACCCGACAGATCCACCCCCGTAGGCTCACCGAAGCCAAAACGGCCGAGGTAATCGTGGAGCCGTTCGGCCCCGAGCTTGGATGCGACGAAGACCGCGCCGGCGTTGAGCGAGCGTTCGAGGACCTGCAGCACCGTCGTCGGACCCCAGGCCTTCCCCAAGGCGTTGTTGAGCCGCCGGCCGCCGATGATCGCGTAGCCAACGTCGTTGTAGGACGTTGTCGGCGATACGACGCGCTGGTCGATCGCTGCCGAGACGGTCATCGCCTTGATCGTCGAGCCGGGCTCATAGCTCCAGGAGATCGCGCGGTCGCGAAGCGCCTCTGGGTCGGCCTGCGCGACGTGCGCCGGATCGAAGGTCGGGTAGGACGCGAGCGCGAGGATCGCCCCGTTCTTGGGATCCATCACGACGACGGTCCCACCCTTGGCGCCTTCCTTCTCGACCGCCGCGCGCAGCTCACGCTCCGCCGCCGCCTGGAAGACCAGATCGATGGTGAGGACGAGATCCGCCCCATTCCGCGCGGGCGTCTCGGTGCGCAGTCCGATCGCAAGGGCGCGGTTCGCGGGATCGCGCTCGACGATGAGGCGGCCGTCGGTACCCTTCAGCAGCGCGTCGTATCGAGCTTCGATGCCGAGCTGACCGACCCCGAGGTCATTGACGAAGCCAAGGACATGCGCGCCCACGGTCTCGTTGGGGTAGAGCCGCTTTGGCTCGTTCTCGAAGCCGAGACCGGCGATCTTGAGATCGGCGACCTGCACAGCGATCTCTTCGGAAAGCCAGCGCTTCAGGTAGAGCCACTCCGCGCCTGATTCGAGGGCTCGTTGGATCGTGGCGGCGTCCTGACCGATAAGCGGTGCGAGCCGCGCCGCGCTGCCGGCCTTGTCGGCGATCCGACCGGGGATCGCGTAGAGCGAACGCAGGTCGACGGTAGTGGCGAGGATCGCTCCGTTGCGATCGCGTATGAACCCGCGGTGCGCGGGAAGCGCCAGGTCCGAGCGGATCTGGCTGGTCGCGCGTTCGAGGAGCGCGCCTCGACCGACGGTCTGCCAGTACGTGATCCGCACGGCGAGCAGGACCGTCGCGAAGGCAAGCAGCCAGAAAACGACGCGGACCCGGCGCGACGAAACGACGTCCAGCGTGTCTCCTCCTCCCAGCACAACCTCCGTGGGTCGCCCGCTCCCCAGCGACGACCGACCGCGCGTGCGTTCAGCGAACGGCGGCGAGCGCCTCCGCCGCAACGATCGGCACGGACCGCGCCCGGACCAAGCCGAGCCTCTTCGCGTCGCTTTCGATCCGCGTGGGCGAATCGAGCTTCGCGATACGCACCTCGAGCAGACCGTTCTGCCGGCGTAGCTCGTCCCGCTGCTCGGTGAGGCGCTGCACGTCGTAGCCGCCCCTGCTCACGGCGGTCGTCTGACCCACGTAGAGGATCGCCAGCACGACCACCAGGGCGATGAAGGCGACGACACCGATAAAGGTGCGGATCTCCCAGTTCGTGGCAACGGCGCGCGCCGCGGGTTGGCGGCGGGCGGTCGCGCGGTGATGTGCCGCCGCGGCAGAACGGAGGCTCGGGCGGGCGACCCTGTGGCGGGCGAGCGCCATCGTCACGAAGCGAGCTTCTCGGCAACGCGGAGGCCCGCGCTGCGGGCGCGCGGGTTGCGGGTGATCTCCTCGTCGCTCGCACGAAGCGCACGACGGGAGACCACCCGCAGACCCGCGCGATGCCCGCAGACGCAGGTGGGGAGGTGGGGAGGACAGATGCAGTCGCGAGACTCCTGAGCGAAGAACTCCTTCACGGCCCGTTCTTCCAACGAATGGAACGCGATGACGCCGAGGCGGCCTCCGGGACGCAGGACCGAGAGCGCGGCACCGAGCGCGCGACGCAGATTCGTGAACTCGTCGTTCACCGCGATGCGCAGCGCCTGAAAGACGCGGGTCGCCGGATCAGTCGACGGCGGACGGCGCCGCTTGACGCCCGCGACGAAACGCCCGAGCTCATCGGCAGCCGTGAACCGGGTCGTCGTGCGACGCCGAACGATCGCCGCGGCGAGGCGCGCGGCCTCCGGCTCCTCGCCGTACTCGAGGAAGATCCGTCGCAGCTCGTGCTGCGTCCCGTCATTCACGATGTCGGCCGCCGTCACGCTCTGGTCCGGGTCGGCGCGCATATCCAGTGGGCCTGACGAACGAAAGCTGAAGCCGCGCTCGTTGTCCGCGAGCTGGAACGAGGAGAGTCCGAGATCAAGGAGCACTCCATCGAGCTCTGCCAAACCGTGCTCGCGGGCCACGCGGTCGCATTCCGCGAAGTTGGCGCGGACGAGGACCGCGCGGTCACCGAAGCGAGCGAGTGTCGCGGTGGCATGTTCGAGTGCCGCGGGGTCGCGATCGAGGCCCAGGAGCCGACCATCAGGCGCGGTCCGATCGAGGAGGGCGTCCGCGTGACCGCCGGCGCCGACAGTGCCGTCAAGAAAGCTTCGGCCGGGAGCGGCGTCGAGCGCCGTGAGGACCTCGGCCACGAGAACCGGTTCATGGAGGCGCGGCGGAGGCGCACCGTCAGATCCCAAGGCCCTGGAGCTTGTCGCCAATGGAGCGCTCGACCTCCGTGAGGCGCGCCTGCCAGCGAGAGGGTTCCCAGACCTCGAGGTTCCGCGACGCACCGATGACCTGGGCTTCCGAGGTGAGGCCGGCGTACTGGCGCAGATGTCCCGGAATGACGAGTCGCCCCTGGGCGTCCGGATCGGCCTCGTGGGCGCCCGCGACGATGAAATGCACGAACTGGCTGACCACAGGGTCCGTGCGCGGCCGCTTGAGGATCTCCACGTTCATAGCCGCCCACTCGCTGGTGGGAAAGACCGCAAGGCATTCGCCGATCCAGCGAGTGACGACCGCTCCATCCTTAAAGCGGGCGCGAAACTTGGCTGGGATGGCGAGCCGACCCTTCTCGTCCAGGCTGTGGGCGAACTCGCCGGCGAAGAAGCTTTCCAAATGACCTTCCTGTGCCGGGGGAAAGTTCCCCACCTTCCCCCACTATTTACCACTTTATGGCACTATACCCCACCAGAGGCGGCTGTCAAGCGGGTGGCAGGGTCAATCCAGGGAGGCTACGGCGGCGAGGCGGTCGAAGTCCCGGCCCGACGTCGGGCCGTCCTGCACCGCTGGAGCGGATCTGCTTCCGCCGGGGTCGTCGCGTTAGAGCGGTCGCACCCGATCGACGAGGTCTCCGAGCTTTCGGGCCGCGATGTCGAGCGGACTCAGGGTGGCGCGGTCCCAATCGTGCTCGCCGTACCACTCCAGGACCGAGGCTCCCCAGGTGAATCCTCCGCCAAAGGCGACGAGAAGGACCTTGTCGCCGCGCTTCAGGCGGCCCTGCTCGACCGCTTCACACAGAGCGATGGGGATCGAGGCGGCACTCGTGTTGCCGTAGCGCTGCACGTTCACGAAGACCTTCTCGATCGGAAAGTGCAGCCGCTTCGCGACCGCGTCCATGATCCGCACGTTCGCCTGGTGCGGGATGAGGAGGGCGATGTCGCCGAGTGCGACGTTCGCGAGCGAAAGGGCCTCCTCGGCGGCGTCGACCATCGACTTCACCGCGAGCCGGAAGACCTCATTCCCCGCCATCTTGATGAAGTGCTGGCGGGCATCGACAGTCGACTGGTCGGCGGGATGCATCGTTCCTCCCGCGGGCACGTAGAGCAGCTCGCCCTTTGACCCATCGGACCGCAGGACGGCGGACTCGATGCCCACCGACGCGTTCGACCCCTCGAGCACGACGGCCCCGGCGCCGTCACCGAACAGGATGCAGGTCGAGCGGTCGGTCATGTCGAGGAAGCGAGACAGCGTCTCGGCGCCGATGACGAGCGCGTTCCGCACGGTGCCCGCCACGATCATCGCGTTGGCCACCGAGAGCGCGGAGACGAACGAGGTGCAGGCCGCCTCGATATCGAAGGCCCCGGACCTGTCGGCGCCGATCGCGCTCTGCACCAGGCAGGCGGTCGCGGGAAAGAGATAGTCCGGCGAGCAGGTGCCGACAATGATGAGGTCGAGGTCGGCAGCCTTGAGCTTCGCCTTCGCAAGAGCCGACCGTGCGGCGCTCGTGGCCATCGTCGAGGTGCTCTCGCCCGGACCGGCGAAGCGGCGTTCGCGGATGCCGGTGCGTTCGAAGATCCACTGATCATTCGTGTCGACCAGCTTCTCGAAGTCCGAGTTCCGCATGACCTTCGCGGGCGCGTAGAAACCCCAACCGGTGATGACCGCGTTCTGCCTGGCCACTACGGCGTCGTCGTCGAGTCTTCGACGCCCTCGGCGGCGCGCTCACGTCGCGATCTGAACAGGGCCTTCACGTCGCCGTCGTAGGTACGCAGGTATTCGTGCGCATCGAGGACCTCGTCCAGGCTGACCGGTGCTTTCCGCCTCCGCGGCTCGCGGTGCGGCACCCCGGTGGGCTCGTCCTTGATCGGACTCACCGCGGCGTGGTCGTCATCCAGGACGACCAGGAGTTTGAACGCGGTCTGGCACGTGGCGCAGGTCACGCGGACGATCCAGGCGGATTCGAGACGGCCCAGCACCCGGATCTCCGATCGAGAATGGTTCTGGCCGCAGACGTTGCAGTCGTAGCCCTTCGCCTGATCGCGGAGGAACCGCAGGATCTTCATCCACCATCGAGGATAACTCCCTCCTTCGAACGTTCCGGTGCCGCGTCGACCGGCTCACTCCTCGCCCAAAGGGAAGGCACCGAGGAGGGCACCTACCACGCGAGCGTCGGCCACGAGCGCGCGCCAGCGGCCATCGCCCGCCGACTCCCCTGCCACCCCGCCCCGCTCCTCGAGCAGCCGAAGGGCGCAGGGCTGCAGCGCCGCGGCGCTTTCGAGGGCGCCGTCGGCTCGCGCGATCACGCTGCCCACGTCGGGGTGAGCACGGTAGACCGCGAGGTAGCGCTCGAGGTCGGTAGGCGGGATCCCGAACAGCACTTGGCCGTCGGCGATGCGGACGATGGCCGTGTCGTACGGCGTCATCGTGTGATTCGAGACGCCGAGCGCCGAGACGTAGACGACCTCGCCCGCCCTCACCGTGACCCGACCCTCGGCTGGAAGCACGCCGGCGCGGGCGAGGATCCGGGTCGCGACGGTGACCTCGGTCGCCGGCTCCTCGCGGATCAGCATCGCTCAATTGTCCTCAATTGTCGCGGAACACGAAGAGGGACTCCCTTTCGGGAGTCCCTCTTCCACTGCCAAGGTCTGAATCGCACTTGGGGTCAGCTGGGGTCAGCCCTTCGTGAGCTGACCGCGGACCACGCCACCGGGGGCCAGGGTGGAGTGGAAGTTCATGTAGAAACCGGCCGGATTCGCGGCGATCAGGGTCGCCTGCGCGGCGTCGATCGGCCCGGTGCGCGAAAGCGTGGCACCGCCGTTCGCAAGCGTCAGTTCACCCGCCTTGAGGGTGGAGTCCACCTTCACCGGTCCGTTGACGCCCACGATGCCCTCGTGGATGTGGCCGATGTTGATCGCTGCGCCTGCGGGGCAACCGGCGAAGACCACATCGAACTTGGCCTGGACACCGGTTACCGTGAGCGTGCCGATCCCGGAGCAGGTCGCCTCGGCACCCTGGATCGGGGGATTCTGGTTGGCCGACTTGAGGTCCGCCTTGTAGATGAGGGCGGCGGTCGGGGCCGCGGTGGGGGCGGAGCGGGCTGCGGCTGCGGTGGCCGGGGCTGCCGTGGCCGCCGGGCTGCTCGAGCAGGCCGCGAGCGCCAGCGCGAGGACCGGGAGGGTTGCGAGGATCTTCGTGAGCTTCAACACGTTCTCCCGTCGAATTTTCGCGTTGTCACAGTCCAGACCACCAAGTGGTGCGAGCGAGTGACGGATCCGGATGATGCCGAGCAGGCCTGTACGCCGGGTCCTGTCTCGGCCCCCCTGCGGGGTCCGGGATGGTCATCCCTCTACGGATCGGAGGTCACCCCCCGCCTCTAGCGGCCGACCCGGGGACCGTGCGGGCCGCACGATCGTCCCCTGCTTGGCCTTGCTCCAGGTAGAGCTTGCCCGTTTCACCCGGCGTGCGCCGGTTCGTCACTGTGGCGCTGGTCCTCGCCTCGCGGCGGGCGGGAGTTACCCGCTACCTCACCCTGTGGAGCCCGGACGTTCCTCGGCGACCTGCGCCGCCGCGACCACCCGGCCTGCTCGACCAGTTCAGGATACACGGAGGTGTCGCCGCGCAAGCCGATCCACGAGCTCGGCCGCTCGCAGGATCTCACTGGTCAGCGTCGTACCGACCTTTTCCCCGTACCGCCGCGGCAGTTCAGCACCAAGGACCGCGTCTCCGCGCTCGCCCAGGTCCACCGCCAGCCGAACGATGTCGAGGAGGCCGCAGCCAAGATGCGCTCGCCCCCAGCCTTCCAGCACCACCCCGCGCGCCGTGAGCGGGGCGTTCGCGCAGCGAAGATCGCCGTGGCAGAGGACCTCCGGCCACTTCGCGAGCCACCGCGCCGCCTTGCGGCCCTCTCCCACCACGTTCTCTCCGGCGACGATCGCCACCTCTTCGACGATGTCGACCGGCGTGCGCCGGGTGACACCGAGAGCACGCAGAGCGGGTTCGTCACGCGCCACCGCATGCTCGACGAGGACCTTCGCGTCCACGATCGCCCGCGGGTCCACGTCGCACGCGAGCGGCAGGGCCGCGGTGTCCTCCCGGAGGATCCAGCGCAGAGCGATCGGCACGTGCGGTACGCCTCTCGCGTGAACCGTCGGAACACGATCGGTCTTTCGCGCAAGGAAGGGAAGGAGCGTGACCTCCAGGGCGCGCTCCGGTGGATAGCGATCGAGCAGCGCCGTGCCAGGCACCCCCGCCATCAGGTATCGGACACGAGCCCGCTCGCGGCCTGGAACCGACTCGAGCGGTTCCTCGCTGACCTCGGTGACGCCGCCGCCCAGCGCCCGCGCGACGAGCGCGGCGAGCGGATCGTCTCGATCGGGATCGGGCGGGACACCGCTCACAGCGCGAAGATCTCGGCCAGCCGCGCGAGATCCAGGTTCCCGCCAGACAGGACCGCGACGACGTTCTCGCCCGGCCGCACGTTCACCCGGCCCGCAAGAAGCGCCCCGACCGCGGCCGCCCCGGCCGGCTCGACGACCAGACGCGCCCGCTCGGCCAGGAAGCGCGTCCCCGCCGCGATCTCGTGATCGCCAAGCACGATGACCTCCTCGACCAGCGCCCTGACGACCGGAAGCGTTCGCTCTCCCGCGTAGGGTGCTCCGAGTCCGCTCGCGATCGTGCGCACCGCGGTGAGCGGCACGGGATGACCGGCCGCGAGTGCGAGGGTCATCCCCGCGGCCCCCTCGGGCTCAACGCCGATGATCCGGATTCCCGGTCGGAGCGCCCTCGCCGCGGTCGCGATGCCGCTCACGAGCCCGCCGCCGCCGATGCCAACGACGATGACATCAGTGGTGGGCAGGTCCTCGAGGACCTCGAGGGCAAGCGTGCCGCTCCCGGCATTGAAGGTGTCGTCGTCGAACGGGTGGATGAAATGCAAACCCAGGGCCACCAGCTCCCGGACGATCGGCATGAGCTGCGTGATGTCCCGGGCGAAACGGATCAGTCCGCCGTACGCGCGAGTCGCCTCGATGCTCACCGTTGGCGCCGTGTCCGGCATGACCACGGTCACGGGCGCGCCCAGACGCTGTCCGGCCCAGGCGACCGCCTGCGCCGCGTTCCCGGCGCTCATCGTGACGACACCGCATGCCCGGGCCGCGGGCGACAGCGCGAGCAACGCATTCACCGCACCGCGAGCCTTGAACGAACCGGCCCGTTGAAGGTTCTCCGCCTTCAGATGAACGGCGGACCCGCCCGAGCGCTCACCGAGGGTGCGGCTGGACAGGAGCGGCGTTCGGAGCACATGTGGCCCGATGGCGACGCGCGCACGCTCGATCGTGGCGAGGGTGAGCGCCATCTCGGTCCTTCCAGTGGGCCCGCCAGGACTCGAACCTGGGTCCAACGGATTATGAGTCCGTGGCTCTAACCACTGAGCTACGGGCCCTAACGGCTAGGCAAAGCCTAGCCGTTAGGGCCCGACGAGGCCGGCCGGCGAACGCAGCACCGCGCAACCCACACCGGGCGAGTACGGGCCGGTGCCCCGACGCACAGCCGTCCGCGGCGCATTCGGTGGCTCGCCTATGCTGATGGCGCGCTTCCATGGGAGGGCCATCTCTTGGGCAAGGTCATCGCCATGGCGAACCAAAAGGGCGGCGTCGGTAAGACGACCTGCGCGATCAACCTTGGTGGCGCGCTCGTGGCCCTTGGGCACAAAGTGCTCTGCCTCGACCTGGACCCCCAGGCGAACCTCACCGTCGGTCTCGGGATCGACCTCAACACCGTCGAGCGATCGATCTCCGACGTGCTGGTCAACGCGGACGTGCCCATCACGTCGATCATCCTCGCAACGAAGACGGCCGGGCTCGATGTGGCGCCCGCGACCATCGAGCTGTCCGCGGCAGAGGTCGAGCTCTTCACGGCCATCGGCCGCGAGCTCGCGCTCCGCGACAAGCTCGCGGCCGAGGTGGTCGGCGCGTACGACTACGTGATCATCGATTGCCCGCCAACGCTCGGCCTCCTCACGCTGAACGCGCTGGTCGCCGCGGACGGCGTGATCATTCCGGTGCAGACGCAGTACTACGCCCTCAAGGGCGTGGCCGCGCTCCTCAAGATCATCCGCACGGTGCAGACCCGACTCAATCCCAGCCTCAAGGTCCTCGGCCTCCTCCCCACCTTCTACGACAGCCGGACGATCCTCGGGAGGGACATGCTCGAATCGCTCCGCGATCTGGGCGACCATAAGGTGTTCACCACCGTCATCCGGCAGTCGGTCAAGGTCGGCGAGGCGCCGACCGCGGGCGTGCCGATCACCGTCTACGAGCCGAAGTCCGACGCGGCCAAGGCGTTCCTCGACCTCGCCAGGGAGGTGCTCCATGCTCAGTAGCAAGGGAACGAAGTCATTCCGGACCGCGGGGTCGCGGATCCTCGAGCAGGAGACCGGCTCCGGCTCAGGCTCCGGGCCCGGAGCGGGGATCATCAGCCTTCTCGCCCAGCGCCCCGTGACCACCGTGCGCGAGCTCCCGCTCGGAAAGGTCGTCCCGAACCCCGGCCAGCCACGGATGACCTGGCACCAGGAGACCCTCAACGAGCTTGCGGCGTCGATCAGGGAGCACGGCGTCCTCCAGCCCATCCTCGTGCGACCTTCGGGGGACGCCTACGAGATCATCGCCGGCGAGCGGCGCTGGCGCGCCTCGAAGCTCGCCGGCAAACAGACCATCCCCGCGATCGTCGAGCGCTTCGACGATGCGACGGCCCTGGAGATCGCGCTCATCGAGAACCTGCAGCGCGAGAATCTCTCACCGCTCGACGAGGCGATCATCTACCAGCGGATGACCGGCGAGCTCGGGTACTCGATCCGTCAGCTCGCCGGAAAGATCAGCAAGGACAAGGGCTACGTCGAGAACAGGTTGCGTCTCGCATCAGCGCCCGACGACGTTCGCGACATGGTGGCGCAGCGGCACGACACCCTCACCCACGCCTACGAGCTCATGAAGGTCGAGGACAAGCGGCGCCGGAAGGCGCTCGTCAAGCAGGTCATCGGAGGCCAGCTCACGCTCGTCCGGTTGCGCGACCGCGTGGAGCGCGTGCTCCACCCCCTGGAGAAGGGCCCAAGGCCGGAGCCGGTCATCCCGCCGCTCCGCGACGACGCGCTCGTCGTCGCGACGCGCATGCTGAACACCGCGCTCGCGGAGATCGCGCGAGCGGTCGGCGACGGCGACACCGCGAACGTCCTCGAGGGCGATCGCCAGAACCTCGCCAAGTTCCTCACGATCTCGCGCGCGCGGCTCGACAACATCGTCGCACGGCTCAGGGCGCGATGAACGCGCTCCCGCTGCGCCCCGCGCTCATCCAGTTCACGGTCGTCGTGACGCTCGTTGCCTTCGGCGCTCTGGGGATCATGGTCCTGCTCGACCCGCGCGCGCAGGCATTCTGGGGAGCGCGCTTCAGCGAGCTGGGCGCGGGCGCAAGCGAGGTCGCCCTCGCCGTGCGGTCGTTCATCGGCGCGCTGCCGTACCCCGGGAGACCCTAGACCCGAACGGCGCGCACCTGCGCGACACGGCGACCGTCGATCTGGGTCACCGTGAACCGCCACCCGCCGACATCGATCGTGTCGCCGACGGCGGGCACCCGGCCGAGTCGCCCGAACACCATCCCGCCCATCGTGTCGTAAGGCTCATCCTCGAGCAAAAGGACCACTCGTTCACGGACCTCGTCCAGAGGCGTGAAGCCGTCGATGAGGAACCCGTCGGCGCCGTCGGGGCTGATCCCGGGGAGCGCGTCGTTCTCGAACTCGTCTCTGACCTCGCCGACGATCTCCTCGACGATGTCCTCGAGCGTCACGAGGCCCGCGGTGCCCCCGAACTCGTCGAGGACGATCATGAGGGACGTACGCTGCTTCCTGAACTCCGCGAGCGCGCGATCGAGCGGCATCGTCTCGGGGATCGCGGGGGCGCGACGCATGACGGCCTTCGCGAGGGCGCCGTCGTCTGCGCGGGTCGCAAGATCACGAAGATGCACGACGCCGAGAATGTCGTCCAGGTCGCGGTGGTACACCGGAAAGCGTGAGAACGGGTGCTCGCGCGCAAGCGCGACGATCCCCTCCCGTGTGAGATCGTCCGCCACGGCCACGATCTCGGTCCGCGGGACCATCACCTGGCGGACGAGCGTATCGGCAAAGTCGAGCGTGTTGCCAAAAATGACCTGCTCCGACTCCTGGAGAATCCCCTTTCGGGTCGATGCCGCCACGAGCATCTTCAGCTCCTCCTCGCTGTGCGCGTCGAGCTCTGCTGTGGGCTTGCCGCCGAACAGTCGGATCACCCAACGTGCGCTCCCGTTCATGACCGTCGCGTACGGATACGTGATCCGGTGGAAGAGGTCAAGCGGGTAGGCGCACCAGAGCGCGAGCGGCAGCGCGTTCTGGATCGCGGCGTACTTCGGCGCGAGCTCCCCGACCACGACGGTCGCGTAGGTGATGACCGCGAAGGTCAGCACGAACGAGACAACGTGGAAGGCCGTCTGGTTGCCGGCGGCCAGCCAGCCGAACGCCGGCTCGATGAGCTGGGCCACAGCTGGTTCTCCGACGAAGCCGAGGAGCAGCGAGGCGAGCGTGACCCCCAGCTGGGCCGCCGAGATGTAGGACTCGAGGTTCCGGCCGATCCGGGCGGCGAGCCGCGCCCGCGCCCCGCCCTCCCGCGCAAGCTCGTCGAGCTGGGTCTGGCGAACCCGCACGAACGCGTACTCGGCCGCGACGAAGAACGCGTTCACGAGAAGCAGGATGAGCGTCATGAGGAGGGGCGGCAGGGCCGCGCTGGGATCCATCGGTGCCCCATTGTCTCACGCGTCCATCCCCGCACCGCGATCCGCGACCTAGCATGGGGTCGATGAAGGTCGTCGTGCGTCTGTTCGCCTCGTACCGCGAGGCGGCGGGCACCGGGCGGATCGAGCTCGACCTTCCGGTCGGCGCGACGGCCGACGATGCCCTCCGGGCGATCTCGCTGGATCACGCCATCGTCGCTGAGCAGGTGATGCTCGCGCGCAACCGCGAGTACGTCACGGGTTCGGCGGCGCTCGCTGACGGTGACGAGCTCGCGCTCATCCCGCCGGTCTCGGGAGGTGGATCGTCCCGTATCGCGGTCTCGGAGACCGCGCTCTCCGTGGACGACACGATCGCCCACGTGCGGGACACCGAGGTCGGGGGCATCGTCGTGTTCATCGGCACGGTGCGGCGCTCAAGCCAGGGGCGACACGTGACCCGCCTCGACTACGAGGCCTATGCCGAGATGGCGCAGACCGTCATGGCCGAGATCGCGGACCGCCTGGGGTCGGAGCACGGTGCCCGGATCGCCCTCCACCACCGCACCGGAGTGTTGGCCGTCGGGGATATCGCGGTGATCGTCGCGGCCGGCGCGCCTCACCGGGCGGCGGCGTTCACGGCCGCCCGTGCCGCGATCGATGAGCTCAAGCGGATCGTCCCGATCTGGAAGAAGGAGTACGCCGACGACGGGGCGGTGTGGGTCACCGACCATGCCTGAGCGCGCTCCGGGCCGCCCGCGCCGATGACCAATTGGATGATCGTCACCAGCCGCGACAACTACGCGACGACGAAGGCGCTCGGCTTCACCGTGCAGGGCGTCAAGAGCCGCCACAGGCGGAAGGCGGAGCGCATGGCCCCCGGTGACCGGGTCTGCTGGTACCTCACCGGCGTCCAGTCCTTCGCGGCAACGGCCACCCTGACCTCTGCCTTCTTCGAAGGACATGACCCGATCTGGGTCTCGGAGAAGACCGGCGATCCTTACCCTTGGCGCTTCAGGATCGAGAAGGACCACGCGGTCACACCGGGTGGCGTGGGCGACCAGGGCCGATGGGTCACCGCCGCATCGCTCCTGCCGGCGCTTGGCTTCGTGAAGAAGTGGCCGGCGGCCCACTGGCGGCTCGCGTTCCAGGGGAACCTGCACGAGCTGGGTGCGGAGGACTTCGCGACCATCGAGCAGGCGATCATCGCCGCCGAACGCGAGGGCCTCGGCTGATGGGCCTCGGACGGATCGCAACGATCGTTCTCGCGACGCTCGCGACGATCGTTGGGCTCGGGATGTTCTTTTTCGGGATCCTCGCTCTTGTCGCGGGACGCCTCGACCACGTCCTGATCTACGCCGGCGTCTTCACGCTCTGCCTGTGGTACATCGCGAGGGTCATGCGCGGTGACCGACGCGAGCGACGGGCGGCGGAGGCGCTCCTCCCACCGGAGCGACGACCCCAGAGACGCCAGCCCCGGCGGCCCGTGACCTTTCAGCTCCGCGAGACCGGGACCGCATTCGTCATCTGGGCGACTCTCGTCGGCGCGCTCGGCCTGGCCACGGGTCAGCCGCTTGCGGTGACCATCGGCATGGCCGTCTTCGCGGGATTCATGCTCGCGACGATCACGGTCGCGGGCCGGCACATGATGTTCCGGCTCACCGCCGACGACGACGAGAAGGAAGAACGCGACGAGCCGCCCTCGGACCGGGCCGCCAGGGACGCCCCCGTGCGATGATCGACCTGGGTCTGCAGGTCGAACCGATGTACGGCTTCAGCTACCCGGAGATCCGCGAGCTTGCGCGCGAGGCGGAACGTGGCGGTTTCCGAACGATCTGGGTGAGCGACCATTTCTTCCTGAATCGCGATTCGCTGACGACGACGAGCCTGGAGGCGTGGACCGTCCTCGCCGCGCTCGCGGTCGACACCGCGACGATCCGCATCGGGCCGATGGTCTCGTGCCAGTCGTACCGCAGTCCGGCGCTGCTCGCCAAGATGGCCGCGAGCGTCGATCACCTCAGCGGGGGTCGCCTCGAGTTCGGCATCGGCGCCGGCTGGAAGGAGGACGAGTACCGCGCGTACGGCTACGACTTCCCGTCCAACGGAGTCCGGATGGACGAACTCATCGATACGGTCGCGATCTGCCGGAAGATGTGGACCGAGGATCGGGCGACCCACGCCGGGCGCCACCATTCCGTGACCGACGCGCCGTGCGCCCCAAAGCCGATCCAGACCCCTCTGCCCCTTTGGATCGGCGGCCGAATGCCGCGAATGATGCGACTCGCCGCGCGAACCGCGGAGTGGTTCAACTACCTGCCACTGGGCCGATTCCCCACCCCGGCGGACGCTCGCGTGGGCTTCGCACAGCTCGACGCTGCGTGCCGGTCGGTCGGGCGCGACCCGGCCACGCTCGGGAAGAGCGTCTTCGTCCTCGCCGTCGTCGGTGAGGACGATGGTGAGGCCCAGGGCATCGCAGCTGAGGTCGCGGCGGCTGCCAAGCTCACGCCCGCGGATTGGCAGGCGAGCCGCGGCGCGATGGTCGGAACGACCGAGCGTATCGCCGACACGCTGCGCGAATACGCAGCGGCCGGCGCGCGGCACGCGAACGTGCGCTTTCCCTTCGGTCACGATCTCCGCATGACGCGCCTGCTGGCGCGCATCACAGCCGAGCTGAGGTCATGGTAGGGAGCCCGGCTAGCGTTGAGGGCGACGTCGGTGGTGGCCGGTCTCGCGCTGGTACGCCGCGGCGAGCGCGATGAGCAGCGGTTCGCTGAAGGGCGGACCGACGAGCTGCAGGCCGACCAGGAGACCATCGGTGGCATCGTCCCCGCCTCAGCCCCGATGATCGTGTTCACCATCGGGCCGTACGGAGGATCCGGCAGCACCGCTCGCCGGACCCGCGGCGCGAGCCGCGTGAACTCGCGGATGCCCCGCGTGAGAGCGCGCTTCGCCTCGTCGGTGGCGCGCCCGAGGTCCTCCTCCGCGTAACCGACCCGCACGGCCCGCACCGCTCGCTCGCGCATCAACGTCGCCACCGCGTTCAGGCCCGGGCCTTCACGTTCGAGAAGATCGCAGGCCGCATCGGCCAGCTCGACCGCCGACACCTTCCGTGTCCGAAGGGCGTCGCGGAGCTCGACGACGGTCGCGTAACGAGCGACGGTCACGGCACGAACGTTGTCGGCGGCTCGATACCAGGCGGGATCACTGTGGCTGGGAGCACCGCGGCATTCTGCTCGACCTGGTCACGCGCCTCGTCGGCGAGCCGCGCCGGATCATCGAGCGGACGCCCGTCTTCCATCGATGATGCGAGGATACCGTGCTAGCGTGGACCGATCGACGCTCGAACGATCGGCGCCCTGCGCGCGAGCGGTTACTCGCCGCGCACGGTGAAGGCCGAGCTGCGCGCGAACCTCATCACCGCCCTCCGTGCGAAGCGGCCGCTCTTCACCGGGATCGCCGGGTACGACCAGACGGTCATTCCGCAGGTGGAGAACGCGATCCTCTCCGGCCAGGACATCATCTTCCTGGGAGAGCGCGGCCAGGCAAAGACCCGGATGGCCCGCCTCCTCGGTGAGCTCCTGGACCCGCTCATCCCCGCGATCGCCGGGTGCGAGATCAACGACGAACCGTTCGTACCGATCTGCGCGGCGTGCCGCGCCCGCGTCGCCGCCGAGGGTGACGCGGTCGAGATCCACTGGATCGGCCGCGACCAGCGCTACACCGAGAAGCTCGCCACCCCCGACATCGCGATCGCGGACCTCATCGGCGAGGTCGACCCGATCAAGGTGGCCGAGGGTCGTTACCTCTCAGATGAGCTGACGATCCACTATGGCCTGCTGCCGCGCACGCATCGCGGGATCTTCGCGCTCAATGAGCTTCCCGACCTCGCCGAGCGCGTGCAGGTGGGCCTTCTGAACGTCATGGAGGAGCGCGATGTGCAGATCCGCGGCTACAAGGTCCGTCTGCCGCTCGATCTGTTCGTCGTCGCTTCAGCGAACCCCGAGGATTACACGAACCGAGGCCGGATCATCACGCCGCTCAAGGACCGGTTCGGCTCGCAGATCCGCACGCACTACCCGCGCGAGATCGCGATCGAGATCGCGATCATGGAGCAGGAGCGTCAGGCCTACCCGGACGAGGGAATGGTCACGACGGTACCGGGCTATATGAAGGAGCTGCTCGCGGAGCTCTCCCACCTCGCCCGGAAGTCACCGGAGATCTCGCAGCGCTCGGGCGTCTCGGTCCGCGTCACCATCTCCAACTACGAGAACATCGTTTCGAACGCGACCAAGCGAGCGCTCCGCAACGGCGAGAACGCCGTCGTGCCGAGGATCAGCGACCTCCCGTCGGTCGTGTCGTCGACCGCGGGCAAGATCGAGCTCGAGTCGGTCGGTGACGTGACCGAGGAAAAGGTCATCGACCGGCTCTGCCAGCGCGCGGTGCTCAACGTCTTCAACCGGACCTTCGCGCTCGTCGAGTTCGAGGGGCTCCTCGCGTCGTTCGCCAAGGGCGCGACGATGCACGTCTCCGCAGCCCTGCCGGCTCAGGAGTACGTGAAGCAGGCGCTCCAGATCCCGGGGATGAAGGGCGCCGTGGGCAAGCTCGGCGCCGCCGGCTCTCCCGCCGCCGTCGCGGCGGCGGTCGAGTTCGTGCTCGAGGGGCTCCACCTCAGCCGCAAGCTCAACAAGGAGCGCGGGGCCGACCGCGCGACGTTCCGGGCCTAGCGGACCGGCGATGCTCGAGCCCCCCTTCCGCGACATCCGCTACTCGGCCTGGGACGGCACACAGCGCCTCGACGCGCTCGAGGCGGACGAGCTGCTCAAGGCGATGGGCGACCGGATCCTCTCCGGCGAGGATCTCACCGACGCGATGGCCCGCCTCTCGCGCTGGGGAATCCCAGGGCGGATGGAGGGGATGCGAGATCTCCTCGAAAGGCTCCGCGCCGCGCGCGAGAAGCGCTCGGAACGCCACGGCCTGTCCGGGATCTTCGACGAGCTCAAGCAGAAGCTCGACGAGGTGAAGCGCCTCGAGCGCGAGGGCCTGGAGCGAAGGGCGAACGCCGAGCCGCCGACTCCCGAGCTCGGTCAGGCCATGCAGCGGATGGCCCAGGACCGGACCGCGCAGCTCGACGCTCTCCCGGACGACGTGGGCCGCGCGATCCGCGCGCTCAAGGACTACGAGTTCGTCGAGCCGAAGGCCGCCGAGAAGTACAACGAGCTGCTCGCGCAGCTGCAGGAGCAGGTGCTCGGCTCGTACTTCAAGAACATGCGCCAGCAGCTGCAGGATCTGACCCCCGAGAAGCTCGAGCGGACCCGTCAGATGATGCGCGACCTCAACCGTGCTCTCAAGGAGCGGATGGAGGGCGGTGAGCCGGACTTTGACGCCTTCCAACGCCAGTACCCCGAGCTTGCCGGGAAGGCGAAGGATTGGGACGAGCTCGTCGAGCAGCTTGCCCAGGGCATGGCCGCGATGCGCTCGCTCATGGCGAGCATGAGCCCCGAGATGCGCGAGCAGCTCGAAGGACTCCTCGGGGCCGCGTTCAACGATCCGGGGCTTCAGCAGGCGATGCACGATCTGGCCGAGACGCTCGGGCAGCTCATGCCGATGGACGGCACGGATCACGAGCTGAGCGGGGAGGGCTCGCTGACGCTCGCCGAAGCGCTGGGACTCATGGATGACATGAACAAGCTGTCCGATTGGGAGGACCTCATCCGCTCGGCGCACGATCAGGACGATCTGAGCGCCCTGGACCCGAACGAGATGGAGCGGCTCGCCGGTCCGGCGGCGCGACAGTCGCTCGACCAGATCCGCCAGATGACGGACCTGCTGGAAGAGGCGGGCCTCATCCGCAAGGGTGGCGAGCGCTACGAGCTCACGCCACGCGCCATCCGGAAGATCGGCCAGCACTCGCTCGAGGAGATCTTCGCGAACCTGCAGCGCGACGCCTTCGGTTCACATCGCGCGAACGCGCGCGGCCGTGGCGGCGAGCCGACCGATGAGCTCAAGACCTACGAGTTCGGCGACCCCTTCCTCCTCGACCTGCCGGGAACCGTTCGCAACGCAGTGATCCGGTCGACGGGCGAGGCGCCACGCGATGCTCCGCCCGACCCGCGGCTGGGTGCCCGGCGGGCCGCGGTGCGACTCAAGGCGGAGGACTTCGATGTCTGGCGGACCGAGCTGCTGACCCAGTCCGCCACGGCCATCCTCGTGGACCTCTCGCACTCGATGCTCCACAACGGCTGCTTCCTCGCGGCGAAGAAGGTGACGCTCGCGCTCGACTCGCTCATCCGGTCATCGTTCCCCAAGGACGACCTCTGCATCATCGGCTTCAATGCCTACGCCGCAGTGCTCAAGCCGACCGACCTCGCCACCTTGGGCCTGGACGAGTCCGCTCAGGGCACGAACATGCAGGCCGCTCTTGCGACCGCGCGCACTCTGCTCGCGCGCTCTCGTGGGACGAACAAGCAGATCATCATGATCACCGACGGCCTGCCCACCGCCCACCTGAACGAACGTGGCCAGGCGCTTTTCTCCTACCCCCCGACGCGGCGGACGTTCGAGGAGACACTTCGCGAGGTGGTGCGCTGCACGCGCGAAGGGGTGACGATCAACACCTTCATGCTGGCGCGCGACGCCCACCTCATGGACTTCGTGAACCAGATGTCAAAGATCAATCGCGGACGCGCGTTCTACGTCGAACCGGAAAAGCTCGGCGAGTACGTCCTCGTCGACTATGTGAAGAACAAGCGCCGCCGAGTCGCCTAGACCTCGACGGTCGGGTCCCCGGTCCTGATGAAGCCGAGCATCCGCCGCCACGCGTCATCGCAGGCTTCCCGGAACTCGTCGAAGCGCCGGTCGAAGAACGAATGTGTCGCGCCCGGATAGGTGACGAGCTTGTGCCGTACCGCGTGATCGGTCAGCGTCCTTGCGTACTGATCGACGGCTGTCTGCGGGATGCCCTGGTCCGCACCACCAAAAAGGCCGAGCACCGCTGCCTTCGTCCGTGAGGCCTTGAGCGATGGGGCATCCTTGTCGTCGTCGTTACGCGGGATCGGCATCCCGTAGAAGCCGATGACACCGGTGAGATCCGGTTGCTCGGCGGCCGCATTGAAGGCGACCCGTCCACCAAAGCAGAACCCGGTGAGGAACATGCGGCGCACGCCCGTCGCTTGGCGGAGCTGCGCGCTCGTGGCGCGGATGTCCGCATGGATCTGCCCGGGCGTCGTCTTCTGCACGTGCTCGTAGAACGGTGAGGTCTGGTAGGTGACGCCGTCGTAGAACGAGCCGGGTGGAACGTCGGTGCCGTCGGTGCGACCGAAGTAGTCGAACGTGATCGCGTTGATACCGGCCTCCGCAAAGCGGTCGGCGAGCGTCGAGTAGAACGAGTGCAGGCCTCGGACATCGGGAGCGATGACGATGCCCGTGTCGCCCGCGACGCTCGCTCGCGCGAGGTGCGCTCGGAACCTGGATCCGTCCGCACCCGTGAGGATGAGGTCCTCGCCCGGCGGGCGTGAGCCCTGAGCCCGAAGCGTCAGGGGAAGGAGCGGCGGCTCGCTCCACGCCTCGTGGCACAGCCAGGGTCCGCGGTGCGCGCGATGCACGTCGGCGATCCACTGGAGATCGGGTCGCGTAAACGGGGACTCGAGCACGCGCTGAAGTGTACGGCGCTCGGATGGTCTCGGCGCGAGGTTGGTAGGCGAACGGCGCGTCGCTCACCATCGCAGTGCCGTGGGCGCGCGTACCGCTCGCTTGCTAGAGTGAGCGGCGATGGCTGATCTGGCGGCACAGGTGGCGGAGAAGGTCGCCGACATGGCGGCCCACCTCGAGCGCACCGGCGGACACCTTGAGATGGTTGGCGTTGAGGATGGCATCGCTCAGGTCCGGGTGTGGCTCACCCGACCCGGCACGAGCCGACTCGTCGCATCGCTCCAGCTCGCGAGCGGTATCGAGCGAGCGCTTCGCGGCGCGATCCCCGAATTGCGCGGCGTAGAAGCGGTGAACCTGCCGCCCCATACTCTCGTCGGCTGGGACGCGCCGGCGAGCTAGACCGCGCCGGGGCTGCCCTCAGCCGACCGCGATCAGATGGACCCGCGGCGCGTCGTTCAGGTCGAACGGAACCTGCTCCTGTTGATCCAAGCGCTCCAGCAGCGCCCGCGCGTCGCGCACGAGCGCGGCGACGTCCACGCCCTGGCACGCTGGCGCGCACGGCGCGAGGTGGTCGATCCCCTTGCCGAGCAGCGTTCGCGCGCCGTGACGATTCCCCGCGCGCCAGTGGTGACAGCCGACCCCGATCTGCAGGATGCCGTGGTAGAGGTCGCGTACGGCCGAGGTCTCCGCGCGCCAGAGGAGCTCGAGCGTCTCGTGCTGCTCGAAGAACCGTCCGTCGTTGAACTCGTCGATCGCGATGAGGAGTTCGGGCGGCGCCGGCGCGCCGCAACCGTCAGGTCGAGGCGTGGACGCCGAGGAGGCCGCGGAAGCGGAGTTCGTCCTCGACGAACTCGCGAACACCCTCGTTGCCGAACCCGGCGGCCAGGGTGTCGAGCGTCTCCGCGTGGATGACGGTGATCCCGGTGCGGAGGTCATGACCAGCGGCAAGGAAGCCGTGCGGCAGCGCGTACACGCGGGTGTACTGGTAGTGCCAGATCGGGCCGGTCTGGCCGAGCGACCGTCCCTCGAAACGGATGCCCTGCGGGGTCTCCTCCACGATCGTCGTCCGCGCCCCGATCAGGCTCCGCGCGGTCGCGCGCTCGTCCTCGGTGACGTCGGCGGGGAAGGGGAACTCGGCAGGTTCGCTCATCGGCACAGCCAATGATATCTTTTCCCTACGCAGCCGAAAGGATGGATCAGTTCGAATGACATATGTGATCACCGAACCGTGCATTGGTCTCAAGGACGCGAGTTGCGTTGACGTCTGCCCCGTCGACTGCATTTACACGACGGACGCCGACAACATGTACTTCATCCACCCGGACGAGTGCATCGACTGCGGCGCCTGCGAGTCCGTCTGCCCGGTCAGCGCGATCTTCCCCGAGGACGCCGTTCCCGACAAGTGGAAGAGCTACACCGAACTCAACAAGACCTACTTCGACAAGAAGTAGCGACCCCCCCTCGATCCGATCCTGACGAAGAAGCGGCGACCACGGGGTCGCCGCTTCTTCAGTCTTCGATGATCCTTCGTCCGCGAAAGCCGGCGTCGATCTCGTGCCACCAGGCGATCCGGTCGCCCTCGCCGAGCTTCCAGCAGAGATAGACCTCACGGCCGCGCCGCGTCATGCGGAAGTCGACGAGGCCCGCGGTGGGGTCCTTCAGTTCCACTCCGAACGCCGCCACCTCGGCAACGAGCGAGCGAAGCTCGCTTGCCACGGGATCCGAGGGTCGCCGCGCATAGGATGCGGCGCGACGCTGGATGTCCTCGAGGAGGGGCCGCACCGCGGGCAGCAGCGCCTCGGCCTCGGCACGGGTGAATGTCGTCATCCGCGCTCCAGGCGACGGCGGCGCACGAGCTGACCCGCCATCAGACCGGCAGCGCCGCCGCCGCGAGGTCGCGCGCCTCACGCGCCAGCGAATGCTCACCGATCTCGTCGTCACGCGCGGGAGGCACCGTGCCGTCCCAGACCAGCTCACGGCCCAGCCGCTCCGCGAGCGCCGCGGCGCAGTGGACGGCGACCTCGTGGAGTGGCGCCCGGACGCCGAGGCGCTCGAGCGACGCCACCTCGTGGACGAAGCCACAGGGGATCATCCGCGCGAACGCTTCGAGATCCGTGGCCACATTGAGCGCAAAGCCGTGGGTCGAAACGCCGCGTGAGACCCGCACGCCGATGGCCGCGATCTTGGCCGGACGCCCATCGGGCAGCCTGACCCACACCCCGGTGCGCTTCTCGACCGTGTGAGCGGCAACGCCATAGCCCGCGAGAGCCATCCGAAGCGCATCCTCGATCGCACGCACGTATCCGACGAGATCCGGTCCGAAGCCAAGCTGGATGATCGGGTAGCCGACCACCTGGCCGGGACCGTGGTAGGTGATGTCGCCGCCGCGATCGACGCGGTAGGCGGCGGCGCCGACGCTGCGCAGCTCGCCGGGCGCGGCGAGCAGATTCTCCGTCGAGCCGCTCCGACCGATGGTGTAAACGGGATCGTGCTCCAGAAGCAGCACCCGCTCCGGTCCGGCCCCGTCGCGCACCCGGGCCGCGACGGCCTCCTGGAGGCGCCAGGCCTGGACGTAGGGCACGCGACCCAACCACGTTGCGTGGACCTGGTCCACGTCGGCCGGGGCCTCCCGCTCGTCAGACGCCATCGCGGTCGGCCGTCCGCACGGCGGGCGCCTGCGCGAGCACGCGCTCCGCGTGATACGACGAGCGGACGAGCGGGCCGGACTCGACGTGGCGGAACCCGAGCGCCTCACCGTCGACCCGGAGCGCGGCGAACTCCTCGGGCGTCCAGTACCGCTCGATCGGCAGGTGGAGCGGACTTGGCCGGAGGTACTGGCCGATCGTGAGGACGTCCGTTCCCTGCGCCGCGATGTCGGTCATGGTCTGCAGCACCTCGGCGCGCGTCTCACCGAGCCCGAGCATGATCCCGCTCTTGCAAAGCCGATCCGGCGCGTGGGCCTTCGCGCGGCGCAGCACCTCGAGCGACCGCGCGTAGCGTGCCTGGGGCCGCACGCGCGGGTAGAGGCGCGCGACCGTCTCGATGTTGTGATCCAGGATCTCGGGGCGCGCCGCCAGAACGACATCGAGCGCACCGGGGTCGCCCTGAAAGTCGGGAATGAGGACCTCCACCGTCGTCCCGGGTGAGGCGAGCCGGATCTCGTGGATCGTCATGGCAAAGAGCGCCGCGCCGCCGTCGGGGAGCTCGTCGCGATTCACGCTCGTCACGACCGCATGCCGGAGACCCATCCGGGCCACCGCCTCGGCCACGCGCCGCGGCTCGTCGTGATCGATGATCCCCGGCCTCCCGGTCGTCACGGCGCAGAAGCCGCACGACCTCGAGCACGTCTCGCCAAGGATCATGAACGTCGCCGTGCCGGCACCCCAGCATTCACCCAGGTTCGGGCAGCGCGCCTCTTCGCAGACGGTGTTCAGCGACTTTGACCGCATGAGGCGCCGGAGCTCCTCGTACGCCGGACCGGAAGGCAGGCGCACCTTCAGCCAGGGAGGCCGGGCGTGATCGATCGGCACCGAGCGATTGGCGCCGCCGCGGCCGCGCGAACGCGGACGCTCGACCTCCCCGGGAAGGTCGAACGCGATCGGTACGAGGTCGCCGGTCATCCGCTCCTCGCTCGCCTCGGCAAGGCCGCGGCTCGCCCGCGCGGTCCGTTCTCGCTCGCTGGCCCGCCCTCCATCACCGGATCAATAGACCGGGACCGCGGCGGTCACGCCCTCAAGCCAGACCCGCATCGTCGCAAGGAACTTCGCGGCCGTGGCACCGTCGACGACCCGGTGATCGAAGCCGATGACGAGGTTCATCATCTGGCGGATCCCGATCTGGTCGTCCCCGGTGACGACGAGGCGTTTCAGGATCGCCTCCGCCGAGACGATCGCCGCCTGGCCGGGCGGAACGATGGGACTCGAGATGACCGTGCCGAGCGGCCCGGTGTTGTTCACCGTGAACGTTCCGCTCGAAAAATCCTCAAAGCTCAGCTTGCGCAGCTTCGCGCGATCGACGACGTCGCGGATCGCACGCATGAGTCCCGCGATGGAGAGCCCATCGGCGCTCCCAATCACCGGCACGACCAGTCCATCGTCGCCCAGCGAGACGGCATACCCGAGGTTGATCGTGCGGTGCACGCGGATCCCCTCGGTCGTCCAGCTGGCATTCACGCGCGGAACCGCGCGCAGCGCCTCGACCGCCGCCTTCATGATGAAGGCGGCGGGAGACAGGTCGAAGCCCTCGCGTGCGATGAACTCGCCCCGGACTGTCTCGCGGTAGCGCATCACCGCGGTCATGTCGATCTCCATAACGGCGTGGGCATGCGGTGCGCTCCAGCTCCGGACCATGTTCTCCGCGATCGCTCGACGCATCGGTGTGAGCCGGAGCAGCTCGTCGCCGGCGAGCGGCGCCGGCCCGGTGGGCTTTGCGATGAGCGGCGGGGTCGCGGTCGGTGACACGGTGACGACGGGAGCGGGTACCGGCGCGGCGGCGGGAACGGTATCCCGTACCGCGAGATGGGCTTCGACGTCCTGACGCGAAACGCGGCCGCCGAGGCCGGTCCCGGTGAGCGTCCGGAGATCGACCCCGCTGTCGCTCGCGAGCTTGCGAACGGCGGGCGTGGCTCGCACATCAGCGCGGTCCGCGGCGTGGAGCGTCTCCGCGGAACTCGGGGGGTCGCCGGGAGCCACCGCGGGGCGCGCCACGGCGGCGTTGGCGGGTGCCCCCGCGGGCACGGAAGCGGAGGCAGGTCGCGCCGCGGCCTCTGCGACCGGTGCCGAGGTGGGAGCCGCACCTGCCGTGACGTCGGCCACGGTGTCGACGAGCGCAAGGAGCGCGCCGACCGGCACGGTGACACCCTCTTCGACCCTGACCTCTCGCAGGGTGCCGCTCACCGGAGACGGGATCTCCGTGTTGACCTTGTCGGTCTGGACCTCGACAAGGAGGTCGTACTTCAGAACGGTGTCGCCCGGGCGCACAAGCCAACGACCGATCGTGCCCTCGGTGACCGATTCGCCAAGCTTGGGCATCCTGAGTTCGTACTGCGCCATCTGCCGGTGACCCCTCTCGTACGGTCGGCGCGCCGCGGCCCCGCGGACCCTGATCGCGGTCGCATCAAGATTGTGCCTGAACCGGTGGCCGCCCGGCTGGCTCACCCCCTTGAGATGATCACCCCACCTGACGTTCGACGCGGTCGAGGAAGGGCTCGAGGGCGGCAAGGAATTCCGTGGGACACTCTGCCATGGGCACATGGCCACAGCGGTCGATGAGCACGACCTCGGCCTGCGGAAGCAGCGCGCGCGCCGCCGCGGCGTGTGCGACCGGGAGCACCGCATCCTGGCGGCCCCACACGACGAGCACCGGCCCGCGGTACGCCGCCAGGCGATCGACCCAGTGCCTCCGGAGTGCGGGGCGCACGCCCCGCAGCCCGACACCCGCGCGGAGAACGCGAACGAACTCGGGGAACGACCGGTCGCCCCAGCGGCGTGCCTCGGGGTAGAGGTGCGCGGGGATACGGCCCACGTCGTAGAAGCACGACTCGAGCGTCCGATCCGCCCAACGGCGCGGCCGTCGCAGCCGGGTCAGAAGACCAATCCCCGGGAGGGCCACGAGGCGAAGGAGCGACGAGACCTCCAGGCCGATCCCTGCACCCGCGGCCAGCGTCAACGAGCGCGTTCGCTCCGGAGCGGTGAGTGCCGCGAGCGTCACGACGGCGCCGCCGAGCGAGTTCCCCACCAGGTGCGCCTCTCGAACACCGAGCGCGTCGAGCGCGGCCCAGACGATCTCGGCATAGAAGGGCCGCTCTGGATCGAAATAGCGTGCGTGCCGCGGTCGCTCGCTCTCACCAAAGCCGGGCAGGTCGATCGCGATCGCGCGGCGACCGCGGGCCACGATGGGCGCGATCACCTCCTCCCAGTTCTCGGCCCAGCCGCCGACGCCGTGCACGAGGAGCACCGCCTCGCCGGCGCCGGCGTCGAGCACGCGAAGGCGAAGTCCGAGCGCGGTCACGATACGCGGCGGCATGATTCCTATACTGCACCTGTGCTGTTCTCCTATCTCTGCGCGGTCGGCGAAGGGCTTCATCAGAGCGCCTACCCCCAGGGCGCGCAGTCGAAGGACGCTGACGTCCACAAATGGGTGACGCTCTTTTCCGGATCTCCGGCCGTGTGCCAGCGGCAGCACGACGGAGCGCACCGCTGGCGGGCGGACCTCGACGCGGAGGAGGAGCGGGTGCTCCGCGGCTACGCCGTCCTCCAGTGGGACAAGGTCGGCTTCGACCCCGGCGTCGCCAAGCCCGAGGTCGGCGCGAACTTCGACTCGACCTGGGGCCCATCGCTGGTCGTCGCGCAAGCCGAGGATCCGAGGACCGGGACCTATCTGCTGCTCCGGATCTTTCCCCACGGCCACCACGGGAAGAAGGGCGAGCTGGGAACCGAGCGGAGCGACGTGCCGCGGGAGCTCGCGGGCAGACTCTAGACCTCCACCGCCGACGTGCCCTCGCTTCGATGGTCGCGATGGGCGACGTGGTGGGCATGCTCGTGCGCATCTTCCGCAACCCGCGGCGGGTAGAACAGCCCCGCGACGTACAGCCTCGATGGCGCCTGCGCGAAGACGCTGATGAGGATCCGCACGTCGAAGCGGGCGAAGAACGGCGCCCCCCAGCGCTCGCGGAACGCGGTCGCCCATCTCAGGCCCTCGCGCTCACGCGCGAGGCGAGACATCTCGTGAAGCTCCCAGTCGAGCACCGGCAGCTCGTGCGGCGCGGTGCACGGACCCTCGGCGCAGCGGAACAGCAGCCGGAGCGGCATGAGCATCAGATCGGCATCCTCGCGAGGCCGAACATACCCCAGCGTCGGACCACCCTTCCTCGCCGACTCCGCAAAGGCCTCGAGCGACGGGTGCTCGTGCGGACGGACGAAGGGTCGCCGAAGCTTCCAGCCGTCCCGCGCCTCGATGTACGCGTTCGCGACGACCTCGCCCGCCACCTCCCGGGAATCGGGGCGCGGATCACGTAGCGCGGCCGCGACGTCCAGCTGGACCCACGACCAGCGCCGCACCGGCGGGTCGCTGTCCGCGCCCTTCCAGGGGAACGGCGTGCAGCGCAGCAGCGATCCGGTCTCACGATCGATACCGATGACCGAAGGTCGCTCCACAGGGAACTCGTTGGCGCCCACGGTCTTCGCGAGGACGAGGAGATCGCGGGTCAGGTCGCTCACTGCTCTATTGTCGCGGAGCCGCGAGTCTTAGCATCGAGGCCATGTCGGACGGACGCGAGCTGCGCCTCGCGCTCGAGCACCCGCGCGGCACCGAGCAGCGCCGCCTCGGGCCATTCCGCGCGGCGCTGAACGACACCGCGCGCTACGCCGCGCTCCCCCAGGCCGACCGCGACGCGATCGTCGCCTGGGCGGTGCTGCGCGAGACGATGGCCGAGCGTGGGGTGGACAACGACCCCACCAATCTCGCCGACCCGCTCATCCCGGCCGAGCGCCTCGCCGCGTTCGTCCTCAAAGGTGAGCAGATCGTCGCCAGCCGCAATGTCAGCCGCGTCGGCCGCACCGACGTCGGGTCCCTGGCGACCGGCGCGCTGGCGAACGCGGTCGCTCAACTGCGCGGGGGAGACCGATCGCCACGACGCTGACACGGGCCGGCCTCTCGACGTAGGGGGTCGTAGCCCTCGAGCAGATTCAGGGTCATCGGCAGAAGCGGTCCGTCGATGCCGCGGTAGGTCGAGCGGATACCAAGCCGCGTCTCAAGCCCGGCGATCGCCATCAGCGATCGAGCGTTCCTCCGCCTCCCTCGGCTCACACAGGTC
>SHYN01000003.1 GCA_009692785.1 Chloroflexota bacterium | reverse complement strand
GCTCGAGGCCGGCGCTTCCTCGATCGCCGTGCTCGGCGAGGGGCTCACCGCATTCGATGCCGGCGTGCGCGGTCGCCGGCGGCACCTCGCGACGCGGCTGCGGCAGCACGGCGCTCTCGTTTCCGAGTACGCACCGGGCCTTCGCGCACAGGGTTGGATGTTCGCGAGGCGCAACGCGACCATCGCCGCCCTGGCCGACGTGGTGGTCATCGTTGAGGCGGGGGAGCGCTCCGGCGCGCTCATCACCGCTGCCGAGGCCGCGCAGCTCGGGCGCCCGCTCTACGCCATTCCGGGCCCGCTCGGCGCGATGCGTTCGGAGGGAACGAACAGCCTGATCGCCTCGGGCACCGCCCGCGCGCTCACCGGCGCCCCGATGCTCCTCGAAGCGCTCGGCCTGCGCTCGATCGAGCCTGCCCCCCAAGGGGCTGGGACCGGCGTGGGCGCCGCGCTTCGCGAGCTTCTCGCCGCCGGCCCGCTCTCGGCGGACGCCCTCGGCGCACAGCTGCGCCTTGCGCCGGCCGAGGCCGCGACGCTTCTCGCCACCGCGCTGCTCCGTGGCGAGATCGTGCTGACCGGCGACGGCCGCATCGCGCGCTGCGCTTGACACAGCGGTCGGGTGCAGGCCTGCCGCTCCGCTGCGGCGGCATCCTGCGGTCGCCGCGCGTCAGACCGGCGGCCGCCGCAGATGGTGGTCCGTCGCGCGCTGATAAGCGCTCGCGATGGCGAGGAGCAGCGGCTCCGAGCGGGCCGGCCCAATGAGCTGCAGGCCGACCGGCAGTCCGTCGGTCGCGAGGCCGCAGGGGAAGCTCACGCCTGGGAGGCCCGCCAGATTCGCGGCCGCCCGCAGGAGGTCCGATATCGAGTCGGTCGAGCGCGGCGCGCGGGGCTGGTCGAGTCGCGGCGCCGTCGAGGTGCGCGAGACCGTGACGATGACGTCCGCCCCCCGGAACACCCGCGCGAAATCCGCGACCGCGGCGTCACGTGTCGCCAGCGCATCGAGCAGCGTTTCGACGTGTGGCGCCGCGAGGCGAACGCCTAGCGCGGCCACTTACGGAGCGATCACGGCGTGCTCTTCGCGAGGCGGATGACCATGAGGCTCTGCGCGTTGGCTCCGGAGTTGATCTGCATGGTGATGGTCGTGTAGCCGGCCTTCACGAAGCGCACGTCCCAGATGAGCGCGATCGCGGGGAGATCGAAGTACCACGACCCGAATGAGTCGGAGCGCGACGAGATCGGTTGGCACGAGCGCGGCCCGATCTCGATGCAGACGTCCGCGATGGCCAGTCCATCGGCTCCCACGACAAGCCCCTGCCAGCGCCGCTCGCCCGGCTGCAGCGGCCGCAGGCCGACGAGACCGTTCGCTGGGAGAAAGACCGCCGAGCTCGGCGCTGGTGGGGGTGTGGCCGTCGGCGGGGGTCCTCCGCCTCCAACTCTGCCACCCGGCTGTGGCGCGGCAGGCCCGGGTGCCGCGGTGGGCGGCGCGGGCGCGGAGGTGCGGATCGGCACCACGGGAGCGACATAGGTCGGGCTCGTGATGCCGGTGAGGCCGAGGGTCACCGGAAGAGCGAACGGCGCCGGCTCGGCGGTGCTCGCCGGTGGGGGTGAGGTGAGCGACGCGACGCTCGCGCCCACCGCCGGCTCGTCCGCCGGTCCGCCGACCGGTGCGCCGCGGCGCGCGTCGGGTCTCGGCCAGGCGGACGCGATCGCGGCTGCGGCCAGCAGCACGACGCTCGCGAGCGTCAACGCGCGAAGGAGTCGGGGGACCGGGGAGGACCGTGGTCGGAGCCGGCTTGAGGTGACCCTGCCCCCGGTCGTCGCGGGCGTCACGACGCGTCGCCGAAAACGCTCCTCGCGGAGAAGGTGTCCGAGTCGCATGGTCGCCCGCCGCGCGGCGGAGGCGTCGGTCGGCTCGAGCTCGGCGGTGCGAAGTCGCAGGCGGGCTGCGGCCCGGGCAACGGCTGCGGCCGAACCGGACCGGAGCGCGCGGCCAAGCATCGAGCGACGCGCGGTGAGGAGACCCTCCGCCAGATCCGGCGGAGTCGTGGGCCCGACGCCACCCACGCCCTGGCTATCGATAGAGGTACACCTCCACCGTGATCGTGCTTCCACGGTCACCGGTGACGAGCTCGTGATACGTCTTGATCGTCGAGCCGTCGAACGGACCCGAGCGGAGACCCTGGGTCGCCGCTCGCACGAGACGATCGCCCTGAACCGGATCCTCGTGTGCGCCGTAAGCAAGGACCATGGCCGCCCGCCGACCCGGCTGAGCCGCGGCGAGCTTCGCGCTGAGCTCCGTTGCGATCCGCTGCTGCTCTGCGGCCACGAGCACCGGATCGTTGCTGAGCAGCGACGCCCCGTTCACCGGGAATCGCGCCAGGGTGAACGGCTGTGGGTCGATGCCCGGGGCGGAGGTCGCGCTCGCCGACGCGCTGGGCGTCGGGGTCGCCTTCACCACCGGCGTCGGTGCGCTCGATGCGGCAAGGAAGATGACGAACAGGCCCAGGAGGATGTCAGCCCAGAGCCAGCCGACGAGCGAGATGCTGACGCCTCGGTTCGCTCCGAGCACCTAGCTGTCGTTCACCTGGGGTCCTGGCCGGTCCGACCGGCCGCGGTGGATGGCGGGCGCTCGTGGCTCGAGGGCAGGTCGATGCGGGCGTTCAGTGCGCCGGCGGCTCGCGTCAGCTCCATGGCCGCCTGGCGAAGCTCGCCGACGGCGGCCTCGAGCTGGAACAGCTGCTGCTCGCCCTCGCGGGCCCTTTCGTAGATCCGCCGCTCCTCGGCGATCATCTGATCCAGGACCGCCCCCGACTCGACCGCGTCCAGGTCCGAGGTGCTGGCCAGGCTCAGGGCGTGGCCGACCAGGCCGCGGATCTCCGATTCGCGCAGCAGGATGCGCGACCGGAGCCGCGTGTCGCGCACCTCGCTGTGGGCGTTGAGCGCGAGCGAGAGCGCGATGAGGAGGCCGATGAGGCTGGCGTCGATCGTCGCGAGGGTGCTGAAGCTGATGACCGAACCGGCGCCACGGAAGCTCTCCTGCCAGAGGAGCAGGAACGGCAGCCCGGCGAGGCTGGGATCCTTTGTGAGCAGCTCCGCGTAACCGGCGCTCGCGGTGGCGAGCCCGTACCAGGTCACGGCGATGGGAAGGAAGATCACGACGTTCCTCGCCACCTCGAACACGCTCCAGATCCCGGACGTGCCGCCGAGCAGCGACTCCGCGATGACCCGCGGCTCGAGCACCGCCGCGTAGGCCTTGGCCTCGTCGGGGCGCCGCTCTTCGACAGCCTCGGCGAAGCGCCCCAGCAGCAGTCCCATCGCCTCGTCGCGAGGTCCCACCTCGGTTGCGAGGAGCCGGACCGCGGCGACGGTTTCACGACGCTCGTCGGGGACCGCGGCGGTTGTCGCCACTCTTGACTCCTCCGCGAGGCCGTATGGGTGCTGGATCTTCGCACCGTGGCCGCGATGTGTTCCGCGCGATGCTCGAAATCCTACGGGACCGCGAGCAGGATGCAATCCACGGCACGCGAAACACCGACGGACCAGAAGAGGTATACAAATGGCGCACCAGCGTTTGGTGGGAGTACGCCGGGTCCCGACCTCGGGTTCGTGCCATGAGAGGTCGCGGCCCTGAAAGGTCGTCCGACCGTGCGAATGAAGAGGATCCTGTTGAACGGAGCCGTCGTGAGCGCTCTGGCCTTCGGCATGCTCTCCCTTTCGGCGCCGGCCTTGTCGGCGCCCGGCTACCACGGCGCCTACTTCTCCGAGAGCTCGTTCCTGTCCCTCGCTCCCGGGCAGACCGGACAGTTCGCGGTCGGCTACGGGAACACCGGTGATCTCGCCTGGGTGAAGGGCGACGCCGTGGCGCAGGCCTCGCTCCGGACGCGTGGCAATTCGCTCCTGTCGGCCGCTGGCTGGGCGGTGAACTGGACCGCCCCGACCATCTACGCGAATCAGGCCAGCGACCTCGTCGCCCCCGGGCAGGTGGGCTTCTTCATCTACAACGTCCAGGTTCCCGCGAACGCTCCTCAGGGCGCGCAGCAGTTCACCGGGCTCGAGTGGGCCGGCGGCGCTCCGCTCGAGGACTATGGGTATTTCCAGGTGGTGACGGTCATCGCCTCGACGCTCCAGATCACGGCCTCGTCGCCCGCGAGCCCTTCCACGACCACGACGCCGTCGATCTCCGGCACCGGCGCGACCGCGCTGAGCACGGTGACCGTGCAGGAAGGCTCGGCCGTCCTCTGCACGACGACCGCCACCCTGACGGGCACGTTCGCCTGCCTCACCACCGCGCTCACCGCGGGAGCCCACTCGCTCACCGCGACCGCACCCGGTCAGGGCACCTCGAACGTGTTCAGCTACACGGTCGACACCGGTGCTCCGACCATCCAGAGCGTCGACACCGCCCAGGGTCTCAAGCGCATGAACGTCTGCTACAGCAAGGTGATGGCGACGACCGGCACGGGGTCCATCACGGCCATCGGCAGCTACACGCTCTCGAGCATCACGCTCGGCACGCAGACCGGGACGGGTCAGCCGGCCAGCTCGCTCGTCGCGAGCGCCGACGGCAGGTGCGTGCTCTTCGTCCTCGACACCGCGACCTTCGTCGCCAACTCGACTTACAGCCTGACGGTGAGCACCGTCAGCGACTCCGCTGGCAATGCGATCGCCGCGGCCAGCACGTTCTCGTTCACCGCGACGGACTCCACGGTGCCGACCGCGAGCGGCTTTACGCAGCCGGGCACGCAGGAGGTCATCGTGACCTTCAGTGAGGCGCTGACTCCCGCCACGGCGATTGCCTCCAACTTCAAGTGGGACTCGGCCAGCTTCCCCGGCATCCTGACCCTGCGCGGCTCGACCGCGGGCCTGAATCGCCAGGTGCGACTCGCCTTCAACACCGGGACCGGCCTGACCGCGGTGGGCGTGCACTCGCTCGACATCTCCGGCGTCACCGACGCCGCGGGCCTCGCGATCTCGCCGAGCCCGACCTCGTTCAGCATCACGGTGCCCTCCGACGCCACGCGTCCCAGCGTCGTCTCTGCATTGGCACGGCGAGCCGACACGAACCTCGCGAGTGCCGGGACCGGCGCGGCCTACCTGCAGAACATCCTCGTGACGTTCAGCGAGGGCATGCGCACGACCGCGGGCTGGGGTGCGACGAATGCGATCGACAACTCCGCCAACTACACCCTTGCGAACCCGGATGGCTCCTCCGCGACGACGAGCTGCGCCTCGGGCGGCACGACCGCGATCACGGTGGTGAGTTCGCCGCCGGTCGGCGCGCTCACCGATGACACCGACGAGCGCTGGGAGCTTCGCGGAGTGCGCCTCACGCTGAGCGCTCTTCTCGCGAATGGCTGTCAGTACACGCTTTCCGCGAACAACCTCCTCGATCAGGCCGGCAACGCCCTCAACCCGAACCCGGCCCTCATCACGGTGTCTGACAGCTCGGACACGGCTGCCCTGACCGTGGCAAGCGCTTCGACCTCGGCCACCACGCTCTCGGTCTGCTACAGCAAGTCGATGTTCGCTTCGGTGACCGCGGCGCCCGGCGCGTTCCAGTCGAACACGACCGCCTCGAACACGGCGAATTATTCATTCACCGCGTCTGGCGGAGCGGTCATCGCCCTCAGCTCGACGAGGAACGCCGCGAACAACTACAACGTCTCCACCGACGGCCGCTGCGTCAACTTCACGACCGGCACGACCCTCGGCGGCGGCACCTACACGCTCGTCGTCCTCTCGGTCACCGATCCGGCCGGCAACCTGTTGAGTCCGAACCCCACCACGGTGACCGTGTCCTATGCCGACACCACGG
Organism: Chloroflexota bacterium; assembly: GCA_009692785.1. Lineage (GTDB taxonomy): Bacteria > Chloroflexota > Limnocylindria > P2-11E > P2-11E > SHYN01. Next base: position 33,592 of record SHYN01000003.1, on the reverse strand, counting down.
CCCCCTCGTTCACCGGCGCGACCTACATCTCGGGCGACTCGTTCAGCGTCACGTTCAGCAAGGCGATGACGGGGGGCTCCAGCCCCACCAACTCGGCGGGCAACATCGTGAACTACTCGCTCAACAACGGGACCTTCGGCACCCTCTGCACGGTCGGGATCCCGTCGATCAACTCGACCACCGGTGGCACGGTCTGGACGGTGACCTGCGTCGGCACAGGCGGGTACACTTCGAACTACAACCCCTCGGCACCCGCGCCCGGCGGTACCGGCGCCTACCTTGTGGCGGTCCGAAATGTGGCCGACGCGAACGGCAACATCATCAGCCCGACCACGCAGACCAGATCCTATTGACCGGGGCGAGGTCCGGGAGACGGCGCGCATCTGGGGAGAGGTCCGGCGGGTAGACTGACCTCTCCCATGACCACACCGATCGCCGCCCCGCCGCCCTCAACCGCCGCGCCGAAGACGCGGAAGCGGATCCTGACCGGGGATCGCCCGACCGGGCCGCTCCACATCGGCCACTACGTCGGCACGCTCGCCAATCGGGTCCGGCTTCAGGACGAGTACGAGACGTTTCTTCTCGTCGCCGACTATCACATGCTCACGACGCGCCTCGCGGATCTTCACGAGATCGGGCAGAACATCCGAGACGACGTCCTCGACAACCTCGCGGTAGGTGTCGATCCGGAAAAGGTCACGATCTTTCTTCAGTCGCTCATCCCGGAGATCCCGCAGCTTCACGTGTACTTCTCGATGCTCGTCTCGGTGCCGCGGATGCAGCGCATCCCAACGCTCAAGGACCAGCTGCGCGATCACAGCCTCAGGGAGCCGACCTACGGGCTCCTCGGTTATCCGATCCTCCAGGCCGCGGACATCCTCTCTGTTCGAGGAGACCTTGTGCCGGTGGGCCGCGACAACGAATCGCATGTCGAGCTCACCCGTGAGATCGCGCGACGTTTCAACGAGCTCTTCGGTGAGGTGTTCCCCGTGCCCGCGTCCCTCATCCCGGAGGTCGGGCTCCTCCCGGGCACCGATGGCCGCGAGAAAATGGGGAAGAGTCTCGGGAACGCGATCAACTTCGCCGATGACCCGCGCACCGTCGCAAAAAAGGTCATGAGCATGTACACCGACCCGAACCGCCTTCGGCCGACCGACCCGGGCACGGTCGAGGGCAATCCCGTGTTCGTCTACCACGACAGCTTCAATCGGGACCTTGCGGAGGTCGTCGACCTGAAGGAGCGCTACCGCGCGGGCAAGGTGGGCGACGTCGAGGTGAAGCAACGGCTCGTCGTCGCGCTCGAAGCCTTCCTTGAGCCGATCCGCGAGCGGCGCGCCCGCTTCGCCGCCGCTCCTGGCTTTATCGACGAGATCATCCACGAGGGCAGCCGGCGCGCGCGGGCCGAAGCGACCGCGACCCTGCACGCCGTCCGCTCGGCGATGCGGCTCGATTACTTCGGGCTCTAGCGAGATGCGAGCAAGGAGCTGCGCCAGCGCGGTGGCGAGCGAGTCAACCAGCCCCGAGCGTGGCACACCGGCGCAGCCGGGTGCTTGAGTAGGCATGCCCCGGCTCTACGCGCTTGTGCTCTCCGGCGGCGCGGGAACGCGGCTCTGGCCGCTCTCGCGGCAGGGGAGGCCCAAGCAGTTCCTCGAGCTCACCGGAAGCCGGACGATGCTCCAGGAAACCGTCGATCGCGTGGCGGACTTCATCCCGAACGAGCGGATCTTTGTGGTCGCGCCACCGGAGCATCGCGCGCTCATCCACGAGCAGCTGCCCGAGCTCCGTGCGGATCACCTTGTCATCGAGCCGTACCCGCGCGGAAACGCGGCGGCGATCGGCCTCGCGATGGCCGTGCTCCATGGCTTTGACCCGGAGGCCGTCGTCGCGGTGCTTCCAGCGGACCACCTCATCCAGAAGCGCGATGCCTTCCGCAGCGTGCTCATCGCCGCGACCGCCGCCGCGGAGCAGGGGCGCCTCGTGACGCTCGGCATCGAGCCGACCCGGGCGGACGGCGGCCTCGGCTACATCCATGCCGGCGCCGTCCTCGCCGTCGATGCTCCCGTTCCGGTCCGCGAGGTCCTCCGGTTCATCGAGAAGCCGGCCGTGCCCGAGGCCGAACGGATGATCGCCGCCGGCGGCCACTACTGGAATGCCGGCATCTTCGTCTGGCGCGTCGCCACCATCCTTGCGCTCTATCGGCAATTCCTGCCGAAGACCGCAGCGGCGCTCGACCTCCTCGGGGCGGCGGCCGGTAGCGAGCGCTACGAGACCGTTCTGAGCGAGGTCTGGGAGCAGACCGACCGCACGACGATCGACTACGGCATCGTCGAGAAGGCCACGGACCGCGCGGTCGTGCCGGCGGATATCGGGTGGGAGGACATCGGCTCCTGGTCTCGCCTCGCCGACGTCGTGGCCTCGTCCGGGAGCTGGGCCCAGGCCGAGCAGTACGCGGTCGAAGCCCCCGGTAACTTCGTCTGGGCCCCCGGCAAGGCCGTAGCCCTCATCGGGGTTTCCGATCTGATCGTGGTGGACACCGCGGACGTCCTCCTCATCACCACCAGGGACCGCGCCGAGGAGGTCAGGACGGTCGTGGACCGCCTGCGGCGGGAGGAGCGGCCCGACCTCCTTTAGTCCAGTGGCTTTGCCCGGCCTGTCCCGGCGGCCCCGTGGGGGGCAACATCCGCGGGGCGGGTCCACCCCTTGTGCCGGGCAACGATTCCGGCCCCAGGGGTGCCGGCTGGACCGGGCTGATCAAAGGCGTCTCGACGTCATTGGTAGAGTGTCTACGAGGCCAGTCTCCGACAGGGGCCCGATCGCACGCGCCGAAAGGGTGCAATTTGACCGTCGAGACCTCGGTAGGGCCCAAAAAGAAGCGCCCCGCCCGCCGGACCGTGAAGAAACGGGCTGGAACCGGGCCCGATCTCGTCATTGTCGAATCCCCCACGAAGGCCAGGACCCTCGGCCGGATGCTCGGCCCCGGCTTTCGGGTGGAGGCCTCGTTCGGCCACATTGCGGACCTGCCAAAGTCCAAACTCGGTGTCGATGAGGAGACGTTCGTCCCCTTCTACGAGGTCCCGGAGGACTCCCGGAAGACCGTCGCGCTCCTAAAAAGGGAAGCAGCGGACGCGGGAACGATCTGGCTCGCCTCGGACCTCGACCGCGAGGGAGAGGCGATCGCCTGGCACGTCGCGCGACTCCTCGAGGCGCCCGAGGAGAAGTTCCAGCGAGTGACCTTCCACGAGATCACGGCCGAGGCGATCGCGGATGCCTTCAAGCATCCTCGCGAGATCGACCAGAACCTCGTGAGCGCGCAGCAGGCGCGACGGGTCGTCGACCGTCTGGTCGGCTACAAGCTCTCGCCGTTCCTCTGGAGCAAGATCGCGTTCGGCCTGTCGGCCGGCCGGGTCCAGTCGGTGGCGCTCCGGATCATCGTCGATCGCGAACGGGAGATCAAAGCCTTCACGCCGCTGGAGTACTGGAGCCTGGACGCGGTCCTCGCCAACCACGACGGCGAGGCCTTTGCCGCCGAGGTCGTGCAGCACAAGGGCAAGAAGCTCGCCATCGGCTCGGCCACCGAGGCCGCGGAGCACCGCGCCGCCCTGCAGGACGCGACCTACACCGTGCAGAGCGTTGAGAAGCGCGAGTCCTCCCGGAACGCCGCCGCGCCCTTCACGACCTCGACGCTGCAGCAGGACGCCTCGCGGAAGCTCGGCTACACGCTGCGCCGGACGATGGTCCTCGCGCAGCAGCTCTACGAAGGCATCGCCGTGGCCGAGGGGACCGTCGGACTCATCACCTACATGCGAACCGACTCGCTCCACGTTGCCGAGGGTGCCTTGAAGCAGACGCGCGAGGTGATCCTCGCCGAGTTCGGAGAGCGTTACGCGCTCGACAAGCCGCGGCACTTCAAGACGAAGAGCAAGGGCGCACAGGAGGCGCACGAGGCGATCCGTCCCACGGACCTCTCGCGATCGCCGGCGCGGATCGCGCCGTATCTGAAGCCTGACCAGCTGCGTCTCTACACCCTCATCTGGCAGCGGATGGTCGCGTCGCAGATGCCGCCGGCTCGGTACGAGGGCACGCGGGCTGATGTCGCCGCCGACCTCTACGTGCTGCGGGCGACCGGTCGGAGGCTCCTCTTCGATGGGTATCTCAGGGTCTACAGCGAAGCCACTGACGAGCCCGAGCAGCAGGTCGATCCGCTGCCTGATCTCGCCCAGGGCGAGCGGCTCACACTCCAGAGCCTTGCCGAGCACCAGCATTTCACCCAGCCTCCCGGCCGGTTCACCGAAGCGTCGCTCGTGAAGGCGCTCGAGGAGTTCGGGATCGGGCGGCCGTCCACGTACGCGCCGACGATCTCCACGCTCACGGCGAAGTACGTGACGAAAGAAGGTCGCGCGCTCATTCCGACCGACATGGGCTGCGTCGTCACCGACGTGCTCAAGGCCCACTTTCCCGACATCGTGGATCCCGGCTTCACCGCTCGCATGGAGCTCGACCTCGATCGGATCGCCGAAGGCGAAGCCGCCTGGGCGCCGGTGGTTCGCGATTTCTACGAGCCCTTTAAGGCGCTGCTCGCCATCAAGGCGAAGACGGTCAAGAAGTCGGACGTCACCGAAGAGAAGACCGACAAGACGTGCCCGGTCTGTGCCAAGCCGCTGATCATCAAGCTTGGGAAGTTCGGTCGGTTCTATTCATGCACCGGATTCATCAAGGGCAAGAAGGGGCAGCCCGCGGCTGAAGGCTCATGCGACTACTCCGGTCCACTCGAGGGCGAGCCCGCCGGCCCGGAGATCATCGAGGGCGAGGTCTGCCTGGAATGTGGCAAGCCGGTCGCGCGACGCACAGGTCGGTACGGCCCATTCATCGGCTGCACCGGCTATCCGGCCTGCAAGTACATCAAGAAGACGGTCAATCGGACCGAAGTGCGGTGTCCCACCTGCGGTGAGGGCTTCCTGGTCCAGCGGAAGGGCAAGTTCCGATCCTTCTTCTACGGCTGCGAGCGGTACCCGGAGTGCACGCATACGCAGCGGACGCTTGAGCCAGAGGAACCCAAAGCGCCCAGGGAGCCCAAGGCGCCAAGGGTGACCCGGGCCTCGGGCCGGGCACGTCAGCCGGCGGCGGTGGCCGCAGGGGAGCCCTCCTGACGATCGCCGTCCTCGCGAGCGCCACCGAGGTGGCACGCTGGGACGAGCTCGTCGCGCTCGCCGACGAACCGCATCTCCTTCAGACCGCCGGTTGGGCCACGATCAAGGCGGCGGCCGGGTGGGAATGCCAGCGCTATCTCCTTCGCGAGGGCGACCACACCGTCGGGCTCGCTCAGGTCCTCGTGCGCCGGCTCCCGCTCGGGCTCACCCTCGCGTACGTGCCGCGCGGCCCGCTTGTCGCGCCGGCGTCGCTCGGGCCCGCGCTCGCGGCGCTGCGGAAGGCGCTCGGCCGCGAGCGCGCGGTCTGCCTGCTCGCCGACCCCGAGGCGCCCGAGGACGCGGCGACGCTCGACGGGGTGAGCCAGAGCGGGGCGGCCCGATCGCCGGTCTACATCCAGCCGCGGCGGACCCTCCTGATCGGCCTGACCGCCGAGCCCCGCGAGCTTCTGGCGGCGATGGCCAAGAAGACCCGTCAGTACATCCACAAGGCGGAGCGCGCCGGCGTGGTGACCCTTGAGTCGGACGATATCGAGCGCTTCGTTCGGGTCTTGCGCCGCGTGGCCGCGCGCGATGCCTTTGCGGTCCACGATGCCGCCTACTTCCGCGCGCTGCGTGCGATCTTCGGCGACCGATTGCACCTCTTCTTCGCCACGGTCGATGGCGTGGACGCGGGTGCCCTGCTCGTCGTCCGTTTCGGAGACCGCGCCTGGGAGCTCTACGGCGGCTGGAGCGGGGTCGCGCCCGAGCATCGGCCGTTCCATCTGCTCAAGTGGCGGGCACTGCTCCGCCTGCGCGCGCTCGGCGTCCGGCGCTACGACATGTGGGGCCTCGACGAGGACGGCAGCCTGGCCGGAGTGGAGCGCTTCAAGCGAGGCTTTGGCGGCGAGATGGCGACCTGGGTCGGAATGCTCGAGGCGCCGGTGACGCCGTTGCTCTGGCCGATCTGGCGCATGCTGGGACGGCACCGCCTCGCGAGGACCGCACTCGCGTGATGCGGGCGCGCCGCGCCGTCGTCGGCGTGAAGGCAACGGAGTGACGGCCGCACCATCTGGCTGGGATGAGGTCGCCGTCCGCGCCGCGCGCGGGCACGTGCTGCAATCGAGCGCCTGGGGGACGATCCGCGAGGCGCAGGGGTGGCGCGCCGAATACGTGCGGTTCGGCGATCCGCTACCGGTGGCGCTCGTGCTCTGGCGCACGGTCCTCGGGCAAGCGATGGCCTACGTCCCGCGCGGACCGGTCCTTGCCACCGGCGATCCCTCCGGGGGGCTCGCGGCGGCGCTCGTGGCCCTTGCCGCGCTCGCGCGCGAACGCGGCGCGCTGTTCCTGAAGGTCGATCCGGAGGTGGCGCCCGAGGTGGCCGCTCCCGCCTTCGCCGCCGCGGGCTTCCGGCGCGCGCCGGATGTGCAGCCGGTGCTCGCGACCCTCGAGCTCGACCTCGCCCTGTCCGAGGACGCGTTGCTCGCGGGATGCGACAAGGACACGCGATGGAGCATTCGGCAGGAGGCGAAGCGCGGCGTGTCCATTCGGGTCGCGCGGGGCGACGCGGATCTCCGGTCGTTCCATGTGCTCTACGCGGGCACCGGCGCGCGGGCGGGATTCATCACGCGGACCTGGGCCTACTACCGCCTCGTCTGGTCCACCCTCATCGAGGCGGGGCTAGCGACTCTGCGTTTCGCGGAGGTGGATGGCCAGGCGGTCGCGGCGGCGATGATCTGGCACTGCGGCGACCGCGACCTCTATATGTACGGTGCGACGAGCGATGCGGGTCGGCGGGCGCTCGCTGCCTACGCTCTTCAATGGGAGTGCATCCTCGCCGCTCGGCGCCGCGGCGCCACCCGCTACGACCTTGGTGGCGTGCCGTTGGAGCCGTCGCGGCCCGACGATCCGATGCACGGGCCGGCGCTGTTCAAGAAAGGGTTCGGCGGGCGGTACCTCCGCTTCGCGGGGGCGCACGACGTTGCCCCTAGCGCGCTCGCCTACCGGGCCTACCGGACCATCGCGCCGATCTACACCCGGGCACTGCAGCTGCGTGGCGGACCGGGCCAGCGGTGAGGCTCGGCCCGCTCCTGGGAGCCTGCGGCCTCGCCGCGCCGGCGGGCGCCGCCGATCTCGAGGTCGCGCGGATCGTCTACGACTCGCGCAAGGCGGGAGCGGGGTCGCTCTTCGTCGCGATCCCGGGATTCCACCGCGACGGCGCGCAGTTCGCGGCAGACGCGGTGGCGCGTGGTGCCGTCGCCGTCGTCGCGGAGGGCGAGCTCGGGGGCCTCTCCGCGCCCGTTGCGGTGACCGAGGACGCTCGCGCAAGTCTCGCGGATCTCGCGGCAGAGCTCTACGATCACCCGACGGCGCGGCTCCGCGTCGTCGGCGTGACCGGCACCGACGGCAAGACCACGACCACTCACCTGATCTCCGATGTGCTAGAGGCCGCGGGTGAGACGACCGGCTACGCCACGACCGTCGATTTCAAGAGCGCCGGGCAGAGCTGGTCGAACGATTCCCGCCAGAGCACCCAGGAGGCGGTCGAGGTGCAGGAGTTCTGCGCTGAGCTGCTCGTCGCCGGTGGCACCTGGGCGGTCCTCGAGGCAACCTCGCATGCGCTCGCGCTGCAGAAACTGCGTGGCACCTGGGTGGACGTGGCGGTCTTCACCAACCTTTCGCCCGAGCACCTCGACTTTCACGGCACGCTGCAGCGGTATCTCGAAGCAAAGGGGTTGCTGTTCGAGGCGCTTGCCGATGGCCCGGCAAAAGGCGTCGCGAAGGCAGCGGTGCTGAATGCGGATGACCCGCACTGGCGCTACCTCGCCGATCGCGTGGCCGGCGCGCGCGTCATCACCTACGGGCTCAACGCGCTCGCGGACGTGCAGGGCACGGTGTTGAGCGCGGATGCCAAAGGCTCGCGGATCCAGATCGCCACCGGCAGTGAGAGGATCGAGTTCTTTCTGCCGCTCGTGGGTCGCTTCAACATCGCCAACGCGCTCGCTGCCGCCGCGACGGGGCTCGCGACCGGGGCGACCCTCGCTCACGCGCGAACGGCACTGGAGCGGGCGCGAGCGGTCCGCGGGCGCATGGAACGCGTGGCCGAGGGCCAGCCGTTCACTGTCATCGTCGATTACGCGCACACGCCCGAGGCGCTCGGCAATGTGCTTGCGCTCCTTCGACCCCTGACCCCCGGCAGGCTCATCGCGGTCTTCGGCAGCGCCGGCGAGCGGGACCGCGCGAAGCGACCGCTTCTCGCGCAGGCCGCGGGGCGTCACGCCGATCTCTTCATCATCACCGAGGAGGACCCGCGGCTCGAGGATCCCAAGGTCATCCTCGCGGAGATCGCGGCGGGCGCTCGCGAAGCGGGGAAGCGCCTCGGAACGGACTATCTCGTCATCGGCGACCGGGTGGCGGCGGTGACGTCCGCCATCGGACAGGCCAAGGCGGGCGACACGGTGCTGCTCGCTGGCAAGGGCCATGAGCGCTCGATCATCACGGGCGAGGTGGCGAGGCCCTATGACGAGGCGGCGACCGCTCGCGACGCTCTTCGCGCGCTCGGCCACGCGAAGTCGTGAGCGCCAAGCGGCCGGGCGGACTGTTCCGGGCCTCGAACGGCGCCGGGGTGGCGGCGCAGACGCGCCACTATGCGGAGCGGAGGGAGGATCTCGCGCGGCAGCTGCGGGCCGAGATCTGGGCGCCCCCCGACGGCCCCCAGGGTGCGCCGGCGCTCATTGCGCTCATCGGTCTCCCCGGGTCGGGGAAGACCCACTCGGCACGGATCCTCGCCGCCCGTCTCGGCGCGGCGCATGTCGCTAGTGATCACCTCCGGCGCCGACTCTTCGTCGCTGCCTCCTATGCGCCACCGGAGAACAGCGCCGTCTTCGCGTGTCTCGACGCGCTCGTCGAAGGGCTGCTCCGTGAGCGTCATCGGGTCGTCCTTGATGCGACGCACCTGACCGCAGCAGGCCGCCTCGCGCCGGAGGCCACCGCGGCGCGATGTGGGGTGCCGCTCATCTGGCTGCGGGTCATCGCCGATGAGGCCGCGACGCTCGAGCGGCTCGGTCGGCGCCAGGTGGAACGCGCTCAGCACGACCACTCGGACGCCGATCGCACGATCTACGAGCGGATGCGGGCCCAGCCCTTCGAGGCGCCGGCCGGCGGCCACCTCGAGGTGGTGAACGGCCCGGACCTTGCTGTGGCTCTCGAGCGCGTCGCGCTCCAGGTGGAGGCACTGTGCGCGGCCGCGAACTGATCTTCGGGTCTGCCGCCGCGATCCTCATCGTTGGCTATGGCGCGCTCGGCACTCGGGTGCTGCCTCTGCTACTCGCCAGCACCTCCGCGGTCGCCACCCCGGCCAAGCCGGCGACGCCGGTGTCGACCCAGGTCGCGCTCCCGGGCCGCATCGCCTTCACACTTGGCGGTGACGTCTACGTCGTTGCCGATGGGGCGTATCGCCCGGCCACCGTGGAGGGTCGGTCGATCCAACCCGCGCTGTCGGCGGACGGCACGGCGCTCGTCTTCGCCCGCGTCGAGACGCTGCCGGGAACCCGCGTCGTTGACGGTCGTGCGGTCCCGGCTGAGCTCGCCTTCACCCGCATCGTGCGCAAGCCGACCGGCGGGGGCGCCGAGGAGGTCCTCGTGGAGGGTCTCCGGCAGCGGGCGCAGAACGGGCAGCACCTCGTGTCCTGGTATCTCGGTCCCGCGCTTTCGCCGGACGGGAAGCGGCTCGCGCTCACGGAAGACGATGGCGACGGTGCGTCGGACCTTGAGGTCATCGACCTCTCCACACCCGGCCGCCGGCCCGTGACGATCCTGTCGACCGGCGCTCAGCTCGCCGACGCCTCGTGGTCGCCGGACGGCAGGACGATCGCGGTCACGTCGTACAACACCGACACCGCGGGGCTTCTGCTCTGGCCTGTCGATGGGAGGACCGCGCCGCAGCGGCTGCGGACCGTTGCCCCGGGCGACGCCTACCGACCGTCCTTTTCCGCCGACGGACGCTGGCTCGCCTACACGCTGCGCAGCGGCGATCGGAACGACGTGCACGCCCAGGAGCTTGCGACAGGGCGCGACGTCACGCTTACGAGCGACGGCCGGTCGTGGAACGGCGTTCTGAGTCCCGACGGGAAATGGCTCGCCTATCTCCGCTCAGAGGGTGGCGTGATCGATCTCTGGGCGCTGGAGCTCGGCGAGGCGCTCGCCGGCGGCGCCTCGCGCTCCCCGCGGAAGGTCACCCACGGTGAGGGCGTTGACGGCGACAGCCGTCCAGCCTGGGCCAACTGACCGGGGGCCCGTCGGCGTTCTCCGCTAGCTCAGCTTCTTGCGGACCTGGGCTGAGGCGAAGTCCATCGTTGCGACGACGAGGACGATCATGAAGATGATGAGCCCGGCTTTCTGGTACTGGAAGAGCTGGATGGTCTGGAAGAGCTGCTGGCCGATCCCGCCACCGCCGACGAAGCCGAGGACCGGTGCGAGCCGGACGTTGGCGTCGAGCCGGTAGATCGTGAACGAGACGAACGGGTTGAAGATCTGCGGCAGCACCGCGGTCCAGATGACCTGGACGCGATTCGCGCCGGTGGCGGTGATCGCCTCGCCGGGACCCGGGTCGATGCCCTCGATCGCCTCGGAGTAGAGCTTGCCCAGGACACCAATGTTGTGGAAGGCGAGGCCAAAGACGCCGGCCGCGCTCCCAAGGCCGAAGATGATCGCGAACACGATGACGACGATGAGGACGTCGATGGAACGGACGATGGTGAAAAGGATCCGCACGAACGTATAGATCACGGCGGTCACGGGGTGGCCGGTCATGATGTTCCGCGCGCCGAGGAATGCGAGAGGCAGCGCGAGGAGCAGCGACAGCGCGGTCGCCACGACCCCGAGGAGGATCGTCGTGAGCATGAGGCCGGGGGAGGTATCCCAGAACGTCTCGTACTCGTTCTGCGGGGTCATGATGTCGAAGTCCCATTCGAGGAGCTTGCGCACCACGCCCCAGGCGTACTGCGGGTTGGCGCGCGAAACATCGATGTCCAGGACCTTCACGCCGACGTAGAGCACTGCGATGGTGACGGCAAGGGTCCCCCAGCGCTGCCAATCGGTCAGGGGGTTCCGCGACAGCTCGCGCGGGACCGGCAGGCCGCGGCTGCGGAAGTAGCTTGCCATCAGGCCTCGCCCCGCACCTTCGCGACGCCGATCTCAACCTCGACCGCATCCAGGCCGTAGATCTCCTTGAAGCGCGCCTCGTCGATCTCCGCGGGCAGGCCGTCGAAGGCGACACGGCCGTCCTTCAGCGCGATGACCCGCGTTCCGTACCGGCGCGCGAGCGAAAGAAAGTGGAGCGAGCAGATAACGGTGATGCCGTCCTTTTTGTTGATCTCCTCCAGATACTTCATGACCGAATGGCTGGTGGCCGGGTCGAGCGAGGCGACGGGCTCGTCGGCGAGCATGACGTCCGGCCGCTGCATGAGCGCCCGTGCGATACCGACCCGCTGCTGCTGACCGCCGGAGAGCGCATCGGCGCGGCTGTAGGCCTTGTCGAGGATGCCGACGCGCTGGAGGTTCTCGAACGCAAGGTCGATGTCGTGATGGGTGGGCTGGAATACCAGCGTGCGCCAGACCGAGCGGTAGCCAAGCCGTCCGGCGAGCACGTTCGCGAAGACCGTCGAGCGGCGGACGAGGTTGAACTGCTGGAAGATCATCCCGATCCTGCGGCGGATGCGCCGCAACTCGCCGCCTCCGGCGGCGGTGACATCGATGTCGTCAAGCTCGACGCGGCCGCTCGTCGGCTCGACGAGCCGGTTGATGCAGCGGAGCAGGGTCGATTTGCCGGAGCCGGAGAGTCCGATGAGCACGACGAACTCGCCCCGTGTGATCTCGAGCGAAATGCCGTCGAGGGCGCGCGTGCCGCCGCGGTAGACCTTGATGAGATCCGTGATCCGGAGCTGAGCCGACATCGTTCGGCAGCATATTTCCAATGGCCTGCCGTCCGCTCGGTCCCGGGCAGAACGAATAAAGGCCGCCCTGCGGCAGCCTCCATTCGCGCTGGATCCGGCGGAAGGTGGGCCTTGCGGTCAGGGCGCCTTGCTCGGGCTCGGTGCGGGAGTGGCCGCCGGCCGGGGGGTCTTGGCGGCTTCGCCGGCAACGTCCACGCCGCCGAGCTTTGCCGCTTCGCGGACGCTGTCGTAGAAGCTCGCGGAGACCTCCTGCATGTCGTCCCATTGGAAGAGCGTCAGGAGGTCCTTCTTACCGGAGTCGGTCTTTGAGTAGTCGATGAGCGCCTTCTTGACCTGGGCACCGATGTCCGCGGGGAAGCCCTTTGACAGCGCGATGCCGTCGTTCGGGATCGGGCCGGCGGTCGAGATGACCCTCGTCTTTTCCAGAATGTCGGCGGGCATGCCAGCGTTGAGGATCGTTCCACCAGGAATGGTGACGCGGGCGTCAACGAAGGATGCCGCGCCGTCGACCTGCCCGTTGTAGAGGGCCAGGACGGACTGCGGGTGGCCGCCGGCGTTGATCGTGGAGGCGAAGAACGTCTTGGGGTCCTGGCCGGTCTTCTGCTTGATCGTCAGGGCGGGGAAGAGGAAGCCGGATGCCGACAGGGCGTCGACGAACGCGAACTTCTTGCCCTTGAGCCCGTTGAGGTCCGTGATCCCGCTGTCGCTGCGGACGAGGATCTGAGAGTTGTAGGTCGTCGAGAGCTTGCCGGTCTCGTCCTTGCGGAGCGCGGCGAGGATCGGCGACCCGCAGGCCTTGTCGAGCAGGAGCGTCATCTGGAGCGAGGCGAGGAACGCGACGTCCGTCTGGCCGGCGCACATCGATTCGATCTCCGCGGCGTACGACGTGGGGACGACGACCTTCCAGCGGAGGCCGGTGGCCGATCCGAGCGCGGAGGCGATGGCGTTGCCGGTCGTGGTGAGCTTCGCCACCTCGGCGGAGGGCGTGAACGCGAGAACGATCGGACGGTCGAACGATCCGATGCGCAGAGCGCTCGGCGTGGCGGGGGCGGCCGGCGCGGCGGCCGGCGCGGTCGCGGTCGATCCACCACCGCAGGCGGCGATGATCACTGTGGCAGCCATGGTCACCACAAGGGACCCGCGGAACCTGCGAAGCATTGACTCCTCCTTACCCATTAAGCGGAAGCGCGATTATCATAGTCTCGACGATGCCCTTTCTCGATCGCCTCTCGGCGTCCATGGCGCGGAGCGGCAGCATCGTCTGTATCGGGCTCGATCCCGAGCCGGAGCTCATTCCCCCGACGCTCGGGGCCGGACCCCAGGCGGCGGTCCGGTTCCTCCGCAAGGTCATCTGCGCCACCGCCGAGCACGCCTGTGCCTACAAGCCAAACCTCGCGTTCTTCGAGCAGTACGGCGCCGCGGCGCTGGACGTGCTGAGCCTGACCGTCCAGGCTGTGCCGGCGGGCATCCCGATCATCCTGGACGCCAAGCGCGGCGATGTTCCGAACACCGCGGGGGCCTACGCCAGGGCGCTTTTTGAACGGTTCGGGGCCGATGCCGTCACGGCGGCACCCTACCTCGGCCTGGACGCGATCCTGCCGTTCTGCAGCGAAGGTCGCTACGCCTTCGTACTCGCACGAACCTCCAACCCGGGCGCGGGTGACTTCCAGGACCTTCTGGTCGAGGGACGACCGCTCTACGAGGAGGTGGTCCGGCGCTGCGCGGCTGCCTTCCCCGCAGAGCGGTGCGGGTTCGTCGTCGGCGCGACCTACCCGGACGAGGCCCGCCGGCTCCGCCTGCTCGCCCCCGATCGGTTGTTTCTCATGCCCGGCGTGGGCTCGCAGGGCGGAGACGGCACCGCCGCCGTGCGGGCCGCGCTCGACGCGCGCGGTGGTGGGGTGCTCCTCGCCGCATCGCGCTCCGTGACGTATGCCTCCCGCGGCTCGGACTTCGAGACCGCCGCGGCCCGTGCGGCGCGCGCGCTCAGGGATCTCGCGAACCAGGCGCGCGACGCGGTCGCGGACGCGTCCTAGGATTCGAGCGATGTTCGGTATCGGCACCGGGGAGCTCCTCCTCCTGCTCTTCCTCGCGCTGCTCGTGCTCGGGCCCGAGCGGATGCCCAAGATGGCGCGTGACGTGGGGAAGGTCATGAACGACCTCCGTCGCACGTCGGACGAGCTGCGTGCGGAGTTCCTGAACGCCGACCACCTGATCAAGGAGGCGATCACCGTTGAGCCGGTCATCGCTCCGCCCGGCGCACGGGCTCCCGAGCTCGCGGACTCCGTTCCGTCGGCACCGGTGGAAACGGTCTTCGACCGCGAGATCCGCGAGGCGCGCGAGCGCCTTCAAGCGCTGAATGCGCCAGCGGTGGAGACGGTGGCCGTGGCGGACCCGGCGGCCCCTCCTGCACCCGAGGACAAGGCGGCCGCGGCGGGCCCCGTGGCACCCGCCGCCTGAACACCCGTATACTTTCGGTGATAAGCGCCGCGAGGCGCTTTTTTCGCGCACTGTTGGAGGTCCACCCCTAACCGATGGCTCGCCTTTGGCCTTGGATCGTCGCCGTCACGGCTCTTCTGGCCGTGTGGGTCGACATTCCGAAGCACCAGTTCTCGTTCCCCTTCAACTGCCCGGGAATCTGCCTGCGCGTTGGCGGGCTCAACGTGGATCAGGAGATCAAGACCCACCTCGGGCTGGACCTCCAGGGCGGCACCCAGCTCATCCTGCGGCTCCGCACCGAGCAGCTGCCGCCCGGCTCGAATATCTCAGGTCGCGACCTCCAGACCCAGACGATCAGGGTCATCGACAAGCGGATCAACGCCCTTGGCGTCTCCGAGCCGGTCATCCAGGCCGCCGGCAATGACAAGATCCTCATCGAGCTCCCTGGGATCTCGGACCTTGAGCAGGCGAAGGAGCTCGCGACGCGTCAGGCCTTCCTCGAGTTCAAGGTGCCCGACAAGGACAAGCCCGGCCAGTACAAGTCCCTCGAGCCGCCGCTCAACGGCTCGAACCTCAAGCCCACCGATGTTCGGATCCAGGGGAACTCGCCGGTCGTGCACTTTGACTTCAACGAGCCCGACGGCTCGCGGTGGGTGCAGATGTCGAAGGACTTCGTCCGGCAGCAGATCCAGATCACGCTCGACGGCCGCCAGATCTCTGCGCCGCAGATCCGCGAGGTCTTTTCGTCGGGAAACGGGATCATCGAGGGCGGCTTCACCTCCGCGACCGCCAAGGATCTGAGCCTCCTGCTGAACTCCGGAGCGCTGCCGGTCCCGCTCGAGGTCATCCAGTCCACGAGGGTCGAACCGACGCTCGGTCGCGACTCGGTGAACCGGAGTCTCGTCGCCGGTCTGATGGGTCTGCTTCTCGTGGCGGTCTTCATGATCGCGTATTACCGGCTCCCGGGGGTCATCGCCGTGCTGGCGTTGCTCTTCTACACTGCGCTCGTCTACGCACTCTTCCGCCTCATCCCGGTCACGCTGACCCTCGCCGGCATCGCCGGGTTCATCCTTTCGATCGGCATGGCTGTTGACGCGAATGTCCTCACCTTCGAGCGGCTCAAGGAAGAGCTCCGGACGGGGAAGTCGCTCCGGAAGGCGCTTGAGGAGGGTCGCCGCCGTGCCTTCCCCTCGATCCTCTACTCGAACCTCGCGACGGTGATGACCGCGGCCATCCTCTTCTACTTCGGCACCGGCACCGTCAAGGGCTTTGCCCTCACCCTCGCGCTCGGCGTGATCGTCTCGTTCTTCACCGCGGTGGTGGTCACCCAGATGCTGCTGCACGCGGCCATGGAGTTCACCTCGCTGCGTCGCCGGCAGCTGTATGGCGTTGAGGAGCGTCTCTCCGATGCGGAACGTGCGGGGGCCCCGGCCTGATGCTGTTCAAGATCGTCGAGCGCAAGAAGTGGTACTTCCTCATCTCGGGCGCGCTCATCCTTCCCGGATTGTTCTTTCTCCTCGCGGGAGGCCTGAAGCTGGGGGTCGAGTTCCGCGGCGGGAGCCTCCTCGACGCGCGGTTCGACACGGCACCGCAAGTTGCCGAGATGAAGGACCTGTTCGCGAAGCTCGGGCACCCGGAGGCTGTGGTCCAGGGTGCTGAGGGCGGTCGTCTTCAGATCCGGACGGGTGAGATGCAGGCCGAGGAGCTCGGCCTGGTCCAGCGCACGATCACGTCACAGTACGGAACGCGCTTCAAGGACCTCTCGACCTCCGTCGTGAGCCCATCCTTCAGCGGCGAGCTCATCCAGAATGCGATCGGTGCGATCACGGTCGCGTCGATCATGATCGTGTTCCTCATCGCGTTCGCCTTCCGGTCGTTCGGCTGGGGCGCCTTCCGCTACGGGATCGCGGCGATCATCGCGCTGCTGCACGACGCGCTCGTCGTTCTGGGCCTGTTCGCCTTCCTGGGATACTTCTTCAACGTCGAGGTGGACAGTCTCTTTGTGACGGCGGTGCTCACGATCATCGGCTTCTCGGTCCACGACACGATCGTCGTCTTTGACCGGATCCGCGAGAACCTCCGGCTCAATCCCGGCGAAGCGCTCAATGCGGTCATCAACTTCTCGATCATGCAGACGCTGGCGCGGTCGGTGATCACGTCGCTGACCGTCGTCCTGACGCTCCTCGCGCTGTACCTCTTTGGTGGATTCTCGATGCGCAATTTCGCCCTGGCGCTCCTCGTCGGGATCGTCTCGGGCACCTACTCCTCGATCTTCAACGCGAGTCAGATCGTTTCGCTCTGGCAGGAGACCGAGGACCGCATCCGTCACCGTTCCACCGCGAGCGCGGCCGTCTAGCCTCCAGCGGTGCGCCGCCGTCTCGCGCTCGCCGCTGCCCTCGCTCTGGTGCTCCTCTGGGGTCCCCTCATCCGACCGGCGGGACGGGCGACGGTCCTCCTTCTCGACCTGTTCAGCGGCCTCGTCGGCACGGATCTCGCATCCCTCGTTTCGCCTCTGCCTCGGGTGCGCGAGGGCACGGGCTCGTTCGATGGAGTGAGCATGCGCGTTACGACCTGGGAGCCCGGCTGGGGTGACCGGCACCCCGCGCTCCTCATCGTGAACGGCGCCTCGCCGGCCGGGAACGACAACGCGCTGACCCGCCAGTTCGGCCGCGCGCTCGCGCGGGCCGGGTTCCTCGCGGTGCTCCCGGAGTTCCCGTTCCTCAAGGAAGCGCGGTTCGAGGAGGCTGCGCTCGGGCAGCTCGATTCGGCCTTTGCCGCGGTGCGGGGCGCGGCGGCAGGGGAGCATGCCGGCGCCTTTGGCTCGTCGATCGGGGGCGGGCTGCTCCTCGCCGCCGCGTCCCGCGGACAAGCGCTTCGGTCCGCGGACGAGCTCATCGTCCTCGGTGCCTACTTCGACCTCGATACCTATGTCGCGAGCGTCGCGAGCGGTGCCCAGACCCGGGCGGGCGCGGTGGTGCCCTGGCGGCCCAGCGCCGAGGTCCGCGAGCGGCTTCCGCTTGCCGCGCTCGCGGCGGTGTCGCCCGCGGGTCGGCCGGGCCTCGAGGGTGCCCTCCTTGGCTCCGACCATCACGCGGCGCTCTCGCGGCTTCGCGCCCTACCGCAGGCCGACCGTGTCCTGTTCGACGCGCTCTCGCCACGCTCGCGGTGGTCTGAAGTGGCGCCTCCGGTGTTCTGGATCCACGATCCCGACGACAATTACGAGCCCATCGCGGAGGCGGAGGCCGCGCGCGACGCGCCGCGCACCGGCTCCTTCCGCCTCGCAGCGCCCGCCCTCATCCAGCACGCGGAGGTGGTGGCCGGAGACCGCGGGCGTGGTCCGCTCTTCGTCATCGGCGAGCTGGTGGGGCTCCTCGGCTGCGCGATCGAGGTCATGCGCGTCGCCGGCTGAGCATCGTTGCTGGCGCAGCCGCGGGCGGCAGTGCCCGTCTGCCGTGCGCTGCGGCGAACGAGCAGCCCGCCGCCGGACGCGGCGAACGAGCGACCCGCCGCAGGACCGAGACCAGGCGCAGGCCCTACCGGGCGTAGGCCCGGGCGAGTTGCTGCAGGGTGACGAAGCGCAGCGGTCCCGCATCGTGGTCGAAGCGGAGCGGCTCGAAGGCGCGGAAGAGCGATTCGATCGCAGCGCGTTCGGCGGGGACGATCGTGCCCGGGTGGCTCACGACGTTGAGCGTGCGGCGCTCCTTCGCGAATTCGCCGGCGGGCGTGAGCATCGCGAGGTCCGCGCGGACGATCGACTGGATGCTCTCCGCCGTGTGCGCGTAGGTGTTGCCGCCGATCGTCGGTGATTCAAGGAGTGGGAGGTCGCCCGGCGTGCTCGGGTCGTCGGCCGCGGGGCGGTACGGCTGAGCGTCGCGCGGTAACGTCCAGGGGAGGCGCAGCGAGCCCAAGGTGCCTGCAGGGACGGCGGTGCAGTCCACGGTGAAACCCGCGGCCGCGACCGCCTTGAGATTCGGCGCGCTCGCGAACTGGCCTCCGGCCCGGAACGAGGTTGGTCGGGGCAGGCCGTGCTCGGCCATCTGCCGGAGCGCCGCGTCAAGGAGCGTCTTCGTCTCGCTCTCGGGATAGGCGGAGAGCGGCACGTCGTAGCCGTCACGACGACCGGCCCAGCTCGGCGTCGTTCGCGGCGTGACACCGGTGGCCGCGATCCAGTCGAGCCAGCCGTGGAGGTGGAGCGCGACCTCGTCGCCCTTCGCCACGCGCGCCTTCGTCCACGCGAGCATCGCTTCGGCGCGCGCCGGACGCACCTCGGTCGTGTTCCAGACGCGCGGGTTCCACATCACGACCATGGGGATCTGCAGGCCGTCCGCGATCGCGGCGGTGTTCGCCAATTCGGGATCGTCCGACTCGTCTCCCTCGAAGTCAAGCGTCCAGACCACGTACTCCGGCGCGGACAGCACGAACTCGGCCGTTCCGACGACCGCCTCGCGTCCGCCGGTCAGGCGCTCGAGGATGTCGACGACCTGGCGCCCTGGTGCGAGACCTGCGAGAGGGATCGCGGCTTGAAAGAATGTCGGCCCGGTCGTGGGTCCGATGAGCGGATACTCGCGGCCGGTCGCGCGGAGGCGCGCGAAGGGTGTTCCCGCGGTCGCGTCGCCGTCGAACTGCGCCCCGATGACGGCCGCCGTGAAGCTCAGCCCATCCGTGGTCTGCAGCCCGTCGGGCACCAGATACCACTTCCGTTTTGCGCCAACGGTCGCGGTCACCACTCGCTCCATGCCGGAGGGTGGTGACGCGGTCGAGGACGGTGTCGTTGAAGCAGGGGTCGCCGAGGGGGTCGCGGAAGCCCCAGGAGACGGCGGCGCAACGGTGGTCGGTGTGGTGCACGCGACGACCACGCTGACGGCGAGCACGCATGCGAGATACTTAAAGGTCAATGCCGCTCGCTCCTCACCGTCGCTGGATCCTGCCGCAGGTCGCGAGCTTGGACGCGCCCGATGGTATTCCGGACCTGATCGCGAGGATCCTCGGCGCGCGGGGCATTCCCGCCGCCGCGATGGCGGCGTTCCTGACCGGCGGACCCACGCGGGGTGGGCCGCCGATGCTGGATCTGGCGCTTGCCGTGACCCGCCTTCGGCGCGCGCTCGCCGCCGGCGAGCGCATCGTGGTCTATGGCGACTACGACGTGGACGGCATCGCCGGCACCGCGATCCTCGTGCGGGCCTTTCGCGCACTTGGCACCGTCGTCGCGGCGTATATCCCCAATCGGTACGAGGAGGGCTATGGGCTGAACGGCGACGCGCTCGAGAAGCTCGCCGCCGACGGGGCGACGGTCGTCATTTCCGTCGACTGCGGCGTGACAGCGGTCGGTGAGGCGGCCATCGCGCGCCGGCTTGGCGTGGACCTCATCATCACCGACCATCACCATCCGCCCGAAAAGCTGCCCGAAGCCTTCGCGGTGGTGAACCCGCGGCGGCCGGGAGATCCCTCCCGTGATAAGGACCTCTCGGGGTCCGGGGTCGCCCTCGTCCTCGCGCGTGAGCTGCTCGGCGACGTCGCCTTCGCGGTGCACGAGGACGCCCTCGTGCAGCTGGCGGCGCTCGCGACCGTCGCCGACGTTGTGCCGCTGGTCGGCGCCAATCGCGTGATCACACGCGCCGGCCTCGAGGCGCTCAACCGCGCGCCGCTCACCGGCGTCCGCGCCCTTGTGGACCGCGCCGGCCTGAAGCTTGGGCGAGTCACCGCGTCGGACATCGCGTTCGGCCTGGGGCCGAGGCTCAATGCCGCGGGCAGGATCACCGACGCGGAGGAGGCGCTCCGGCTTCTCCTGACCGAGGACACCGGGGAGGCGAAGGGCCTCGCCGACCGGCTTGAGCAGCGGAACGTGGAGCGTCAGGTGCTGACGCGCGGGGTCGTCGCGGGTGCGCGAGCGCAGGCGCTGCTCCGGCCCGAGGCCTGGGCGACGGTGGTCGCTGACGCCGGCTGGCCTGCTGGGATCGTCGGGCTCGCCGCGTCACGCCTGGTCGAGGATCACGGGCGGCCCGCGGCCGTCATCGCGCTCGATGGCGACCAGGGGAAGGGTTCCTGCCGCTCGATCGCGGGGGTCCACATCGCGGAGGCGCTCGATGCCTGCGACGATCTGCTCGTACGCCACGGCGGGCACGCGATGGCGGCGGGCTTCTCGGTGGTCGCTTCGCGCATCCCCGAGCTGACGGCCCGCCTCGATGCGTTTGTCGCCCAGCGGCTCGGCGGCGTGCGTCCGGTGCCGACGCTCGTCGTCGACGCCGAGATCGGGGCGGACACGCTGTCCGCCCGCCTCGCGCTCGAGCTCGCGGCCCTCGAGCCGTGCGGGGCGGGGAATCCGAGGCCGCGCCTGCTCCTGCGCGACGTCCGCGTCCACGGGATCCGCCAGGTCGGTGCGGACCTCGACCACCTCCGCTGCAAGCTCACCGTCGGCCGGTTCACCTTTGATGCGATGGCCTTTCGCCGCGGCGATCGGGCGGAGGCGATGGAGGGCGAGGGCCGCGTCGACGCCGTGGTGACGGTGGGGAACGGGATCCGCGGCATGGTGGAGCTCGAGCTCCAGGATTTCGGCGCCGTCGGCAGCGCCGCCGCGATGGTCCCGGCGTGAGCCCGCGGCGCGCGAGGATCGCCGGGCTTACCGACCGGCTGCGGCCGCATCGCGATACCGGCGTCGCGATCGAGGAGGTGGTCGCGGAGGTGCTCCGCCATGACCCCGAGGCGGACGTGGAGCTCGTGCGGCGTGCGCACGCCTTTGCGACGGAGGCACACGCCGGTCAGCTCAGAGCCTCTGGGGGACCGTACGTCGAGCATCCCGCGGCGGTGGCGTTGCTCATCGCAGAGCTGGGCACCGATCCCGCCACGGTCGCGGCCGCGCTGCTCCACGACGTGCCTGAGGACACGAAGAGCTCAAGCGAGGACATCCGCGTCGCCTTTGGCGAGGAGATCGCGCGGCTGGTCGAGGGGGTCACCAAGCTCGGCAAGTTCCAGGGCAAGACGAGCGACGAGCACCAGGCCGAGAACATCCGGAAGATGTTCCTCGCGATGGCAGACGACCTGCGGGTCGTGGTCATCAAGCTCTGCGACCGGCTCCACAACATGCGGACCCTCGCGGCGCTGCCGGCCGAGAAGCAGGTGTGGATCGCGAAGCAAACGATGGAGATCTACGCGCCGCTCGCGCATCGGCTCGGGATCTGGCAGATCAAGTGGGAGCTCGAGGATCTCGCCTTCAAGGTCCTGGAGCCGGAGAGCTACCACGACCTCGCGGCACAGCTCGACGCGCGCCGGCAGGTGCGCGAGCGGTACATCGACAGCGCGATGACGACCCTCGCGCTCGAGCTCGATAAGGCCGGGATCGGCGCGGAGCTCTCCGGGCGGGCGAAGCATCTCTGGTCGATCGCCGGAAAGATGCGCCGCAAGGGGGTCGCGTTCGAGCAGATCTACGACAGCCTGGCGGTGCGGGTCGTGGTGAGCGATGTGCCCTCGTGCTATGCGGCGCTCGGTGTCGTGCACACGCTCTGGCCGCCGATCCCCGGCCAGTTCGACGATTACATCGCGGTCCCCAAGTCGAACCTCTACCAGTCGCTCCACACCGCCGTCGTCGGACCCGACGGTCAGCCGCTCGAGATCCAGCTCCGCACCCACGAGATGCACACGCTTGCGGAGTACGGGGTGGCGGCGCACTGGCGCTACAAGGAGGGCGGCAAGGGCGACCCCCGGTACGAGTCGAAGCTCGCCTGGGTGCGCCAGCTCATGGAGTGGCAGCACGACGTTGCCGACGCCCAGGAGTTCGTCGAGTCGCTCAAGGTCGATGTGTTCCATGACCAGGTCTTCGTCTTCACGCCCAAGGGTCTTGTGAAGGACCTCCCGGCGGGTTCCACGCCGGTGGACTTCGCCTACCGCATCCACACCGATATCGGTCACCGCTGTATCGGCGCGAAGGTGAACGGCCAGATCGCGCCGCTCGACCACAAGCTCCAGTCCGGGGATGTGGTCGAGATCGTCACGAGCCGGGCCGCACGCGGACCGTCGCGCGACTGGCTCGGCCTGGTCCGCACCGCCGGCGCCCGAGAGAAGATCCGTCAGTGGTTCAAACGGCAGGAGCGGGACGAGAACATCGTGCATGGCAAGGAGCTTCTTGACCGCGAGCTGCGGAAGATAGCGCAGCGCTCGCTCCCCGAGGTCGCCGACGAGGATCTGCGCCGGGTCGCGCTTGCCCTCAACCTGCCCGACCTTGACACGTTCTTCGCCTCGCTCGGCTATGGGGCGATCTCGCCGCCGCAGGTCATCCGGCGGCTCGGGATCGTCGACGATACGAAGTTCGCCATCCCCGAGCAGGCGCCCCCGGCACCACCGCCCACCTCACGGAGCGGCGTGCGCGTGAAGGGTGTGAACGACCTGCTGGTGCGGATCGGCGTCTGCTGCGAGCCGGTGCCCGGCAACACGATCATCGGCTACATCACCCGTGGTCGCGGCGTGACCGTGCACCGCGCCGATTGCGTCAACGTCCGGACGAGCCCCGAGCCGGAGCGGATGGTCGAGGTCGAGTGGGAGCAGGGTGGTACAACGCGGACCTACCCCGTCGCGATCAGGATCCACGGCTGGGACCGTCCCGGGCTCCTCCGCGATGTCGCCGGGGTGATGAGCGAGAGCGCCGTGCAGATCGCGAGTCTCTCCGCCACGGGCAATCCCGACAAGAGCGCCACCGTTAACGCGACCCTGCTCGTGACGAGCGTCGACCAACTCTCGCGGGTCCTCGCAAAGCTCGAGTCAGTGCACGACGTCTACACGGTGTCACGCGACGGCCACTGACTGTTCGGCTCAGTCCGTTGGGCCGTTCAGACAGTCCGGCCAGCCCCTTCGTCGAACGAGGAGGTCCGCATTGTGCTCAAGCAGGACGTCAACGAGTTGCTCACCCAGACCGGCCCCAGAACTCGGACGGGTGACCTGTTCCGGCAGTATTGGATTCCCGCTCTGCTCGCGGAAGAGCTGCC
Organism: Chloroflexota bacterium; assembly: GCA_009692785.1. Lineage (GTDB taxonomy): Bacteria > Chloroflexota > Limnocylindria > P2-11E > P2-11E > SHYN01. Next base: position 10,108 of record SHYN01000003.1, on the reverse strand, counting down.
GGAGGACGACTGCCCCCGGTCCGGGTGAAGGTCCTCTCGGAGCGTCTGATCGCCTTCCGTGACAGCAGAGGCCGATACGGTCTGATCGATGAGTTCTGCGCGCACCGAGGGGTGTCGCTCTGGTTCGGTCGGAACGAGGAGTCGGGACTGCGCTGCGCCTACCACGGATGGAAGTACGACGTCACGGGCCAATGCGTCGAAGTGCCCTCCGAGCCCGAGAACAGCAACTTCAGGTCGAAGGTGAAGCTCGCCTCGTACTCGTTGGTCAAGGTGGGTGACATCCTTTGGGCCTATCTGGGCGATCCGGCCAAGCGGCCCGCCTTGCCGGCATTTGAGTTCGTGGAGGTTCCCTCGGAGCAGACGTACAGCTCCAAGCGCTGGCAGGAGAGCAACTGGCTGCAAGCGCTCGAAGGCGGTATCGATTCGAGCCACGTCTCGTGGCTGCACTCCGGCGGCCTGAGTTCTCGACCCGTCTCACTGAGGCGCTCGGCGCCGAGGTCGAGGTCACGCTCATCGATCGTGCGGAAGCCTTCGTGTTCGTCTACGCGGTCGGTGACGTCACGAGCGTCGGCACGGCCAAGGCCGGCGTGTTCGCCGAGGGCGCGGCGCGCGTCGTGGCCGATCAGCTGATCGCGCGGATCCGCGGCGCGGATGTGCCGGCCGGCTACGACGGCACCGGCTCGTGCTACATCGAGTTCGGCCGGCACGAGGTGGCGCGCGTCGATGTCGACTTCTTCTCCATGCCTGGACACCCGATCGGCGCCTTCACCCCACCGACCGCCCTCATCGCCGCGGAGAAGGTCCTCTTCGCATCCAGCCGGCGCGCACGCTGGTTCGGCTAGCAGCCGCCACGCGGGCTCAGGCCCCCGAGGTCGGGGGCTCGCGCTCCAGGTACGGGTAGGCCGCGCGCGGGCCGTCGTACAGCGTCACCGGGCGACCCTTGGAGAATGCCACGGCGATCTCGTCGGCGCGCGTGTTCCCGAGGTTGCCGGCGTGGCCGGGAACGTACCGCCAGACGATGCGCGCTGAGAGCAGCGGGTCCAGTCGTTCCCAGAGATCCTGATTCAGGACCGGTATGCCATCGGCCTTGCGCCAGCCTCGCCGCTTCCACCCGGCGATCCAGCCTCCAGCCGCGCCGAGGACGTACTTGGAGTCGGTCCAGAGCAGGACGGGACCGGCGTCCGTCCCGAGCGCGGTCAAGGCCTCGATGGCCGCGATGATCTCCATGCGATTGTTGGTCGTCTGCGGGGCGAACCCGCCCAGCTCGTGGACGCGTCCCTCCGGCCTGGCGACGACCGCGGCCCAGCCGCCCGGCCCGGGGTTACCCGAGCACGCTCCGTCGGTGAAGACGGTCGCGCCGAGGGGGGAGTGCGTCGCCATGCGGACCTCCTGCTCGATCGCGAGCCTTCCAGCGACGATAGCGAAGCGCTGGGGCCTCGTCGCCGGAGCGTGCTGCGATCCGACTGGACTTGCCCGATCGGCTTGACCGGCGGATCGCGCGGCCGATACGCTTGTGAGTCGGCGCGAGGTCGTGGCGATGCCGCACGCGATCGCGCCAGGGCAACACTCATGGAGGGCCGACACATGCTTCGCAGCACCGCGCGTCCTGCGGTCCCCATCCGGCCGTAGCGAAGAGGGTGGGGCGGTCCTTCGGGGCCGTCGCACCAACGCCTGGCCGATCAGCTCCGCCGGCGGCCAGCGTGAACCTGCGGCTCCGGTCGGGCACCCCGCGGGTCATCGCGCACCTTGGACCGACGAACTCCGGCAAAACGCATGCCGCGCTCGCCGCGCTGGTCGCTGCGGGACGCGGCGCCTATGCCTCGCCGCTGCGCATGCTGGCTCAGGAGGTGCACGCGCGTCTCGCCCTCGAGCTCGGACCGGACAACGCGGGGCTCGTCACCGGCGAGGAGCGGATCAACGAGCACGCGCCCGTGATCGCCTGCACCGTCGAGCTCGCGCCGCTCCGCACGGACGTGCTCGTCATCGACGAGGTGCACTGGACCGCGGACCCCGAGCGCGGTGAGGCGTGGACGCGCCTGCTGCTTGGGGCGGAGTGTCGCGAGCTCCACCTGGTCGGCTCCGAGGACGCGCTGCCGCTCATCGAGCGGGCCTTCCCCTGGTTCGAGAAGCGCATCTACACCCGCTTCGGCCCGCTCGAGTTCACCGGCCCCGCGAAGCTCGCCGCCGTCGCAGCGCAGACCGTGGTGGTCGCCTTCTCGCGCAAGGCGGTGCTGGCCCTGACGCGCGAGCTCAGCCTGGCGAAAGTGGGACGCAGGGTGGGTGCTCTCTACGGCGCGATGCCCCTCGCCGAGCGGCGGCGCCAGATCGCGCGCTTCATGTCCGGGGAAACGGACGTTCTCGTCGCCACCGACGTTCTGGGACACGGGGTGAACCTGCCGTGCCGCACCATCCTGTTCGCCGAGACCGACAAGTTCGACGGTGTCGGTCGTCGGGCGCTCGAGCCCTGGGAGGTCGCCCAGGTCGCCGGACGCGCCGGGCGCTTCGGGCATCACGATGCCGGTGAGGTCGGCACGCTCGTCGGTCTGTCCTGGCTCAAGCCGAGCGAGGTCGTCGTGCGGTCGGGGATCCGGCTGCCCGGCGCACCCGCCTTCCGCCGGATCGCGAGTGCCGTCTTCGGGCCGAGCCCCGAGGACTTTGACGGCGTGCCCGTCACCGAGTGGAGCCGCGCGCTCGGGTCGTGGACCCGCCAGGCCCAGGCGATCGTGCCCGACGCGGTGCCCTGGCTCCGGATCGCCGACGTCTCCCCGATCCGCAGCCGGCTTCTTGCGATCGACGCCCGGCTGCTCGCTCGGCTCTCACCGGACGAAGCCTGGGCCTTCGCCCGCGCACCGATCGATGCGGACCGTCAGGGCAACCTCATCGGTATGCTCGCGCGGTCGGTCGCGACGAAGGCGCGCATCAGGATGGGTGAGCGGATGCGGCAGATCCGCGTGGCGGCCCTCGAGGAGGCCGAGCAGCTTGCCGGCGAGGCCACGGTGCTGCGCTGGTTCGCGCGCCGCTTCAAAGGCGCGGGCGGCCTGACCGCCGCGGCTGCCGATGCGCTGGAGGTGGCGGCGGCCACCCGCGTGGGCCAGCTCATCGACCGGCAGCTCGTGAAGAACACCTTTGGCACCTGCGGTCGCTGCGGCAGGGCGAGCGCGCCATGGTTCCAACTCTGCGAATCGTGCTTCGGGCGGTAACGCTCAGCGGTCCGTCGCAAGAGCGGGAGCGGTGAGCCAGGCGACGGCCTCGGTCGCGGTCCAGCGTCCGGGGTGCGCGGCGAGCAGCGCGTACGCGCGTGCGGTTCGACGATCGACCCGCGATTACCCTGTGACGATGGTACGACCGCACCCCGGCACGCGAGCGACGGCGTCGCGCGGCGCGCGCTGTCAGAGATCGGCGGTCGGGAGCCAGCGCCCACGCCGAGCAGATTCGATCGATCGGTGGGTCGACGCATGGCCCCTGACGCGCGTCGCGATCCTGGCGGAGAGGTCGGTCGGGCGGAGCCGAGTGCAGACCCGAGCCGAGCGGTGAACGGCGCGTTCCGCCGACTGCTGACCGGCTCGGCAACAGTGCCGCGTGCCCGCTGGACCGCGACCTCGCGCTGGCGACCGGAGGCTCTGACCCTCGTCATGCTCGTCACCGGCCTCTCGATGTTCGGGCTGGGCCAGGCGATGCAGGTGCAGGCGGGCCTTGGGAATGACTCCTGGACCGTGCTGGCGCAGGGGATCACCGTCCGCACCGGGCTCGATCTGGGGCTCAGCACGCTCGCGGTGGGTATCGGCGTCCTTCTGCTCTGGGTCCCGCTCCGCGAGCGCCCGGGCCTGGGGACGTTGCTCAACATCGTCGTCATCGCCGTGGCGCTCTCGTTCGGCGTGCGCGTGATCCCGCCGCAGAGCGACCCGCCTTTCCAGTTCGTGATGTCGCTCGCGGGGATCGTCCTGGTGGGGCTGGGCAGCGGCCTCTATCTGACCTGCGGCCTCGGGCCCGGTCCGCGCGACGGCTGGATGACCGCGGCGCATGACCGCACCGGCTGGCCGATCGCCCGCGTTCGCCTCCTCATCGAGGTGATCGTGCTCAGCGTCGGCTGGCTGCTCGGCGGCGACGTCGGCATCGGCACCATCCTGTTCGCGTTACTCATCGGGCGCTCGGTGGCCTACGGGCTCGCGCTCGTCGCGGCGTTCGCGCCCGCTCGGTCGTAGTCCGTTTGCCCCACCGCGGATCGTGACCTAGGCTCGCTCGGTTGAAGTGGCTCACGCGCTCCGATGCGAAGATCGACCGCCTCGCGTCGGCGTGGCTCATCCTGCGCTTCGTGGACCGCGAGGCCGAGTTCCTCTACGCGGCGGCGGCCGAGGTGGATGCCGTCGCGGCGCGCACCGGTGCGACCGCCTTTGACACAGCGGGCGCGGAGTTGGGCGACATCGACGGCCGCTGCGCTTTTGAATCCATCCTGCTGAGGTACGCGCTCACCGACGAGGCGCTCGTTCTCATGGCTCGTCTCGTCCACGGTGCCGACAAGGCCACGGAGGTGCCCGAGCTTCCTGCGCAGGCCGAGGGCCTCAAGGCGATCATCCTCGGCTACTGCGAGGCCCACGACGAGGATCCCGTGCGGCTTGCGGCGATCCTCGGCATGTTCGATGCGCTTCTGGCGTGGTGCCGGCGAGAGGTGCGTCAGGCTCAGCGCCTCGCCGCGGCTCGAGCCCGCAGCGCATCGTGAACGCGGTGATCGAAGGATCCCGAAGAGAGAGCGCCGGAGGTACGCCGCATGCCTAGGTCCCGTCCCACCTCACCCGATACCTCGAACGCCGCCACGGCGGCCGCGCGTGAGACCTACGAGAGCCTCTCCTTCCTCTCGCAGTACCTGCTGTTTCACTACGGGACCAGGGCCGAGATCGCGCCGCCTAAAGGATTGGGCCACGGCCTGGACTACATGGTCCGCGTCGTGACCGAAACGGTGGGGAGGGAGCGCCTGCCCAAGGGCGCTCGCGCCCTCGATGTCGGCTGCGCAGTCGGACGCGCCACTTTTGAGCTCGCGCGCCTCGGCGCTGACGCCACCGGCATCGACCTGTCGCGCACCTTTATCAGGGCCGCCGACACGATCGCGAGGCGTGGGCGGGTCGCCTACAACGCGGTCGAGGACGGAGAGGTCACGACGCCGCGCATCGCCAAGGCCCCGGCCGGCGTCGATCGGAGCAAGGTGTCGTTCGAGGCGGGCAATGCGATGGACCTGCGCGCCGACCTCGGCACCTTTGACGTCGTCATCTGCGCCAACCTCCTCGATCGCCTGCCCGACCCGGCGAAATTTCTGCGGCGGACGAAGCAGCTCGTGAAGCCGGGAGGCCTGCTCGTCCTCTCATCGCCGCACTCGTGGCTCGCGCGCTACACGCCGCGCGCCAAGTGGCTCAGCGGAAAGAAGGTCGCGGGTAAGGTGGTCCGGGTCTACGACGGCCAGCGCCGCGTGCTCGAACCCGAGTTCCGCCCGTTGCGGCACTTCGATATCGAGTTCCTGCTTCGCGACCACGCCCGCCACTTCCAATGGGGGGTCGCCCTGGCCTCCGTCTGGCGGCGTCGCTAGGGCGCCTCTAGCGCATCGCCTCCAGAAGCGGCGTCACGTTGCGGTGGAAGACATCGAGGTCGGCGAGCGGCTTCGCCGCAAGCGCAGGGATCCGTGCGTTCACGCCGTCCTCATACGTCGGGAGGCAGACCTGGTAGTAGATCCCCGTGGGGATCGGATCCTGCTCGTAGGAGCGCATCACGGCCGCGGCCTTCTTCGCGATGATCTCCTCGCGGTCGCTCGGATCCTTCACCACGCCGTCGTAGCCCTTGTCCTCGAGCTTGTACAGGCGCGACCGCTTCTGCGGCAGGTCGGCACCGTCGTACCACTCCTTGGTGTAGAGGTCGTTGTACGTCGGGCAGGTCTGGAGGATGTCCACGAGCGCTGTGCCCTTGTGGAGGATCGCCTTTGCGATGATCCCGGCGGTGTACTTGGGCTCGAGCGCGTAGCCGCGCGCGATGAACGTGTACCCAGCGGCGACCGCCATCGCGATGGGATTGATGCCGTCCTGGATGTTCGCCTCGGGCATCGACTTGGTGCGGAGGCCCTTCGCCAGCGTCGGGGCGGCCTGACCCTTCGTCAGGCCGTACACGTTGTTGGTGTGCACCAGGTACGTGAGATCGACGTTGCGCCGACCGGCGTTCACGAAGTAGCCGGCACCGATCCCGTAGCCGTCGCCGTCGCCCCCCAGGGCCACGACCGTGACCGCGCTGTTCGCGAGCCGGCCGCCGGTCGCGCTCGGCAGGACCCGACCGTGGAGCGTGTGAAAGCCGTACGCGTTCACGTAGTGGCTGGTCTTGCCGGAGCAGCCGATGCCGCTGAACACGGCGACCTTGTCGGGGTCGAGGTTCAGCTGCGCGAAGGCCATCTGGATCGAGGTGAGGATGCCGAAATCGCCGCAGCCCGGACACCAATCGTTGTGAAGGTCGACCTTGTAATCCTTGAGCGTGTGCTTGACGGGCGCGGTCTCAACGGACAAGCGTCACCACCGGTTCGGCCCTGCCACCCGCGTACACGTTCGCGAGCGCGCGGACCATTTCATCCTCGCTGACCGGTCTGCCGTCGTACTTGAGGATGCGCTCCGTGATGCGCACCCCGGTGTGCTCCGCGATGAGCGCCCCGAGCTGGCCCGAGTAGTTCTCCTCGATGAGCACGAGGCGCTTCGCCTTCCGGAGGATCGCTTCGACCGCCGCGGCGGGAAACGGCTTCATGAGGCGGCACTGAAGGAAGTTGATGCTCTTGCCCTCGGTGGCCAGGATCTTCTGGGCATCGAGGATCGTGCCCTTTGGAGAGCCCCAGGACACGACGGTGAGCTCGGCCTCCGCCGGGCCGTGCAGGGCGTATTGCTGGTCCGCCGGGATGTGCGCCGTGATGCGCGCGAGCTTCCCCATGCGCTTCTCCATCATGGCCATCCGCATCGCGACACCCTCGGTGATGTGGCCGTCCGGGTCGTGCTCGTCGGTCGTGGACCAGAAGCGCCCCCCGGCCTGGCCGGGATGGCTGACCGGCGAGATGCCGTCGTCCGTGAGCGCGTACCGGAGGTACTCGTCGTGCGGTGTGCCCTGGCCGTTCGCGGCGAAGCCGTCGTTCGGCCCCTTCTCGTCCGCGCCCGTGGGGGTGACCCCGTCCCACCGCTTGCCTCGGTCGATCGCGTCGTATTTCAGCTCGAGCTTGTCGATCGTGGTGTAGATCGCGGCGAGCTTCTTGTCGACGAGGACGACGACCGGAAGCTGGAAGCGGTCTGCCCAGTTGAATGAGGAGAACGTGTCCTGGTAGCACTCGCGAAGGTCACCTGGGGCAATGACGATGTGCGGGAAGTCCCCTTGGGCGGGGTGGACAACGAACTGGAGGTCACCCTGCTCCTGACGCGTCGGAAGGCCGGTGGACGGGCCGCCTCGCTGGTACATCGTGATGATCGGCCCCGGCGCCTCCGTCATCGAGGCGAAGCCGATCCCCTCGACCATCAGGGCAAAGCCCGGGCCGCTCGTCGCGGTCGCCGCACGCACACCCATGTGCGCGGCGCCCACCGCCATGTTGATCGCCGAGATCTCGTCCTCACACTGCACGACCATGAGGTCGTAGGCGCGCTGGTTCTTTTCGAGGAAGACATTCTCGTCGGTCGCGGGCGAAATGGGGTAATAGGTCTGGAAGGCGCAGCCGGCACGCAGCTTGGCGATCGCGATGATCTCGTAGCCTTTTGCGAGGATCCTCGCCTTCGGCTCGGGGCCGGGGCCGAGGCGGTAGGGGAAGTTCTTCGCGTCGAGGTGCTCCCGAACGTGGTCAAAGGCGAGCCGGGCGGCTCGGACGTTGAGCGCGCCGATCTCCTCACGCTTGCCCTTGAACTGGTCCTGCACGACGCTCGCGACCAGATCGAAGGGGAAGTCGCAGAGTGCGAGCGACGCCCCGAGCGCGACGACGTTCTTCATCACCTCGTAGGCCCGGAACTGTGAACCCTTGCCGATCTCGGTGAGCGCCGCCTTGATGACCTCCATGAAGGGGACCGGGTAGAAGGTGAGGTCCTTCCGGACCGCGGCCGTGTGGTCGTAGCCGGTCTCCGTGTCGTAGATGACGCCGCCCCCCTCGGACACCTCGTGGAGGTGGCCGTAGTGGGTGGCCCAGCGCCGGTGGTGCGCGTCGCCGGTCAGCGTCTCGTCGTCGAGGGCGACGAGGATGTCGGTGTTGTCCTTGAAGGAGCGGACGTCCTCGTCGCCGACCCGCACCCGGTAAAAGGCGTGCTTTCCCATGATGTTCGAGTGGTATTCGATGTTCGCGTAGACACGGAGTCCTGCCCGGCTGCAGGCCTTGGCGAAGACTTCGGCTGAGGCATTGATGCCGGAGCCTTGCGGGCCACCGATCATCCATGTCAGATGGTTTTGTTGCACGTCGCAGGTCGTATGCTAGCAACCCAGATGAACGTCCGTCGCGAGCGCGACAGTTTGGGCGACGTCATGGTCCCCGAGACCGCGCTCTGGGGCGCGCAGACGCAGCGCGCCGTCGACAACTACCCGATCTCGGGCTACCGGGCCTTTCCGGCGTTCATCGACGCTCCGGTGCTCCTGAAGAAGGCGGCAGCCTGCGCGAACCATGATGCGGGGCGCCTTGACAAGGTGATGCGCGACGCCATCGTCGCCGCCTGCGACGAGATCCTCGCGGGAGGGCACCGCGAGGCATTCGTTGTCGACGTCTTTCAGGCCGGGGCGGGGACCTCGCACAACATGAACTGCAACGAGGTCATCGCCAACCTGGCGAACGAGTGGCTCGGCGGTAAGCGGGGCGTGTACACCCCAGTCAATCCGAACGACCACGTGAACATGGCGCAGTCGACGAACGACGTGACCCCATCCGCGATCCGGCTCGCGATGCTCGCGCTCGTGGACCCGCTCTGCGCGGAGCTCGACGCGCTCGCCGATGTGCTCGCCGCCAAGGCCGCCCTCTGGGCCACGGTCCCAAAGGCCGCACGGACCCACCTCCAGGACGCGGTGCCGATGACCTTTGGGCAGGAGATCGGCGCGTGGGGGACGATGCTCCGCGACTCGGCCGCCCGCATCCGAGGCGCGAAGCCCGAGCTCGGTCAGCTCGGCATCGGCGGCACCGCCGCCGGGACGGGACTCAACGCCGATCCGGAATACGCCGGACGGGTCTGCGCGTATCTCGCGGCGTGGACCGGGCAGCTGATCGTGCCGGCCAAGGACCTCTTCGCCTCGATGCAGTCGGCCGGTGCATTCGTGCGGGCCTCGGGCGAGATGCGGACGGCCGCCCTCGAGCTGTCAAAGATCGCCAACGACATCCGGCTGCTCGTTTCGGGCCCGCGCACCGGCATCGGCGAGCTGCGGATCCCGGCTGTGCAGCCGGGGTCGTCGATCATGCCAGGAAAGATCAACCCCTCGATCGCCGAGATGGTCGATCAGGTCTGCTACCAGGTGATCGGCAACGACACCGCCGTGGCGTTCGGCGCGCAGGCCGGCCAGCTCGAGCTCAACGTCATGATGCCGGGCATGGCCTTTGCGCTGTGCTTCTCGGCCACGATCCTCACGAACGCGACGCGCGTCTTCCGCCTGCGGTGCGTCGAGGGCATGGAGGTGGACGCCGAGCGGGCACGTGAGCTCCTCGACGCCAGCCCATCGCTCGTCGTGACGGCGCTGGCGCCGCACATCGGGTATGACCGCGCCGCCACGCTCGTGAAGAAGGCACTCGCGGAGCGCCGCTCGCTGCTCGAGGTCGGTTTGGCGGAGAATGTGATGCCGGAACCGGATCTCCGACGCGTGCTTGATCCGCTACCCATGACCCGCGGGGGGGTGCAGTGACGCCCTCACAGAAATGGAGGCTCGCATGAGGATCCCACGTACGCTCGCGACGTCCCTTGGTGCGCTCCTGCTTGCCCTCGCGCCGTTCGCGCTCGCGGCGCCGGCCGCGGCCGCGCCCGGATATCACGCCGCCTACTTCTCTGAAAGCTCGTTCCTTTCGCTGTCGCCGGGGCAGAGCGGGCAGTTCGCCGTCGGGTTCTCGAACACCGGCGATCAGGGCTGGCTCAAGGGCACGACCGCTCAGGCCTCG
>SHYN01000054.1 GCA_009692785.1 Chloroflexota bacterium | reverse complement strand
CTCCATATCGACCAGCACCACACGGTCGAGGACCTGGGGCTCGTGCTCGGCCGGGCGCTCGATGCGGCACTCGGCGAACGGAACGGCATCGTCCGCTATGCGTCGCTGACGCTGCCGATGGACGAGTGTCTTGTGAACGTCGCGATCGATCTCGGCGGCCGCCCGCACTTCGCCTACGACCTCAAGCCGAAGCAGCGGATCGTCGGCGCCTTTGACACCTCGCTGTTCCCGCACTTCCTCGAATCGCTCTGCGTCACTGGACGGCTGACGCTTCACGTGACCGAGCTGCGCGGCGGGAACGGGCATCACCTTCTCGAGGGCTGCGCCAAGGCGCTCGGCCGTGTGATCGACGCCGCGTCGCGCCGGGATCCGCGCCGGTCCGGAGTGCCGTCCTCGAAGGGGCGGATCGGCTAGCACTGGCTTCGCATCGCGTGGCTCTCGCGGCTGCGCTCCGGTGTTGCGATCGGTGCCTCGCAGCGGACGTACGGGTGCGTCGTGTCCAGCTCGAGATCGACGACCCGCCGGCAGTGAAGGCGTCGCTCGATGTCCACCTCGCCGCCCGCCCGTGGGCAGAACACGCGTCCGTCCGTGACGGAATGCGTTTCCTGCGTCATCGCGCTCGTGCCCTTTCCGCTGTGCTTCACCATCCACTCTGGCGCCTCGACCGGAGCGCGGTACCGCCGGAAGGCACCATCGACGGGGCCGAACGGCACCCCCCGGCGCGATCCGCCCATAGTTAGGCCGGTGGACGGCGTTACCCTGCTCATCGACTGCGCGAGCCTCGCGTACCGGGCGTATCACTCGGTGCCGCCGCTCCGCTCTCCCGACGGCGGTCCGGTGCATGCCGCGCTCGGTCTCCTCAACTTCGTCTCGAAGCTCATCGAGGACCGCCGGCCGTCGCACCTGCACATCGCCCTCGACGCCGATTGGCGCCCGGCGTTCCGGGTGGCGGCGCTGCCCTCCTACAAAACGCAGCGCCTTGCCGACGACAGCGCGGCGGAGGACGAGGTCGGTCCGCAGATCGTCATCGCCGTGGAGCTCCTGGAGGCGGCCGGCATCTCCGTCGCGAGTGCCGTGGGGTTCGAGGCTGAGGACGTCATCGCCGCGCTCGCGAGGCGGGCGACCGGAGCCGTCGAGATCGTGACCGGCGACCGCGACCTCTACGCGCTCGTCGCCGACCCGCGGGTCGTGGTCCTCTACACGCTCCGTGGCGTGAGCGAGCTGGCCCACGTCGATCAGGCCTACATCGCGCGGAAGTACGGCATCCCCGGCGACCGGTATCTGGATTTCGCACTTCTGCGGGGCGACCCTTCCGACGGCCTGCCCGGCGTGCGCGGTATCGGCGAGAAGACCGCGGCACTCCTCATCTCGCGGTACGGGTCGCTCGAGGCGCTCCTCGCGGCGCGCGACGTCGCGTCGGGGGTCAGGGCCAAGCTCGACGCCGACGCTGCCTATCTTGCAGCGGCGCGGGCCGTGGTGGCGCCGGTGGCCGATTGCCCGGTCAGCGCCGGTGACGGCGCCGTTCCCGCGGCGCCCCGTGACGGTCCCCTGCTCGCAGCGCTCGGCGTCCGTTACGGTCTCACCGCGGCGGCGGCCCGGCTCGCGGACGTGCTGCTTCAGGCCTGAAACATTCCCGTTCCAATGGGGTATCAACTGCGGCGACAGCACGGACCTCAGCCAGAACGACCTTCAGAAGAACGAACACGGGGTGAGTCAATGCTTCTCGGATCAGGCCTTGGCGCCGTGGCGCTCATCGCGTTCCTCATCTTTGCGGTGACGGGCCTCATCTGGCTCGTCATCACCCTCCAGCAGGCTGACCCCGCGATCACCCGCAAGAACACCGCGCTCATCGCTCTGGTCTCCGGGGCGGTCCTCATTGCGGTGCTGCTCGCGCAGGCGCTCTTCCTCCCGCGAGCGACCCCTGGTCAGCGGATCGCCCAGCGCATCCACCAGAACGCGCCGGGCCTCTTGCGTCCGGCGTTCGGCGGGCAGGGTTTCCCCGGAGGTCGATTCGCACCGCAGCCGCCGACCGCCCCCGGCGCGCCGCGCGTCCGACCGCCTCTCCGGCCGAACCCGCCAGCCCAGCCCGCGCCCCCGACGGTGCGGCCCTCCGGGGCTCCGTAGCCGCCGGCACCCGCGCGCACCCGGTCCCCGCGCCGGGGTCCGCAACTAGAGTTGATGGGTGAACGACCTCCGTCCGTCCGCCGTGAGTGCGGGCTTTCTGCTCGACACGGTCGGGACGTGGCTCACGGTCTTCGCGATCTTCGCCTTTACGCCGGGCCTCGCGGGGCTGAGTGAAGACCAGCAGACCGCCTTCCTGACCGCAGCCCCTGCGGTGCAGGTGCTGGGAGCGCTCTGGACGGTCGTCGGCGGATTCTTCGCCGCGCATCTTGCGCCCGAACGCGAGATCCCGAACGCGTTCGCGGTCGGAGCCCTCTCCTCGATGATCGGCTTCCTGAGCGCGTTCTCTGCGCCCTCGACGGTGCCCTTTGCCTATGAGGCCGTCGGCCTGGCGATCACGATCCCACTCGCCCTCGTGGGCGGTTGGCTGCGGGTCAAGCTCCCGCGTCGGGGCGGGCCGGCGCGGTGATCGCCATCGTCGACTACGGGGTCGGGAATCTCGCGAGCGTGCAGAAGGCCCTTGCGGCCGTGGGCGGCGAGGCAGTGCTCACGCGCGAGCCCGCGCTCCTCGCGTCGGCAGACGCCATCGTCCTTCCCGGCGTGGGGAACTTTGGGCATTGCAGCCGCGAGTTCCACCGCTTTGGGCTGGCGGAGCCGCTGCGCACGGCGCGCGCGTGTGGTGTGCCGCTGCTCGGGATCTGCGTGGGGATGCAGATGCTCTTTGCCGGAAGCGAGGAGGATGCCGGCGCGCCGGGTCTTGGTTTCCTGCCGGGGATGGTCGTGCAGATGCGGTCGTCGGCGGATCTTCGCGTTCCGCAGATCGGTTGGAACGCCCTCCACCTCAGCGGCGCGCACCCCTGGCTCGCGGAAACGCGGGACGGCGATCACTTCTATTTCGTCCACTCGTACGTGCCGGTCGCCGAGACGAATGTGCTGGCGACCGTCGAGTATGGCGGCGCGCGGTGCGCGGTGGCGGGGAGCGAGGGGATCCTCGGCGTCCAGTTCCACCCCGAAAAATCGGGCGCGAACGGTCTGCGCCTGCTCCGCGCGTTCGTGCGCGCGACACGGGTCGCGGCCGCGGCGTGATCGTCTATCCCTCCATCGATATCCTTGCGGGCCGCTGCGTCCGGATGACGATGGGCGACTTCGCGACCGTCGAGGATGTCGCGCCATCCCCGCTGGAAGCGGCGAAGTGGCTCGTTGCGGGGGGCGCGGAGTGGCTCCACGTCGTCGATCTGGACGGCGCGAAGACGGGCGTTCCCGCAAACCTCGCTCACTTCGGCGCCATCGCCATGAACACGAACGTCAAGATCCAGGCAAGCGGTGGCATCCGCGATCTCGCGACCGCCGACGCGTTCGTGGCGGCGGGCGCCTCGCGCATCGTCGTGGGCACCGCCGCGGTCCGCGATCCGGACCTGCTGCTCCGTCTGGTGGATCGTCATGCCGAGGCGCTCGCGGTCGCCCTCGACGCTCGCGGAGGGCTCGTCGCGACCCAGGGCTGGACCGAGACGACGGCTCTCCACGCGACGGACCTTGCGCGGCGTCTTGCCGCGGCAGGCGTGGCGACGGTGATCTTCACGAATATCGATCTCGAGGGAAGGCTCGAGGGTGTGGACCTCGGCGCCACGGCGGAGATCGCGAGCGCCTTTGGGGGCAACGTCATCCACTCCGGCGGCGTGGCGTCGCTCGAGGACATTCGCGGGCTCGCCGGTCTGGAGCCTCGCGGCGTGCGCGGGGTCGTCATCGGCCGCGCGCTCTACCGTCGCCGGTTCACCCTGCGCGAGGCCATCGCCGCGGCGCGGGCCGTTTCAGCATGATGACAGGCGAGCGATGGGTGGGCGAACGAGTCCCGGCTCTGCCGGGACGAGCGAGCTTGAGGCCGCAGGCCGCGAGCCTTTGGGCGAGCGAGGAATCATGACCCTCTCCAAGCGGATCATCCCGTGCCTGGACGTCCGCAACGGCACGGTCGTGAAGAGCGTCCGCTTCGTCGACACCAGGGACGTGGGTGATGCGATCGAGATGGCGCGTCGCTACGACCGTGAGGGTGCGGACGAGCTCGTCTTCCTGGACATCAACGCCTCGCACGAGCGGCGCCGCACGATGGTCGAGTTCGCGTCGCGCGTGGCCGACCAGCTTTTCATCCCGTTCACCGTAGGCGGTGGGATCGACAGCGCCGACCTGGCCGGCGAGATCCTTCGCGTCGGAGCCGACAAGGTCGCGGTGAACAGCGGCGCCGTGCGGAATGCGGCGATCATCACGGAGATCGCCTCTCGGTACGGCTCGCAGGCCTGTGTCCTCTCCATCGATGCGCGGAAGAGCGCGTCGGGCTGGGAGGTGGTCATCGACGGCGGTCGGGTCCCCACGGGCAGGGACGTCATCGCCTGGGCCTGCGAGGGCGCCGAGCGGGGCGCGGGCGAGATCCTTCTGAACAGCATCGACCACGACGGCACCAAGCTTGGCTTTGACGTCGCCCTGACCGGCGCGGTCGCGCTCGCGGTGAGCGTGCCGGTCATCGCCTCGGGCGGCGCGTCCGCGGCGTCGGACTTCGTCAGGTTATTCCGCGAGACCGGTGCCGCGGCGGGGCTTGCGGCGAGCATCTTCCATTACGGCGAGCATGGCATCGCGGAGATCAAGCGTGCGCTCGCTGCGGCGGGGGTGCCAGTGCGCCCGCCGGAGCGGCCATTAGAAGGGGCGACGACATGAAGAGAGCACCTCTCGACCGTGGAGCATTGCGGTTCGACGCCGCCACGGGCCTCATTCCCGCGATCGTGCAGGACGCCGCGACCGGCAGCGTGCTCATGCTCGCCTGGATGGACGGCGAGGCGATCGACCAGACCGAGCGCACCGGCGAGGTGCACTTTCACTCGCGATCGCGCGGCGAGCTCTGGCGGAAGGGCGCCACGAGCGGCAACACGCTCCACCTCGTGTCGCTCGCCGCTGACTGCGATGGCGATGCGCTTCTCATTCAGGCACACCCGAAGGGTCCGGTCTGCCACACCGGTGCCTCGACCTGCTGGGGTTCGGACGGCACTGCACCCCTCGCTCGTACCTTGAGCGAGCTCGCGGCACTCCTCGCCGAACGCAAACGCGACCTGCCGGCTGGGTCGTACACCGCGGAGTTGTTCAGGAAGGGTCGGGGCGCCATCGCGCAGAAGGTGGGTGAGGAGGCGCTCGAGCTGGCGCTCGCCGCGGTCGCCGAGAGCACCGAGCGCGCGCTCAGCGAATACACCGACCTCGTCTACTCGCTCGTCGTGCTCGCCACGGAGCTGGGTATCACCGCCGACGACGTCGTTCGCTCGCTTGCCGAGAAGAAGGCCGTGGCGAATTCGCGCTGACGGTCTTCGCCACGACCCCGCGATCACTTCAGCGCGCGCTTCGCCTTCGCGGCGTTCTTCCCGACACCGATCGCGACCGTCACACGTTTCCGCGTGCCGCCTGCGCCGTACAGCGAATCCAGGTTCAGCCCCGCCTTCGCCAGGCGCCCGGTGAGGCGGGCGAGCGTGCCCGGCTTGTGTCCGATCGACACGAGGACGACCTTGCGCACGTCGGACTTTCGCACCTTGAAGCCAGCCTTCGTGATGGCGTGGCGCGCCCGCGTCACGTCCTTCTGCGCGAAGAGCAGGCGGATCGTGCCGGTGCGGCCCGCGGCGTGCGCCGTGAGCGAGGCGATATTGACACCGGCCTCGCCGAGCGCGGCGCTGAGCGCGGCGAGCTGACCCGCACGGTTCGTGGTCGTGACCGCGATCTCGGTGGCGAGTGTGGCCATGGATGTACCTCCCACGCGTTCTCTACTCGGGCTAGTGTGGCTCCTTACGTCAAGCCTCCCTGGAGGTCAGACCGAGGTCAGACCTCCAGGAGGTTGGCCGCTCTCTCGAGCCGCGGGATCGTGCGGTCGCGACCGAGCAGCACGAGTGACTCGGTGAGCGGCGGGGTCACCGTTCGGCCGGTGACCGCCACCCGGATGGCCATGAAGAGGTCGCCCGCCTTCCAGCCCAGCTCGTCGGCGACGCCCCGGATCCCGCGCTCGAGCGTGCCGGCCTCGAAGGGATCGGCGTAGCGCACGACGACGGTCGCGCGCGCGAGCGCAGTGGCGGTCTCGGCGCGCTCCCGTTTCTTCGGCACGAGCAGCGCCGGGTCATAGGTCAGCTCGTCGCTGAAGAGGAACGCGAGCAGGTCGTGCGCATCGCCCAGGGTGCGCATCCGTTCCTGGATCAGCGGTGCCGCGGCACGTAGCAGCGACCGGTCCCACGAGGCCGGTACGTACTCGGCGATGCGGCGCACGAGCTCGTCGTGCGCGAGCGCACGGATCGTGATCCCGTTGAAGTGGTCGAGCCGGTCGCGGTCCCACCTGCCGCCCGCGCGCTGCACCTGATCCATGCGCCAGATCTGGATGAGCCGCGCGATGTCGAAAACCTCTTCCTCGGTGCCCGGCGACCAGCCGACGAGCGCCAGGTAGTTGATGAGGGCCTCGGGGAGGTAGCCCTGCGCGCGGAACTCCTCCACGAACGTTGCGCCGTGCCGCTTCGAGAGCTTCTTTCCGTCCGCACCGAGCACGTTCGGCAGGTGGGCGTGCGGCGGGACGTCCCAGCCGAACGCCTCGTACACGAGGAGGTGCTTGGGGGTGGAGGGCAGCCACTCCTCACCGCGGAAGACGTGACTGATCTTCATGAGGTGGTCGTCGATGACCACCGCGAGCTGGTACGTGGGGAAGCCGTCGCTCTTCAGGAGCACCTGATCCTCGATCGCGCGGAGCGGCCACTCGACGCGCCCGAACACAAGATCGTCGATCGCGACGATCCCCTCCTCCGGGACCCGAAGGCGGATCACGTGCGCCTCGCCGGTGGCGACCCGCTCGGCCGCGCGCGCGGGCTCGAGCGAGCGGCAGTGGCGGTCGTAGTGGGTGATCTCCCCGCGCGCCTGCTGCTGCTGGCGCATGCTCGCGAGCCGCTCCTTGCTGCAGAAGCACGGGTAGGCCGCGCCGCCCTGGACGAGCTGCGCGGCATGGGCCTGGTACAGGGGTAGTCGCTCCGACTGGACGTACGGGCCAAAGGCGCCGCCCTCTCGCGGGCCCTCGTCCCAGGTGATCCCGACCCAGCGGAGCCCGTCGTAGATGCTGTCGAGCGCCCCCGCCACGAGCCGTTCCTGGTCGGTGTCCTCGACCCGGAGGACGAGCGCCCCCTGGTTCTGCTTGGCAAAGAGGTAGTTGTAGAGCGTCGTGCGCACGCTCCCAATGTGGAGCGAGCCGGTGGGGGAAGGAGCGAATCGCACGCGGACCGAGCTCATGTGGTCGAGTCTAGGTATTCTGGTGCGGTGACCCTTGATCTGCGACGCGATCGACGTGCCAAGGAGCGCCGGACGGCAAAGGGACGCCGGTCGGCCGGCCCGGCCCGGCCCGGCCCGCGCATCGGGAACGCCTTCGTGCGTCCCGTCATCGTGGCCGTCCTCATTTTCGCGGCGGTCCTCGGACTTCGCGCCTCAGGCGCGTTCGATCCGGGTCCGCCGAAGCTCGATCCGAACGACGCGCGCTTCAATCCCGCCGGGCAGGTCGTCGGCGTGAAGCAGAAGGACGAGGGGCGCGGTCACGTGGCGAACGACAAGACCGTCTCCTACGGGACCACCCCGCCGACCTCCGGCGACCACTGGGACACCCCCGCGGCCTGGGGCAGCTACGACAGGCAGCAACCCAACGAGCGGACCGTCCACAACCTCGAGCACGGCGGCATCGTCGTCTCGTACAACGGGCTCACCCCGGACGACGAGAAGCAGCTCAAGGCCGTGGTGTCGCAGCTTCGCTCGGGGACGTTCCGCAAGATCCTCATCCAGCCGTACCCCACGCTCAACGA
>SHYN01000053.1 GCA_009692785.1 Chloroflexota bacterium | reverse complement strand
CGATGAGCTCGCTCGCCTGCGGGCCAACGATCTGCACGCCGAGGATGCGGCCGCCCCCATCGGTCACGAGCTTCACGAGCCCGGCGCTCTCGCCGAGGGCGAGCGCACGCCCGCTGGCGGCGAACGGGAAGCGCGAGACCCTCATTCCGGGATGCTTCCCCTTCGCCTCGGCCTCGGTGAGCCCGACCTGCGCGACCTCGGGATGGGTGTAGACGACGTTCGGCACCGCGCTGTAGTCCATCGCCACGTTCTCGCCGAGGATCACGGCCGCCGCCACCTCGCCGTGCGCTTCGGCGACGTGCGCGAGCTTCGGCGAGCGCGGGTCGCCGATGCAGTCGCCGATCGCCCAGACCCCGGCGACGCTCGTCCGCATCCGGTCGTCCACCGTGACGCCGAGGCGGTTCGTCGCGAGACCCGCATTCTCGACACCCGAAAGGTTTGCGACGCGGCCCGCACCCAGAAGGACCTCGTCGCCCTCAAAGGTCCGCACGGCGCCGCCGACCTCGGCCGTCACGGTCACGGTGGGGCCGGAGCGCCGCACCTCGGTGACCCTGGCGTTGGCGACGACCTTCAGGCCCTTGGCCTCGAGCGCGCGAAGCAGCGTTCGCAGCAGCTCGCCGTCCACGAAGGCCAGTGGTTGCGGGAGCATCTCGAGGACGGTGACCTGACTGCCGATCTCCGCGAAGAAGGTGCCGAGCTCCATGCCGATGACGCCGCCACCGATGACGATGAGCCGCGCCGGCACCGTGCTGCGCGCGAGGGCCGTCACGTTATCGAGCGGCCTCGACTCCGCGAGTCCGCGGATCGGTGGCAGCCCGACCTTTGACCCTGTCGCAACGACCACAGCCCTCGCCTTCACCGACCGCGCCGCCGCGCCGGCGGCGGTGACCGCGATCTCGTTCGCCGCGACGAGCACGCCGTCGCCGCGAATGAGCTCCACTGTGCGGGCGCGCAGGAGCTGCTCGATGCCTCCCACCAGCCGCGACACGACCGCGTCCTTCCGCGCCACCGCTTTTGCGAGATCGAAGGTGGCACCCTGGACGACGATGCCGTGCGAGGCGGCGTCGTGCGTCAGGAAATGGAAGGCGTGACTCGTGTCGAGAAGCGCCTTGGACGGGATGCAGCCGACGTTCACGCAGGTCCCGCCGACGCGGTCCCGCTCGACGAGCGCGACCCGCGCGCCCCTCGCGGCGGCGTGGAGCGCCGCCACATACCCGCCGGGTCCGCCGCCGAGGATCGCGATGTCGAACGGCGCGTCGCTCGCGCTACTCATCAGGGAAGAGGCTAATCGCTCCCGCCGCCTCTCGTTCGAGCGGATTCCTCGTGTAGCCATGCTTCGCCTGAAGGCGGAGGTACACGGGGAGGAAGGCGAGGCCGAGGCGATCGTACTGCCGCACGTGGCGAAGCTCGTGCCGCCAGATCGCGTCGTCGGGCTCGCGGGCGGCGACGATGACGTGGCCGAGCGTGATCGCGGCGAAGCCGCGTCGGGTGAGCAGGAGGTGGGCAAGACCGCGGTCGCTCACGTAAAGGAAGCAGCCGTCGCGAAAGCGCGGGAGTGCCATCGAAAAGAACCCCACAAGATGACCGAGCGGGTCGGCGTGGTGATCCGCCAGACGTCGCACGCTAGGCACCCAGATAGATCCGGAGCGCGGGGAGCTTGTCAACAAAGTCGATGACCCCGACGGCGACGAGCATCGCGCCGGCAACACGGGCGACGACGCCCGCGTGGTCCGTGAAGGCGCGGAGCAGCGCCGCGGAGCGGGACTGCGCGAGGAACGAGAGCACGAGCAGCGGCAGTCCCAGACCGAGACCGAACACGAGAAAGAACACCATGCGCTGCGTGAGCGAGTCGAGCGCTAGTGACAGCGAGAAGATGCTCACGACGAGGGCACCGGAGCAGGGAAGGGTGATCGGCCCATACAGCAGGCCGTACACGAACGCCGAGCGCACCGGACCTCCGCGCCCGCCGGCGGCGAGCATCGGCAGCCGCGTGAAGGGGTTGGCCCCCAGGAGCAGCGCCACACCAAGCCCGACGACGGCGAGATCGGCAAGGGGTGCAATGACGGTGAGGACCGCGCCGAGGGCGATCCCCAGCGCGACGACGAGGGCGCCCAGCGCGAGCATGGAGGTGAGAACGCCCGCGAGCACGACCAGGCCGAGCCAGCGCGCAAGGCGCGAGGGCCGCGTGCCCGCTGCGCCGCCCGCCGCCAGGTAGGCGAGGAATCCCGGGTAGAGCGGCAGGGCACACGGCGAAAGGGTCGCGAGCAGACCGAGGGAGAAGGCGGGGATCAGCTCGCCGAACACCGCGCTAGGTGCGGTTCGCGGCGACGAGTGAGCGCATCGTTCCGGCGTCGCGCCGGCCAAAGGAACCCCGGCTCGGCCGCAGCGCGGGGCTCACAAAGAACATCGGCTCGGCGGTCGGCGACAGGAACTGCGCGCCGTAGGCCTGCTGGAGCGCCGTGAGCATCTCGCGGGGCGCGAGGGCGAACTTCCAGGCAAAGCCGTTCCGGTCAGCAAAGCTGCGGAGCTCCGCGGCGTTCTCGCTCGAGTCGACATCCAGCGAGATCATCTGCACGTCACCACCGAGGCTGGCCAGGGCGTCTTTGACAACCAACTGTTGTCCGAGGCAACCCGTTCACCAGACGGCCATCCCCTCGACGATGGTGACCTTCCCCCTGAAGTCACCGAGCGTGAAGCGCGCGCCGGAGCGCACATCCGTCAATGTCGTCGCGAGGTACGCCGGGAGCGGGGCCACCGCTGGGACGGCCGGAGCAGCGGGGGCGCCCGGGGCAGCGGCCGCGGCGTCGGGAGCCACGGCGCCGAGCGGCAACGCTTGCGAGGCCGAGGTGGCGGGGGCCGGCGTGCCGCACGCTGCAACGATGAGCACCGTGGCGGCAAGGGACCAGAGAGAGCGCATCACCCGCAGTCTAGAAGTGCCGGACGGTGGCGGTTCACTGCCGGACTTGGCTAGGCTGGACGACGGATGAACGCAGCGGCACGGCTCGCGCTCGTCGAGGGCTGGCCGATCCTTCTCACCACGGCGGTCGTCGGCACGACGTTCGGTGTTACCGCGCGGCAGTCCGGCCTCGAGCTCACGGAGATCTCCGGGATGAGCCTCGTCATCTTCGCCGGGGCGTCCCAGTTCGTGGCGGTCGAGCTGCTGCGGAACGGCGCGGCGGTGCCGGCGGTCATCCTCGCGGCGTTCCTCATCAATCTCCGCCACCTCCTCATGGCGACCGCGCTCCGGCCGCGATTCGCCGCACGATCCTTCGCCGAGCGCCTCGGCCTCGCCTACATCCTCACCGACGAGGCGTTTGCGATGGGCGTGGGCTGGTACCGCCGCGGCCGCGGGACCGTCACCTCGTACGCGGTGTTCGGCACGGCGCTCTGGCTCGCATGGAACCTCGCCACGGTGGCCGGGGCGCTGGTGAGCGACCGGATCGCCGAGCCGCGCCGTCTCGGCGTCGACTTCGCGATCACCGCGTCGTTCCTCTCGATCGTCGCGCTCGCGGTTCGCGGGCGGACCGACGTCGCGATCGCGCTTATCGCCGCCGGCGCGTCCGCCGCGCTTGCCCTGTCGGGAGCGTCGGTCGTCGCCGTCATCGGCGCGGGGGCGCTCGCACCGCTCGCGACGTTCGTCCTGCCGCGAGCGCGGCCGTGAGTATCTGGCTCGCGATCGGCGGGGCGGGGCTCGCGACCTATCTCGTCCGGCTCGCGCCGCTCGTCATGACGCTCCGGCGTCCGGCTCCCGCGGCGGTCACGCGCTACCTCGACGCGCTGCCGATCGCGATCATTGCCGCGCTCACCGGGCCGGCAATCGTGCTCCCGAACGGCGTGCCAACCATGGGCCCGGAGCCGGTCGGCGCGATCGTCGCGCTCGTCATCGTCCGCTGGCGCCGCAACCTGCTGGCCGGAGTTCTCGGCGGCGTTGTCGCCGTGGCACTGCTGCGGCTCGCGCTCTGATCGGACCGTTCCGCCGATCGGACTGTTCGGGGCTCAGTGCGCGCTGATCGGTCGCTCCTCGGTCCCTGCCCTGGTCGGTCCCTGCCGCTGAGCGGTCCTGTCGCTGAGCGGTCCCTGCCGCTGGTCGGTCCTTTTCGCTCCTGGTATCGCTGATCAGTCCTCGCTCCCGGAGCCGCTCGCGCTGCGGATCATCTCGACGACCGACGCGTCGGCGAGCGTCGTCGTGTCACCGAGCGCCACGCCGTTCGCGATATCCCGGAGCAGCCGCCGCATGATCTTTCCGGACCGCGTCTTTGGCAGGTCGGGCGTGAACATGATGGTCTTGGGTCGGGCGATCGCGCCGATGCTCCTCGCGACGTGCTCGCGGAGCTCCAGAGACAGTGCCGCGGACCCCTCGTTCCCGGAGCGGAGCGTGACAAAGGCGAAGATGGCCTGGCCGGTGATCAGGTCCTCGCGGCCGATGACGGCGGCCTCCGCGACACGCGGATGTGAGACAAGCGCGGATTCCACCTCCGTCGTGGAGATCCGGTGGCCGGAGATCTTCATGACGTCGTCGACGCGGCCCATGAGCCACAGGTAGCCCTCGGCATCGCGCTTGGCGCCGTCGCCCGCGAAGAAGCGGCCGGGGAAGCGGCTCCAATACGTCTCGCGGTACCGCCGGTCGTCCTTATAGATGCCCCGCAGCATCGCGGGCCAGGGGCGCTCGATGACGAGATACCCAGCCCCGCCGAGCGGCACACTCGCGCCGCTCTCATCGACGACGTCGACCTTCACCCCTGGGAACGGGAATGTCGCGCTCCCAGGTTTCGTCGTGACGAGGCCGGGAAGCGGCGTGATGAGGATCATGCCGGTCTCCGTCATCCACCAGGTGTCGACGATCGGGCAGCGGCCACCCCCGATCGTCTTGCGGTACCAGAGCCAGGCCTCGGGATTGATCGGCTCCCCCACCGAGCCGAGCAGCCGGAGGCTGCCGAGGTCGTGCTTCGCCACATGCTCGGCGCCCCATTTCATGAAGGTGCGGATCGCGGTCGGGGCGCAGTAGAGGATCGAGACCTTGTACTTCTCGATGACCTGCCACCAGCGGTCCTTGTCGGGGAAGTCCGGCGTCCCCTCGTACAAGACGCTCGTCGCCCCGTTCGCGAGCGGTCCGAAGACGATGTACGAATGGCCGGTCACCCACCCGATATCGGCGGCGCACCAGTAGACGTCGCCGGCCCGAAGATCGAAGATGGTGCGGTGCGTCGTGGCGACGCCGGTGAGATACCCGCCGGTCGTGTGCACGATGCCCTTCGGCGTGGCGGTGGTGCCACTGGTGTAGAGCAGGTAGAGCATGTGCTCGGCGGGGAGCGACTCGGCGGGGCACTCCGGGCTCTGTGCATCGACGAGCTCGTGCCACCAGACGTCGCGTCCTTCGGTCCAGGGGACCGCCTGCTTGGTCCGGCGCACGACGAGGAGATGCTCGATCGTCCTCGCGCGGGCCGCGGCGTCGTCGGCGTTCTTCTTGAGCGGCACGATGCCGCCCTTGCGGTAGCCACCGTCGGCGGTGATAAGGAGCTTCGCCTCGGAGTCGTCGATGCGGCTCGCGAGCGCTTCGGCGGAGAATCCGGCGAACACGACGGTGAACGGGGCCCCGATCCGCGCGCAGGCGAGCATCGCGGCCGGGAGCTCCGGGATCATCGGCAGGTAGATCGCGACGCGGTCGCCGGTGCGGACGCCGAGCGCCTTGAGCGCGTTCGCGCAGCGGTTCGTGAGGTCCTGGAGCTCCCGGTAGGTGATCCGCCGGCTGTCCCCCGGCTCGCCCTCCCAGTGGAAGGCGACGCGGTCGCCGTGACCCGCCAGGACGTGGCGGTCGAGGCAGTTCTCCGCGACGTTCAGCTCCCCGTCCGCGAACCACTTCGCGTAGGGCAGATCCCACTCGAGGACCTTTGTGAAGGGCTTCCGCCATTGGAGGGTCCGGGCCTGCTCCGCCCAGAACCCCTCGAGATCCCGCTCCGCCCGGTCGTAGATGCCTGGGTCGGAGACCACGGCCCGATCGGCGAAGCCCGCGGGAGGCGGAAAGCGTCGGTCCTCGGTCGCCAGAGCCTCGAGCGCGCGTGGGCCCGCCGGCTCGTCCATCGGGACCCCTCCTCAGAGCACGCTGAGCTCGCCGGCGTCGAGGGCGGCGAGGTGGGCGCGGTAGTGGTTTGGCAGGAGCAGAAGCCAGCCGAAGCAGTTCAGCTCGCCATAGTAGGGGTGGGTCGCCGTCGCCCGGGTGTCCGGCGCGGTCGGAAACTCCCGCCCAAGCCGCAGGATCGCCTGCTCCGCCTTGTCGGCGAGGGCCCTGACGGACTCCCGGGTGGCCTCGCCCGGCCCCGGACGGGGCTGGCCGGTGGCCCCGGCACCCTCCCCGCGGGCCAGTCGGAGCGCGATGAGGGCGACCGCTCGTTCGACGACCAGGAGGTGCGTCGCGATCTGGCCGAGGCCCCAGTCGTCGACCGTCCCGGCCAAGAGCTCCGCCTCGGTCGCCCGGCCCAGGCGCCGGAGGAGGCTCGCCCGGCCCTCGGCCGTCCCGGACGCCAGGAGCCGGATCGTCTCGGCGATCCAGGCGAGGCGGTCAGGCGGGTCGTCGGCCAAGGTGAGCGGCACAGCGCTGCCATGATGCGCCTAGTAGTGTGACAATGCGCGGCGTAGGAAAAAGAACGCCCGACGAGGGCGATGGGAGGACCAAGGTATATGGCGACGATGACGAAGTCCGAGACCCTGACCCAGCTGGCGGCGAAGACAGGCCTGAGCAAGAAGGACGTGGCGAACTTCCTCGATGAGCTCGCGATGCTCGCGCACAAGGAAGCGCGCAACGGATTCAAGGTCCCTGGTCTGGGCAAGCTCGTGCTGCGCGACCGCAAGGCACGCGTCGGACGCAACCCCGCGACCGGTGCGCAGATCCAGATCCCGGCCAAGCGTGTCCTGAAGTTCGTGATCGCGAAGGAAGCCAAGGACGCCGTACTCCCGGCAAAGAAGTCCGCGGCCAAGTAATCCCGCACCGCGGTTCGAAGAGCGAGGTCCCCGATCGCATCGCAGCGCACCTCACGGCGCTGGCGGTCAGGGACCTCGCTCTCGTTTCAACCCTCGAACTCGAGTTCGAGTCGGGCCTCACGGTCCTGACCGGCGAGACCGGAGCCGGGAAGTCGATGCTCGTCGACGCGCTCCTCGCCGCGACCGGCGGTCGTGTTGGTGCGGGGGCCATTCGTGAAGGCGCGGAGAAGGCGCAGGTCGATGCGACGTTCGCGCCGGTCACCGGAGCGCTGGCGACGCTCCTGGGTGAACGCGACCTCGGCGGTCAGGACGACGATGTGCTCGTGCTGAGCCGCGAGGTCGCGGCCGGCCGCGCTCCGGCGCGCGTCAATCGAAAGAGCGTGCCGCTCTCGGTACTCGCCGAGATCGGCGACCTGCTCGCGCTCGTGCACGGCCAGAACGAGCAGTCGCGACTTGCCCGCCCCGCCGTCCAGCGCGACCTCCTCGATTCCTACGGCCAGAATGCGGCCCTCCGCGCGCGGACCGCGGAGCGTGCGGGCGCGCTCGCGGCCCTCCGGCGCGAGCGCGAGGGACTCGGCGGCGATCCGCGCGACCGTGCACGTCGAGCCGCGCTCCTCGCGCATGAAACGACAGAGATCGACGATGCGCACCTCGTGGCCGGTGAAGACGAGCGGCTGCGCCGCGAGCTGGCGGTCGCCCGGTCCGCGGAGCGCCTCCGTGCCTCAGCCGCCACGGTGCACGAGCTCCTGGTGGGCGAGCCATCGGGGGCGCGCGATCGCCTGGCGCTTGCGGCACGCGACCTTCAGGCGGCGGCACTACTCGACGAGCGGCTCGCTGTCCTCGCCGCGCGCCTTGTGGCGCAGGTCGAGGAGACGGCCGACATCGGCTCCGAGGTGCGCAGCTACGCGGAGGGGATCGAGGGCGCTCCGGCGACGCTCGCCGCCCTCGACGCACGAGACCTGCTGCTCGGCGAGCTTCGCCGGAAATACGGCGGCACGCTCGACGAGGTCACCGCCTACGGTGCGCGGGCGTCTGCGGAGCTGGAGTCGCTGCGGGCCTCGGAGGAGCGACTCGCACGTCTTGACGCCGAGGAGGCCGCGGCGCGCACGGGACTGGCCGACGTCGCCGGTCGACTCCACGAGGCGCGTGCGAAGGTGGCCAAGGCCCTGTCGACCGCGGTCGAGCGGGAGCTCGCCGACCTTGGCCTTCCGCACTGCGGGTTCGGCGTGTCGTTCGAGCCGCAGGAGCCGGA
>SHYN01000052.1 GCA_009692785.1 Chloroflexota bacterium | reverse complement strand
CCGTGGCAGGTCGCCAGGGATGGCAAGGGCTACATCGAGGACCGTCGCCCGAACGCGAACTGCGACCCGTACGTCGTGACCCGCCTCATCGTCGAAACCGTGTGCGGCGCGGCGTCGGCGCCGAAGAAGGCGGCGGCGGCGAAGAAGCCCGCCGTCAAGAAGCCGGTGGTCAAGAAGAAGGGGGCGGGGCGGCGCTGAGCGTCGGCGGCGGTCCGCACCGCGCCGCGGAGGTCGCGCTCCTGCTGCTCAGCGCGACACAGGGGCGGGCGGGGATCAACGTCGAAGCTCGAAGATGAGCTCGCCTTCGACGATCTCCCCGGTCGCGGTGAAGCCCAGCTTCTCGTGGACGCGGAGTGACGCGGCGTTGTCGGGTGTTGTGCTCGAGATGAACCGGCGCACGCCGTGCGCCGCGGTGGCCCAGGTCATGAGCCCGCGCGCGGCCTCGGTCGCGTAGCCTCGCCGGCGCTCGGTCGGAAAGACGGTCCAGCCGAGCTCGGCCGCTTCCGGAGCGGCAATGTCGTTGACCCCCGGCGGCCCATGGAAGTTGATGTAGCCGACCATCTGCGGGTCGTCCCGCCTGACGATGGCGCGCATCGACCAGGGCAACCGCGCCGAGTCAAGTGCGAGCTGTGCCTGGCGGAGCTGAAAGATGCCGAGGTCGGCGGCGGCGAGCACGGCCGGCAGGCGGTAGGGCACGAGCGTCCCCGCCCGCTCGAGGTCGTCCGCGCCGAGAGCGTCGAGGAGCGCGAGCGGCATGAGCGGAAGATCGAGCCGCACGGTGCTCGGTGTGAGGTCGTCGATCGTGCCGATCGCCTAGACCGCCTTGGCGTTCAGCAGGTCCTGGATGAGCTGAGCGAGCGCAGCCGGGAGCTTCTCTTCGGGTTCCTTCGTGAGATCCAGTCCGCAGACCTCGACCCCGCGCACCGCGGCGGCTGACCCGAGCGCCTTCAGCACATCGGCGATCGCGCGGAGCGGCGGACCCGCGACCGCGGGGCGGATGACGGCCCGGCACTCCGTTGGGTCGAGGAGGTCGAGGTCGAGGTGCACCCACACCGCGCGCTTCCGCACCGCGGCGATGAGTCCGGGGGCGTCGGGGTGCTCCGCGTCGAATGGGACCCGGATGATCTTCGTGCGCGCGAGATTGCCTGCCTCACCTGGCTCGGTCGCGCGGGCGCCGACGAGGACGACGTGATCCTCCGCGATCCGTCGCGCACCCGGCCAGAGGAGGGGCGCGACGGAATGTCCGGAGACGTGGGCGAGCGCCATCCCCGAGACCTCGTGGGTCTTGGTGGTCGCGAGCGTGTGGTAGTCCGCGTGGGCCGCGAGGTAGACGAGGACGAGGTCGGTCTCGCAGGAGAGCGCGCCCGAAACCGTCCCCGCGACGAGCGTGCCCTCCGCGCCAAGGACGACCGGCGTCGCGCCCGCGGCAAGTGACGAGGAGACGGCGTCAGCGAGCGTGCGGCAGGCTTCGCGCGCTGCGGTGAGCCAGCGGTCGCGGGGCGTGAAAGGGATCCGCACCCGCTTCTCGGGGTGAAGCCGCTCCGCGAAGGCCCCCGCCAGCATCGCCGGCGCCCCGACCGCGCCCGCGGACCGCTGCTCGGTGACGATCCCGGCCTCGATGAGGTGGACCGTGCGCGGCGGCATTTCGTGGCGATGCTAGCCCTCGACGCGCCGCGCCGCGCCGAGGTCGTATCCTGCACAGCAAGCGAAGACGCGTTCGTGGCCCCGCCCTGGGACGGACGGGGCATTTCGGCGTCGCAGGGAGGTCGCGTGCGCAATCCGTTCGGCGGCCGCCCACCAGCTGTGCATCGCATCGTCGTCGGGCTCGGCAACCCGGGTGACGGCTACGCCGCCACCCGACACAACGTCGGCTTTCAGGTCGCGGCACGCCTTGCCAGGCGGGCGAGGATCGAGTTCGGCACGAAGGCCGCCGAATCGCGGATCGCGGAGGGCGCGCTCGGCGGTGTAAAGTTCGCCGTCGCGAGGCCCCAGACCTTTATGAACGACAGCGGCCGCGCGGTCGCGAAGCTCCTTGACCGCTACCGGCTCGGGCCCGAGGCGCTCCTTGTGATCTCGGACGACATCGATCTCCCGCTCGGCAGGATCCGGCTCCGCGAATCCGGCGGGTCGGGAACGCACAACGGCATGCGCTCGATCGTCGGTCACGTGGGTGAGGCGTTCGCGCGCCTCCGCCTCGGCGTCGGCCCCGTCGATCTAAAGGTCGAGATCGGTGACCTCGCGGAGTACGTGTTGAGCCCGTTCGCTGTCGACGAGCGCACCCTGCTCGACGAGATGCTCCAGCGCGCGACCGAAGCGAGCGAGGTCGCCCTTCGCGACGGCGTGCGGATGGCGATGGACCGATTCAATGGCGGTTGAGACCGCGACCCGCTTGCGATTCGGCGGTCTGCTCGCGCTCGCGGAGCGGAGCGAGCGGTATCGCGCACTCCTCACCCGCGTCGAAGCGGGCGGGACCTCGACCTCCGTCACCGAAGCTGGAGCCGGGGCGCGCGCCTTTGCCTGGTCGGCACTCGTCGCGACGGCCGGCCGGACCGTCGCCGTCATCGCCGGAAGCGAGGATCGCGCGCGGCGTTGGCACGCGGAGCTGGCGGGCTGGCTGGGGGAGGAGCATGTCGCATTCTTCCCGGAGCGCGAGGCGATGCCCTACGAGGCGAGCGCGCCGTCCGCCGCTTCGGTCCACCTGCGCCTTTCCACACTGCACCGCCTCGCAGCAGGCGAGCCCCTCGCCGTGGTCGCTCCGCTGCGCGCCTTGCTCCAGCACACCATCGCGCCCGACCTCTTGCTGGGCTCGGCACGCATGCTTCGTCCAGGCGACCGCATCCGCTGGGACGAGGTCGCGCAGTGGCTGTTCGCGGTGGGCTACGAGCCCGCGGCGGAGGTCAGCGAGCCGGGGACGTTCTCGCGGCGTGGCGGCATCATCGACATCTACCCGGCCGCGGCCGAGGCGCCGGTCCGGCTCGAGCTCTTCGGCGATGAGGTCGAAACGCTCCGCACCTTCGACCCGGTGACCCAGCGCTCGCAGGCCGCGCTCACCGAGGTGATCGTCCTCCCCGCGCGCGAGGTGACGCTCGAGCGGGCGCCGGTGCTGGCGGCCACACTCGCGCAGACGGGTTGGGTCTCGTTGCCGGAGAGCGCGGAGCTCGATCCTTGGCGAACGCTCGCGATCGGCCTCGCTGAGGGTTCATACCCTCCGGGGATCGAGTCGTTCGCGCCATCGTTCGGCGCGGCATCGTCGCTCCTCGATCATCTCGGCCCGCGCGCGACCGTCGTGTTCGAGGACACCGTGGAGCTCGCCCTGACCTGGGACGCGCACGAGGCGCAGGCGGACGAGCGACGTCTCGAGCTCAAGGCACACGGGCTGCCGGTCGGCGCCCTGCCGTCGGCGTACCTGGGACGGACCGCGCTCGAGGACCGCGCCGCCCTGCACGGTCTGATCCGCGCCGAGCCGGGGCCGGATGCGCTCCGCCTCGGATGGGGAGCGGCGCCGTCGTACGCGAGCCGGCTCGACGCGTTCCTGGGCGAGCTGTCGCTTGAGCAGGGCGTGACGACCCCACCGCAGCGCGGGAAGGAACACTCGGGCGCGGGGAGCGCGCCGTCGCCAGCGGGTCGGAGCACAGTCGTCATCGCGTCACCGCAGGCGGCAAGGCTTGCCGAGCTCCTCGCCGAGCGTGGCATCGCCGCGACCTCTCGCGAGGACGTCGCGGAGGAGCCAACCGTCGGGTCACTCCTTCTCGTGCACGTGCCGCTCGCCCTGGGCTTCGTCGTCCCCGAGCTCGGCCTCCGCGTTTTCACGGATGCCGAGGTCTTCGGCTTCAAGAAGCCGCGCCATCCGGACCGTCGCCGCCGTCGGGTCGCGCTCGGTTCGTTCCTTCAGGATCTGCGGCCCGGCGATCACATCGTCCATGAGGAGTCGGGGATCGGCCGGTTCGAGCGCTTCTCCACCCGTGAGGTGGCCGGCGTCGTGCGCGAGTACCTGGAGCTCGTCTTCGCCGATGGGAACCGCTCGCTCCCGACCGAGCAGATCATCAAGGTGACCCGGTACGTCGGCGGCACGCCGCCCGCGCTCTCGCCGCTCGGCGGTCGCGACTGGCAGCTGACCAAGAAGCGTGCGAAGAAGGCGGTCGAGGAGATCGCGAAGGAGCTCCTCGCGCTCTACGCCCAGCGCGAGCTCGTCCACGGCCACCAGTTCGGTCCCGACACGCCGTGGCAGATCGAGATGGAGAACGCCTTCCCCTTCACCGAAACACCCGACCAGCTGACGGCGGTGGAAGACGTGAAAAAGGACATGGAACGCCAGCGGCCGATGGACCGGCTCATCGTCGGCGACGTCGGGTATGGCAAGACCGAGGTGGCTCTCCGCGCGGCCTTCAAGGCGGTCCAGGAAGGCAAGCAGGTCGCGGTCCTCGTGCCGACCACGGTCCTGGCCCAGCAGCACTTTGAGACGTTCAGCGAGCGGCTCGCCACCTTTCCGGTCCGGATCGCGATGCTCTCGCGCTTCCAGACTGCGGTCGAGCAGCGCGCCACCATCGAGGCGCTTACCTCGGGCGAGGCGGACATCGTCGTTGGAACGCATCGCATCCTGCAGAAGGACGTGCGCTTCCGTGACCTTGGCCTCGTCGTCATCGACGAGGAGCATCGCTTTGGGGTCAAGCACAAGGAGCGGATGAAGCATCTCCGCACCGAGGTCGATGTCCTCTCCCTCACCGCAACCCCCATCCCGCGCACCCTGCACATGGCGCTCTCGGGTGTGAGGGACATCAGCCACATCGAGACGCCACCGGAGGACCGCCAGCCCATCGAGACCCGCGTCCTCGAGCGGAGCGACGACGTGCTCCGCGAGGCGATCCTCCGCGAGCTCGACCGTGGCGGACAGGTCTACTACGTCCACAACCGCGTCATGGGCATCGAGCAGGAGAAGCGCCGGATCCAGCAGCTCGTGCCCCGCGCCCGGACCGTCATCGGGCATGGGCAGATGGACGAGCGTGCGCTCGAGAGGGTCATGGTCGAGTTCGCCGGCGGCGAGCACGACGTCCTGCTCTGCACGACGATCATCGAGTCTGGTCTGGACATCCCGAACGTCAACACGATTGTCATCGACCGGGCCGCGCACCTCGGGCTCGCCCAGCTCTACCAGCTTCGTGGCCGGGTGGGGCGCAGCGCGGCCAAGGCCTACGCCTATCTCCTCTACACCAAGGAGGAGGCGCTGACCGAGCAGGCGCGCAAGCGGCTTCAGGCCGTCTTCGAGGCGAGCGAGCTCGGTGCCGGATTCAAGATCGCGATGCACGATCTGGAAATCCGCGGTGCTGGGAACCTCCTCGGTGCCGAGCAGCACGGCCACGTCACCGCGATCGGCTTTGAGCTCTACGCGCAGCTGCTGGAGCAGGCGGTCAACGAGCAGCGCGGCGTGGCGCCGAAGCAGGAGGTCTCGGAGATCGTCGTGGATCTGGCGCTCTCGACAGCGATCCCCGACGAGTATGTCGGGAGCCGTGCGCGCAAGCTGGAGACGTATCGACGGGTGGCCGGGCTCTCCACGCTCGACGACCTCGCGGCCTTCCGCGACGAGCTCCGCGAGCGATACGGGCCGCCACCGGATCCGCTCCGCAACCTTCTCTACGGCATCGAGGTGAAGATCCGCGCGGCGCGCGCGCACGCGACCGAGGTGCGCGCCAGGGGGCCGGAGCTGCGGGTCACCTTGGGCGCGGATCTCGATCCCACGCGGCGCGCCGCCGTCTTGCGAGCGTTCCCAAAGCTGCAGGCCGGCCCGCGACAGCTCCGCCTTTCCGTGCTGAGCGTCCGCGGCGACTGGCGCGACGCCCTCACCCGGCTGTTGGATACTCTGGCCGCATGAGGTGCGTGGGGGCGTGGAGCGCCAAGATTCGGCCGGCCTGATGCGCATCGGCGTCGATCTCGACGATGTGACCGCAGTCTGCGCGGTCCCTTTTCTGCGGACGTTCGCCGCGGAGTTCGGGCTCCAGCTTCCGGCCGAGGACGTCGGCTGGCACACGCTGCGCGACATCACCGCGGTCAGCGGAGAGGACAAGGACCGGTTCCGGATCCGGCTCTACGACGGACCCTTCTTTGCGCAGCTCGAGGTCTACGGCGACGCACCCAACGTCCTCGAGCGCATGGCCGGCGCCGGCCACGAGCTGTTCTACATCACCGCACGAGCCGAGAAGCAGCGATACGTCACCGAGACCTGGCTCCGCGAGAAGGGGCTGATGGATCACGCCAAAGCCGTGCACCTGCGTCCGCGGCGGGACTTTGACCCGTCGAATCCGCCCGGACGATACGACGCCTCATCTTCGGCGCGGTACAAGGTGCGGCTCGCCGACGAGCTGGGCCTCGAGGCGTTCTGCGAGGACGACGAGGTCATCGGCCGCGCGCTCGCGGAGTCGGGTATCCACGTGTGGCTCTTTGACCAGCCGTGGAACCGCGATCTCGCGCACGCGAACATCGAACGTGTCGTGGGGTGGGGCGATGTCGCCCGGGCGCTCGCCCTCTCATCCGGAGACGGACCGCTCCGCTAGCTTCGACCGGTCGCGGGCCGCGGTGGGCTCAGGTCATCTTGGGTTGCGGTGTACCCACCGGTCGGTCGAGCGCATCACGCAACTGTTGCGCCCGTTGCTTTGTGCGCGCTGAGACATGGTGCCGTTCGCGCTGGGACACGTGCCATTCGTCGTCCTTGTCATGGCGGTCGTCTCGCTCGCCGGCTTTCTTCACGCCTACGTCACCCCCAAGGAGAAGGTGGTCTTCGCCCCGACGGGTGTCGGGACGCGGTCGCCGGTGGGCTCATAGGTCCGTCGGGCTGACCTGGCCTCGTGCCGGAGCCAGCGGCTCGGTCTTCGGGAGGACCCCGGTCGGATCATCGACCGGGGTCCTCTGGTTTCGCACACCCAGCCGCCCGCTTCCCTTACGCTGCGACCGTGAGCGGCGATCTCGCCAAGAGCATCCGCGACGTGCCCGACTTTCCCAAGCAGGGGATCCTCTTTAAGGACATCACCACCCTCCTGAAGGACGGGCGCCTGTTCAGGGCCGCGATCGACGGGCTCATCGCGGCGATCGGGACGAAGCCCATCGATGTCGTCGTCGGCATGGAGTCGCGCGGCTTCATCTTTGGTGCACCGATCGCGTACGCGCTCGGGGTCGGCTTCGTCCCCGTCCGCAAGCTCGGCAAGCTCCCGGCGGAGGTCGTGAGCGTCGCGTACGAGCTGGAGTACGGCTCCGCGACGCTCGAGATGCACACCGACGCCATCGCTCCGGGTGCGCGGGTCCTCATCGTCGACGACCTCCTCGCCACCGGCGGCACGGTGGCGGGAACGATCGAGCTCGTGCGCCGGCTCAAGGGCGAGATCGTCGGCCTCGCTTTCCTCATCGAGCTCACCGCGCTCCGCGGTCGTGACCGCTGTGCCGGCCACGAGATCGCGACCCTCCTGCGCTTCTGAGCGCGCCGCCGCTCCAGCGGTGGCGCTCGCCGCTTTGACGTTCCGGCTAGACTGCATCCTGAGGTCGAGGGCACGGACCCGATGACACCTCGGCGACCGGCGGAGTCCCGCTGGGTACCTTCCGTCCCTGACCAGAGTTGGCGCCGAGCGCATGGGCGAGCGGCGCGACAAGAAGAAGGACGAGGACCCAGATGACCGCGGCGCCGCTCCTGCCCGAGATTCGCATCGACGACGCCGCATCGGCCGATGAGGCACGCACGTTCCTTGAGCACGACCGCCTCGGCTCCGCCTACGCGCTCGCCGACCTCGACGGTGAGGAGCGCTCGCGCTGGTGGCTCGCGCGCCGCGACGAGGAGCCGATCGCGCTCGTGCTCATCGTCGACTCGCTGCCGTTCCGCCCGTGCTTCGCCTCGGGCGATCCCTCCGCGATCGGCGACCTCATCCGTGAGGGGATCCGCGAGCAGCGGGTCGTTGTTGCCGCGCCGTCCGCAGCACGCCCCATGATCGAGGCGGTCTACCGGTTCGAGAGGGTGGATCGCATGTTTCGGATGGCCGTGGATCGCGCCGCGTTCCGACCACAGCAGACCCACCGCGTCGTTCGGCTTGGCGTGGCGCAACTGGAGGACGTGATCGACCTCTACGGCCATGTCTCTCGGACGTACTTCACGGCACAGCGCGTGGATCGGGAGATCTACTACGGCGTCTACGCCGGTGCGACGCTCGTGTCCGCCGCAGGCACACACACCCGGTCGGCGCGTTCCGGCGTCGCCGCCGTGGGCAACGTCCTCACCCGCGTGTCGCACCGC
>SHYN01000051.1 GCA_009692785.1 Chloroflexota bacterium | reverse complement strand
GCGCACGAAGATCGAGTTGACCTCGGACGAATGGCGCACCCTGCTGGCCGTGAACGGTGCGCGTGATGTCGCGGGCGTCGCCGCCGTGCTGCACGTGCGCTCTCGCGCCGCGCTGATGCTGCTCGACGGGCTCGTTCGCGCCGGCACCGTGGACACCGAAGAGCCGCCCGCGGGCCAACTGCCCCCGGTCGCTCGCTCCGCCGCCTCCGAGACTCCGCCCGCGCCGGCCGTCGCGTCTGCCCCGGAGTGGTCGCCGGCCCAGCCCACGGAGTCCTGGTTCGAGCCCCCGACCGGATCATGGTCTGCGCCGGCCGCCCGACCGCCGCGCGTGGACGCGGCCGAGCCCTGGCTCGCGGCAGCGGCCGAGCCCCGGGCCGCGGATGCGGCCGAGCCCTGGTCCGCGACCGCGGACGGGTCGACGACCGCGGGCGGCACCGAATCGTGGCCGGCGCCCGAGGTCCCCCTCCACCCCGCGACCGATCCCGGATCGTGGTCCGCTCCTGGGCCTCTGGAGCCTCTGGCGTGGTCGGCCTCCCCGTCGCCATCGGAATGGAGCGTGCCGACCGCTGCGGGGACGCCTGAGGCGACCGTGCCGACCGTGGACTCCGCTGTGGATGATCGCCTCGCCGCGCGCGGTGGGATGTTCGCCTCTTCACCCGCTCCTGCTCTGCCGGTCCCGACGATCGTCCGACCGGCCGTCGTGCCTCCGCCGTTCAGCGCACCCGCACCCCCACCCGCCCCCGCACCGTCGCCGACCCCGAGTTCCGCGCCGGTCGCTCCGCCGGCGAAGCAACGAGGGGGGCTCTTTGGATTCGGCCGGAAGAGCGAGCCCGCGGCCACGGCGGTCACGCCCACGCTCACGATCGCGACGACGCGCGCGGGCAAGCTCGGTTCCTTCGCGAACGCGCTCATCGAGGAGTACAACAGCGGTCGGTACGGCAAGGGGCGCGTCGAGGGCAAGATCACGAAGCTCCTGCTTCGCGTGGACGAGCAGGCTGATCCGATCGACCGTCCGATTCCGACCGCGGAAGGTGCGCTCTCGGTGTCAGGGCTCGATGCCGGCCTCATCCCTGAGGCCCAGGCCGTCCCGTACCTCGCGTTCCTCGTCACGCAGATCCACGGCGACGCCGAGCGCGCCTTTGGCAGGGACAAGGCAAAGCAGGGGTATCAGGTCGCTCGCCGCCAGACCCTCCCCGACGATCGGCTCCTCGGCTCGGCTGACCTCTTGGGACGACTCCCCAGGTTCTAGCGCGGCCACCGATGTCCGTCCCGCATTGTCTCGCGCTCGACCTTGGCGGCACGAACATCCGCGCCGCGGTAGCCCGTGTTGACCGCCACGCCCGAGTGACCTTTGTCGGTCGCGACCGCCGCACGACCCCGGCGACGTCCGCGGAGGAGATCGTCGCAGCTCTCGTCGCCTCGGGGCGTGCGGCGCTCGCCTCCGCGTCGCTCCGCTCCACCGACCTAACCGCCATCGGCTGCTCGTCGCCGGGTCCGTTGGACCACCGGACCGGCGTGGTGCACACCGCGCCGAACCTCACCGGCTTCACCGACCTTCCCCTCGGAGCGCTGCTCGGGGCGGCGTTCGATCACGAGGTCTTCGTCGACCGTGACACCTCGATGGCCGCCGTGGGCGAAGCGCTCGCGGGCGCTGCCATCGGCTCGCGCGACTTCGTCTATCTCACCGTGTCCACGGGTCTGGGTGGCGCCGTCGTGAGCGGCGGCCGCATGATCCGCGGCGCCACCGGCACCGCGGGCGAGCTCGGTCACTGGCCGGTCGCCCTCGCATCGAATGCTGGCGTGCCCGTGTGCGGCTGCGGCGCACCCGGCTGCGCCGAAGCCTTCGCCGGCGGGCGAAATCTCGCGGAGCGCGCCGGTCGAGCGGACGCCGCGGCTGTCTTTGCCGCCGCCGCCGCAGGCGATCCGCTGGCGCTGCGCCTGGTGCGCGATGCGGAGGAGGCGCTGGGCGCGCTCGTGGTGGGGATCGCGAACGTCTTGAATCCGGAGCGGATCGTGGTGGGAGGCGCCGTCGCCGAGCACCAGCCCGCCCACGTTCTGGCGCCGATGCGCGCCGCGATCGCCGGACGGGCCTTCGGCCGACCGGCAGCCGTGCTCCGCGTGGTCCCCGCGGCACTCGGCGCCGATGTCGGCCTGGTGGGCGCCGCGCTTGCCGCGGACGCCCGGGTCACGGGTCGGGGAGAATGGTTCCTGTAGTCCGCAGGAGGTGTCGTCATGCGCGTCGCCATCAACGGCTTTGGGCGGATCGGCCGGCAGTGCCTCAAGGCCCTCATCGAGCGCCATCCCAAGCTCGAGATCGTCGCGATCAACGACCTCGCCGATACGAAGATGAACGCGCATCTCTTCAAGCACGACACGAACTACGGGAAGTACGCGGGCGAGGTCATGGCGACCGCGGACGAGCTTGTCATCAGCGGACGCCACATCAAGGTCGAGCAGCAGCGCGACCCGGCGTTGCTCCCCTGGAAGGCCCTTGGCGTGGACATCGTCATCGAGTCCACCGGATTCTTCACCGACGGGACGAAGGCAAAGGCGCACCTCGACGCGGGCGCACGCAAGGTCATCATCTCCGCGCCGGCGAAGAATGAGGACATCACGGTCGTGCTCGGCGTGAACGAGGGACGGTACGACAACGCGAAGCACCACGTCATCTCGAACGCCTCCTGCACGACCAACGGTCTCGCACCGGTCGCCAAGGTGCTCAATGACACCTTCGGCATCGAGAAGGGCTTTCTCACAACGGTGCATTCGTACACGAACTCACAGAAGGTCCTTGACGTCGTGGCGCCGGACCCGCGCGACGCGCGAGCGGCCGCGATGAATATCGTCCCGGCGCCGACCGGCGCGGCGCGAGCCGTCGCGCTCGTCATCCCGGAGCTCCAGGGCCGGTTCACCGGCATGGCATTCCGCGTGCCGACCTCGACGGTCTCGGTCGTTGACTTCGTCGTGGTCCTGAGGCGCGAGGTGACCGTGGCCGAGGTCAACGAGGCCTTCAAGAAGGCGACCGCGGGAGCGCTCAAGGGGATCATGGACTACACCGAGGAGCCGCTCGTCTCGATCGACCTCAAGGGCGATACGCACTCGACGATCGTGAGCGGGCTTGACACGCTCGTCCTTGGGAACATGGTGAAGGTCATCGCGTGGTACGACAACGAGTGGGGCTATGCCTGCCGCCTCGCCGACATCACGGCGTTCGTCGCGGAGAAGCTCGCACCGTCCGCTGTAGCGCGGTAGCTGCGGCGTGAACCCGCCCCCTCGCGCTCGCGGCGGCGCGGCGATGACGGATTGAGCAAGCGCTCAGTTCGCGATGCCGCGTCGTCCGGGAAGCGGGTGCTCGTCCGGGTCGATCTCAACGTACCGCTTCGAGATGGCGCGGTCGCGGACGACACGCGGATCCGCGCCGCCCTGCCGACGATCGCTCTGCTTCGGGCAGCGGGCGCGCGCATCGCGCTCTGCTCGCATCTCGGCCGGCCGCAGGGGCGGGACGCGGCACTTTCATTGGCGCCGGTGGCGAGACGTCTCGCCGAGCTCGTCGGGACCGAGATCGCACTTGCGATGGACTCGGTCGGGGACGAGGTCTCGCGGCTGGTCCACGCGTTGTCGCCCGGCCAGATCGTCCTCCTCGAGAACGTGCGCTTCCATCCCGAGGAGGAGCGCAACGATCCGCTCTTCGCGAAGGCGCTCGCCGCGCCGTTCGAGCTGTACGTGAATGACGCCTTTGGCGCGGCGCACCGCGCGCACGCTTCCACTGAGGGCGTTGCGCGGATCCTCCCGGCCTACGCCGGGCTCCTCCTCGAGCGCGAGCTGGCGGTGCTCGGTGCCCTCCTTTATCGGCCGGCGCGACCGTTCCTCGCCATCGTCGGCGGCGCAAAGGTCTCCTCCAAGCTTGCCGTGCTTCAAGCGCTCCTCGAGCGCGTCGACACGATCGCGATCGGCGGTGGCATGGCCAACACGTTCCTGGCCGCCACGGGCCACCCGATCGGACGGTCGCTCTCCGAGCCGGACCAGATGCCCGCGGCCGAGCGCCTCCTGGACGCGGCGGAGCGCGCGGCGAAGGCCGTGCTCCTTCCGATGGACGTCGTGGTCGCACCGAGCGTGGACGCCGCCGGCGCCCTCCGCGCCCAGGTGGTCGCGGCGGGTGGTGTTCCGGCGGACGTCGCGATCGTCGACATCGGGCCGCGAACGCTCGAGCTTTACGCGGGCGCGATCGCCGCGGCGAAGACGATCTTCTGGAATGGACCGGTCGGCGTGTTCGAGATCTCCGAGTTCGCACAGGGCACCCGCGCCATCGCACGCTTTCTCGCCGCGGCGACCGCCCGCGGGGCCACGACGGTGGTCGGTGGTGGTGAGTCCGTGCAGGCGATCCAGGAAGCCGGACTCGCTGCGCAGATGACCCATGTGTCGACGGGGGGCGGCGCGTCGCTCGAGCTCATCGAGGGCCGCACGTTGCCCGGCGTCGCCGCGATCCCCGATCTGTAGGGAGGCACCGATGACCGACACCCACATCGCCAGCGTCCGCGCGCGCGAGATCCTCGATTCCCGCGGCAATCCGACCGTAGCCGTCGACCTCGCACTCCGCGGTGGCGCGCGCGCGACGGCGATGGTGCCGAGCGGCGCGTCGACCGGCGCGCACGAGGCGGTCGAGTTGCGCGACGGCGACAAGGCCCGCTTCCGTGGCCAGGGCGTGCGGAAAGCGGTGGCGAACGTCGATGGGGTGATCGCGAGGGCGATCCTGGGCCTGGACGCCGCGGATCAGGTCGGCGTCGATCGCGTCCTGCG
Organism: Chloroflexota bacterium; assembly: GCA_009692785.1. Lineage (GTDB taxonomy): Bacteria > Chloroflexota > Limnocylindria > P2-11E > P2-11E > SHYN01. The sequence goes on along the minus strand of SHYN01000051.1, from coordinate 3,882 downwards.
CGATCTCGACGGGACCGCGAACAAGGCGAACCTCGGGGCGAACGCGATGCTCGGCGTGTCGCTCGCCACCGCGCGCGCCGTAAGCGTCGCGGCCGGCGTGCCCCTCTATCGCTCGCTCGGAGGAACCGAGGCGCGGACGCTCCCGGTGCCGATGATGAACATCCTGAACGGTGGCAAGCATGCCAGCGACAGCGCCGACATGCAGGAGTACATGGTGGTGCCGTTCGGCGTGCCGACGTTCGCCGAGGCGATCCGCGCCGGTTCGGAGATCTTCCATGCCCTGAAGGCCGTGCTCCACGAACGCGGGATGGTCACGGGTGTTGGCGACGAGGGTGGCTTCGCGCCGTCCGGCCTCCGAACGAACGCGGAGCCGATCGAGCTCATCCTCGAGGCGATCGGCCGCGCGGGGTATGAGGCGGGGAAGCAGATCGGTATCGCGCTCGACCCGGCGTCGACCGAATTCTACGCCGACGGCCGGTACGCGCTCGCGCGCGAGGGCGCGCTGCTGGACAGCGCCGCACTGACGAAGCGCTACGCCGAGTGGTGTGCGCGCTACCCGATCGTCTCGATCGAGGACGGGCTCGCCGAGGACGACTGGGCGGGCTGGAAAGTGCTCACCGCGTCGCTCGGGCATGCGGTCCAGCTCGTGGGTGACGACCTGTTCGTCACGAACGTCGAACGGATCCGCCAAGGAGTTGCGCTGAAAGCGGCAAATGCTGTGCTCATCAAGCTCAATCAGATCGGGACCCTGACCGAAACGATCGAGGCCGTGCAGCTCGCGCACCAGTCCGGCTACGCCACGGTGATCTCACATCGCTCGGGCGAGACAGAGGATACGACGATCGCCGACCTGGCGGTCGCGCTGAACGCGGGGCAGATCAAGACGGGCTCGCTTTCACGCAGCGAGCGCGTCGCAAAGTACAACCGACTCATGGAGATCGAGATGGAGCTGGGTGCCGCTGCGCGCTACCCGGGTCGCGAGGCGTTCCCGCGGTCTAGGTAGCCTTCGAGGTCTTCGCGGCGGCTTTGGCGATCCGACCACGTCGGCGCGCCGCGCTGTTGCGGTGGATCGCGCCGCGCTTCGCGGCCTTCCCGAGAGCGCTCGCCGCGGCCGAGACGGCTTTCGCGACGTCCTCACCGCTCACGATCGCGGCGCGTGCGGTCTTCACCGCGGTACGCGCGGCAGAGCGGCCGAGCGTCTTCGTCACGGTGCGGCGGACGGTCTGCCGGATGCGCTTGAGGGCGGAACGCTTCTTCTTTGCCATAGGCGACCAACGATAGCCGAAATGACGTTATCCGGCCGACCGGCCACCCGGCCCTCTCGCCTCCCGGTGGGCCGGGCCGTCCGGTCCGTTTAGTGTTGGGCCGTGCCGCTGTCGGTCGCCCAGGCCTCGATCGTGATGGTGGCCACCCTCGTCGCGAGCCGCGTGCTCGGGTGGGTCCGGCTCTCGGTCATCGGTGCCCAGTTCGGCGGCTCGCCGCGGGACCTCGACGCCTTCTGGGCCGCCTTCCGGATCCCCGACACGATCTTCAACCTTCTCGTCGCGGGTGCCCTCGCCTCGGCGTTCATTCCGGTGTTCAGCGGCTATCTCGCCAAGGAGAACGAGAAGGAGGCCTGGCGGATCGCCTCGAGCGTGATGAACGCCATGCTCCTCCTGCTCATCGCGCTCTCCGCGGTGATGTGGGTCTTCGCGCCGACGCTCATGCCGCTCCTCGCGCCCGACTTCACACCCGCACAGCTCGAGCTGTCGACTCGCCTCACCCGGATCATGCTGCTCAGCCCGATCTTCATGGGCCTGTCGTCGCTCTTCACCGGCGTGCTCAATTCGTACCGCCAGTTCCTCTCCGGCGCGACCGCGCCGCTCGTCTACAACTTCGTCATCGTCCTGTTCGCGCTCTTCGCCGCCCCGTTCCTCGGGATCAGCGCGCTCGCCTACGGGGTCGTTGCCGGCGCGCTCATGATGTGGCTCGTCCAGGTCCCCGAGCTCACCTTCCGAAGCACGAAGTACACGCTGGCCCTGGACCTTGGGCACCCTGGCGTGCGCGAGATCGCGCGGCTCACCGGTCCGCGTACGCTCGCGCTCGGCGCGGTCCAGGTGGTCTTCTTCGTGGACCTCAACCTCGCCTCGCGCATGCCACCGGGCTCGCTCACAGCGCTGACCTACGCGTTCCAGCTTCTTCTCCTCCCGCTCGGGGTGTTCTCCATCGCGATCTCCGCGGCGGTCTTCCCCGCGCTCTCGCGGTACGCCGCGCAGGGGCTTCAGGTGAAGCTGCGCGACGCGCTGGAGCAGTCGATCCGCTGGATCCTCCTCCTCACGCTGCCCGCGGCGGTCATGCTCATCGTCCTGCGCCGACCGATCGTCCATCTGCTCTTTCAATGGAAGGACTTCGGACCGGACCTCCGCGAGGCGACCGCGGCGGCATTCCTGCTCTATGCCATCGGGCTCGTGGGGCACGCGCTGGTGCAGATCGTCGCCCGGGGCTTCTACGCGATCAAGGACACCCGGACGCCATTCGTTCTCACCGTGATTACGATCGCCGTGAACATCGCGCTCTCCGTTCTTCTCGCGCCCAGCTGGGGGATCAGCGGGCTCGCGCTCGCGAACTCGATCGCGACGCTCCTTGAGGCGGCACTCCTTCTCGCCCTGCTCGCCCCTCGGGCGAGGCTCCGACTGGCGAAGCTCGGCGGCGCGTCGCTGACGTTCGCGGTGGCCTCGGCGGTGATGGGCGGAGCGATGTTCCTCTTTATTCGGATCACGAACGTCACGGTCGACCTCGACGAGACGAAGCTCGGGCTGCTCCTGCAAACGCTCCTTGCGATGTCGGTCGGCGCCCTCGCCTTCCTTGGGGTCGCTTCGGTCCTGCGCATCGCCGAACTCGGCGAGATCCGCGCCGCTCTTCGCGGCGGTCATGGCCCTGGGCCCGACATCGTGGAGGGCACGCCCGCCGCTCCCGGCGGCTGAACGACCCGACTGTCATGTTGGAGGCGGTCTGGATCTCCGGTTCGGAGTACCGTCGGGGCACCCCGTGAGCATGTTCGGATCGCTTCGTTACACGCACTACCGCTGGTTATGGGCGGGCCAGGCGTTCAGCGCTATGGGGATGGGCATGCAGACCCTCGCGATCGGCTGGCTCGCCGTGGTCATCGCGAACCAGGAGGGCCGGCCTGAGCTGGGAGCCTTTTACCTCGGGCTCCTGGGTCTCGCCCGTGGACTCCCGGCGACGTTGTCGGGCCTCGTCGGGGGCGTCGTCATGGATTGGTTCGACCGTCGCCTCGTGCTCTGGACGGTGCGGGCGCTCATGGCCGTGAACACCGTGGTGCTCGCCGCACTCTCGCTCTCGGGCAGCGTGACCATCGCGACGCTCATGGCCTTCACCGTGGTCCTCGGGGTGTGCATGTCTCTTGGCGGTCCCGCCCAGCAGGTCATGATCTCTCGCCTCGTTCCCAGCTCCGCGCTCATGAGCGCGGTCAGCCTGAGTCAGGGCACGATGCATACCTCCTGGCTCATCGGTCCGCTCGTCGCCGGGGTCCTCATCATCCCGGTCGGGCCTGGCGGCGTCATGGTCGCAAGCGCCGCGTGCCTTCTCATCGCGCTCATCTTCCTCTTTAGCCTGCCGCCTTCCCCGCCTCATCGGGGCACCCACGAGCCTCGTTCCGTTGCCACCGCGGCGAGCTCGCTCCGCGAGGGGTTCCGCTACGTCGCGACCGAGCCCGCCAGCCGTTGGCTCCTCATCACGTCGGCCGTCGCCGCGTTCACGGTGCGGCCAGTGGGGCAGATGCTGCCGGCGGTCGCTCACGATGTCCTTGGGGCGGGAGCGACCGAGCTGTCGTGGCTTCTTGCGGCGCAGAGTGTCGGCTCGATCTGCGGGACCGTATTCGCC
>SHYN01000050.1 GCA_009692785.1 Chloroflexota bacterium | reverse complement strand
GGCGGAGGTCGATCGACTGGCCGCGCTCGACGGAGACGCGCTCGAAGCCGAGCTGCGTCAGCGGCTTGAGCGACTCGAGGAACGGGTCGTGACGCTCCGGCACACGCTTCCGGTCTCGCTCACGATCGCGCGACTCCGGCGCGCGGTCGCGCTGCTCTCCCGCCTGGAGATCGCCGGCGCCTTCAAGGCCGCGGTGATGAACGGTGAGACCGCCAAGGCCGTGACCCTGCGGCTTGATCGCGCGGTCGAGGAGCTGGAGACGGTGCTCGCCGAGGTCGCGGTCGCCAGGAGCCTGTAGGTGCGCGCAGTCTTCGCAACGTGGGCCGGAAAGCTCACCCGGGTGTTGCTCGTGGCGTCACGCCGCGGCGCCACCGCGCTACCCGGACTCGTCGCGCTCACCCTTGAGCCGCGGCTGCTTCGAACGCTCGTGCGTGGGCTTGCCCACGGTGTCGTCTGCATCACGGGCACGAACGGGAAGACCACGACCGCGCGCATGCTCGCCGCGGCGGCGCGCGAGGCGGGCTGGTCCCCGGTTCACAATCGCGCGGGCTCCAATCTCGACCGCGGCATCGTCGCCTCGCTCCTCGCCGACGCGAGCTGGGGTGGTGTGGCGCAGGGCGACGCCGGTGTCTTTGAGGTGGACGAGGCCTCGGTTCCGCGGGTGCTGGGCGATCTCTCGCCGCGCGTCCTCGTGGTCACGAATCTTTTCCGTGATCAGCTCGACCGGTACCACGAGGTGGATGCCCTGGCTCGTCGGCTGGGCGCCACGATCGCCACGCTCCCGCCGTCCACGATCCTCGTCCTGAATGCGGACGACCCGCTCGTCGCGTTCCTCGCGGACCGGCACCGCGGGACCGTGGCGTTCTTCGGCATCGACGACCCGGCCATCGGCGGCACGGAGCGGCAGGCCATCAGCGACGCGGACCGCTGCCCCCGCTGCCACGCCCCCCTCTCCTACCAGCGGGTCGTCCTCGCGCACGAGGGCGATTGGCGGTGCGGCGCATGCGACTTCACGCGACCGCCGCGCGACGTTGCGGCGACGCGGGTCGCCCTCGCCGCGGATTCGGTCACGCTGACGGTCGCCGGACTGGCCGCGCCGCTGCGCGTACCGCTCGCCGGGACGTACAACGCGTACAACGCGCTCGCTGCTCTCGCTGCGTCTCGGGCACTCGGCATTCCAGACACCGCCGCCCTGCGTGCGCTGGCCACGGTCCGCCCGGCCTTCGGCCGGCAGGAGCGGCTCGAGGCGCTCGGCCGGCGGATGCGTCTTCTGCTCGTGAAGAATCCCGCCGGCTTCGACGCGGTGGTGAGCGCGCTCCTTGAGACCGGTCAGCGTCCGCGGCTGCTCGCGGCGCTCAGCGACCGCGCCGCGGACGGGCGCGATGTCTCGTGGATCTGGGACTGCGACGTCGAGCGGCTCGCGGCACAGGCGGAGCACGTGGTCGTAACCGGCCTCCGGGCGGAGGATCTCGCGCTGCGCTTCAAATACGCGGGACTCGCTCGCGAGAGGATGACGGTCGTCGCCGGCTGGCGGGCCGCGACCCAGGCGGCGCTCGCCACGACCCCGGTGGGCGGCGAGCTCGTGATCCTTGCCACCTACACCGCGATGCAGGCGATCCGAGCGGAGCTCGCGGCGGACGGCCACGCCGGCCGGTTCTGGGAGGACTGAGCGAAGAGTGGATCTGCGGATCGTGCACCTCTACCCCGACCTCATGTCGATCTACGGCGACCGCGGCAACGTGCGGACGCTCGAACGGCGCGCGGCCTGGCGCGACATCGCCGTGGAGGTGCGCACCTGCACCGCGGGCGAGACGCTCGATCCGGAGTGGGCCGACCTGTACTTCTTCGGTGGCGGGCAGGATCGAGGGCAGCACCTCGTCGGCGCGGACCTCGCGAGTGCGAACGGCGCCGCGCTCCGGAGTGCCATCGCGGGCGGGTCCGCGGTACTTGCGGTGTGCGGCGGCTACCAGCTCCTCGGCCACCAGTACGCCCCCCAGACGGGACCGGTCATCCCCGGCCTCGGCGTGCTCGACGTCACGACCCGCGCCACGAAGACCCGGTTCGTCGGTGACCTCCTCGCGGAGCGCGACGGAGCGACCCTCGTAGGATTCGAGAACCACTCGGGCCTGACCACCCTCGGCCCGGCCGCCGTCCCGCTCGCGCGCGTTACCCACGGCCACGGCAACAACGGGAAGGATCGCACGGAGGGCGCGGTGCAGGGAGCGATCATCGGCACGTACTGCCACGGGTCGGTCCTGCCGAAGAACCCCTGGCTCGCCGATCTCCTTCTGACCTGGGCGCTCCGGCGCCGGCACGGTGCGGTCGCACTCACCACGCTCGACGACCGCGAGGAAGACGCGGCGCACGACGCCGCGGCACGAGTGGCTCGCTCCCGGCGCTGATCGGGTCACGCAGGTCACCCGAGACGCGCTCAGCAGTCGGCGTCACGGAGGCGATCTGACCGGGACCGGTACCGCGGTACCGAACGCGAGCGGCCCTCCCTCGACGAGCACCGCCTCCGTCGTAGCATCGCTGCGGCGGAAGGGAGCCTTGTGGACGCACTGCGCCTCAGCGAATACGCGCTGCTTGGGATCCTCGCGCTGGCGACGATCTATTGCGACTGGCGCTGGAACCGGATCCCGAACGTCATCACGTATCCCGTGATGCTCGCAGGGCTCGTGCTGGGCACGTTCGCCGCATTCCCAGGCGCTGTGGGGGAGATCGGAACGCTCGACCGAGTCGCGGCGATCGTCGGCGCATTTGTGGTGCTCTACCCGTTCTATGCCGGGCGGCTGATGCTCGCCGGTGACCTGAAGTTCCTCATGGCGGTCGGTGCCCTCCGAGGGGTCTCGTTCCTCCTCGCCGCGGTCTTCTATGGTGCGATCGTCGGTGGCGTGATCGCGCTCCTCTACATGCTCCTCGCGCGCCGCCGACTCGCACCTCCGGATGCGGAGCCCACGGCCGCGCAGGCCGCGATGCTCCAGCTGGTGCCCGCCCGACTCCGTCCGCTCATGGGATCGAAGATGCCAATGGGCATCGGGCTCGCCATCGGAGCGATCATCGTTCTGGTGCGCGAGGTTGTGACCACCTGACAGCGCAGGGGAGCGGAGCGACCCTGCGCACGTACAGCGAGCGGCGTGGCCGCGAGTCGTATGCGTGGGTCCGCTGGGAGAGCGCTGCTAGGCTGACGGGAGCCCATGGCTGATACCAATAAGATTCGCATCCTCGTTGCCGATGACATCACCGATCGAACGGCGAGGTCACGATGTCGATCCTCGGTTTCTTCGTCGGGATCGTGCTCGGCTTCATGGCGCCGGATCTCTACCTTGGGAGCAAGGCGGGTGGTCGCAATAAGGCGATCCTCAATGCGCTCGCCGACGCGCTGGATCTCCTGACGATCTCGGTGGAGGCGGGTCTCGGGTTCGACGCCGCGATCGTCAAGGTCACTGAGAAGCTCAAGGGTCCGCTCTCCGAAGAGTTCAGGCGCGCGGCGAGCGAGCAGCGGGTGGGAAAGTCCCGCGCCGAGGCTCTGCGCGGCATCACCGAGCGCGTCGATGTGAAGGAGTTCAAGAACTTCATCTCGGCGATCATCCAGGCCGACCAGCTCGGCGTCTCGATGTCCAAGGTCCTCCGGATCCAGTCTGAGCAGCTCCGTACGGAGCGCCGCCAGCGGGCCGAGCAGAAGGCGGCGCGCGCACCGATCCTCATCATGCTGCCGACGATCGGCTGCATCTTCCCCTCGCTCTTCATCGTCATTCTCGGTCCGGCGGTCCTTTCGGCGATGGCCTCCTGCGGGACCTTCTAAAGGGGCAGCTGCGGCAGGGCAGCCCCGGCTGCCAGTCCGCCTGATCGTCCGCAACGCGACCCGGGGCACCGTGCTCGCCGACCGGTGCCGCCTCGCCGATTCGCTCCTCTCACGCGGGGTGGGACTGTTGTTCTCTGCACCGCTCCGCGCCGGCGAGGGGCTCAGGATCACCAGGACCTCTTCCATCACGATGCTCTTCATGCGCTTCGCGATCGATGCGGTGTTCGTCGATCGCGCGGGGCGCGTGGTGAAGGTGGCCGAACGCCTGCGTCCGTGGACGCTCGCCGCGTCCTCCTTTCGCGCGGCCGAGGTCGTGGAGCTTCCTGTCGGAGCGATCGCGCGGTCGGGCACGCAAGTCGGTGACGACGTCTCCTACGAATGAGCCTCATCGTCGCGGCTCTCCGCGACCTCTTCGTCCCACCGCGCTGCGCCGGATGCGACGCGCCAGGGTCATGGCTCTGCATCGCCTGCCGTGACGGCTGCGAGCCGGTGCAGGTGCGAGCCGGCAACCTCGTCGTGCGCGCGGCCGGCAGCCATGCCGGTCCTCTCCGCGATGCGATCCACCGGCTCAAGTATCGGGATGAGCGCGGCATCGCCACGGAGCTCGGCGGGCTCGTTGCGGAGCGTATGGCGGCCGACCTTGCGGTCGGCGCCGTGCTCGACGCCGTCGTTCCCGCGGCGCTGCACCCTGCGCGGGCCGTCGCGCGCGGCTACGACCAGGCGCGGCTGCTGGCGGACGCTGTGGCGGAACGCACGGGCTTGCCGGTCATTCCCGCTTTGCGGCGCGTTCGCCCAGGCACGCCGCAGGTGCGGCTCGATCGCGCCGCGCGGGAGGCGAACCTGCGCGGCGCGTTCGTTCCGGTCACCCGTCATGCACTCCGCGGCTTGCGCGTGGCCCTCATCGACGACGTTACGACGACCGGTGCGACGCTCCGCGCTGCGGCAGCCGCCACGCGCGCGGCCGGCGCGCGGTCGGTCACCGGCTACGTTGTCGCGGTGGACGAGTGATGGCCTGGGCCGCGCGGGGCGTGCTGCTCGTTGTCCTCGCCTTCGCGAATCTCAATGACATCTGGTCCCCCGACGTCGTGCCGAACGCGCTGTTCTCGTGGACGATCCTGCGCGAAGGCAACGTCGAGTACGGCGAGTTCACCGGTCCTCCGGGGAGCGGTCTGCTCGATCGTGAGTCCTACTTTTTCAGAGCATGCGGCACTCCAGGACCTCGTCCGGCGACCGAAATTCATCCGCCCCGCAGCATCGGCGGTCCGCCGCCTCCTGGCCCGACCGACCGCGTCTGCTCGGTCTTCCCACCCGGGATCGCGCTGATCGCGCTGCCGTTCTTCGCGCCCTTCGTGCTCGGTGGCGCCTCGCCGACCGACCTCGGACTGCTGCTGCGGGTCGGCCACTTCGTCGCGGCGATCGTGGAGGCCGCGGCCACGCTCATCCTCTGGTCGGTCATGCGCCGCTTCGTCAGCGCTCGGTGGGCCTTCGGGCTCGTGCTCCTCTACACGTTGGGCACGAGTGTCCGCACCGTCGCGTCGCAGGCCCTTTGGCAGCATGCCGGCGTCCACCTGGCATACGCGACCGCACTGTGGATCACTCTCGTCCCTCGCCGGCTGGGCGAGGTGGAGGCGCTCCTCGCCGGACTGGCCCTCGGCCTGGGCAGCGTCGTCCGGCAGATCACAGCGCTCGCCATCCCCGCCTTGCTCCGCGAGCATCCGCGCCGGGTCGTCGCCGGAGTGATCCTCGGCCTTGTTCCACTCTTCGTCTACGACTTTGCGGCGTTCGGTGCGCTGCTCGAGCAGGGTTACGGCGCCAAGCCCTTCGAGCTGGCTGCGGTCGGGCTCATGGGGCTTCTCGTGTCGCCGAGCCGCGGCCTCTTCGTCTATGAGCCCTACACGCTCGCGGCGGTCGCGGCGCTCGTGCTCGCCTGGCGGCGGCCCGGTGAGGTCGCGAAGCGCCTCCGTTGGCTTTCGGTCTCCGCGCTCGCGACGCTCCTCCTCTATGCCTCGTACGCCGAGTGGTGGGGCGGTCGCGTGTTCGGGCCGCGCTTCCTCGACGACCTCGCTCCGATCCTCTTCGCCGCGCTCGCCTGGGGCATCGGCGAAGGGCTGCTCGCCTCGCGTACCCGCCGCGTCCTGTTCGCCGTCGCCGCCGGATGGTCGCTGCTCCTCTTCCAGGCGGCCGCGTTCGTCTACGATCAACGCTGGGACACTGCTCCGGTGAACGTGAATCTCGTCCCAGCACGCCTGTGGGAGTGGTCCGATCCCCAGTGGCTCGCGGTCCTGAGGGATGTGCCGTCAGGTGGTGCGCGAGCTGCGGCCGCAGCTGTGCTCACGGCGCTGGTCATTGCCGCCCTCGCGCGGGTGGAGCGGATATCGTCGCGGTCGTGACCACCGGCTTTCTCGTGTTCTTCGGACCTGTCGGCGTGAGTGAAGTTGAGCGGCGCCTCGATGCGTTCAAGATCGCGATCGGCTCGACCGTGCTGCGCCTCGCGGGCGAGGCAGGCTATGACCCGGTCATCGCCGTGACCACCGACCCCGACGCGACCGCGGCCTTTCGCGCTGCCGGTGCGGAGATCGAAGCCGGCGAGCGTCAGCCGTTCCACCTGGGCGAGGAGCTCCGTCGCGTCGCACGCTCCCGCTCGCTCGAGCGCCTCGTCGTGGTCGGCGCAGGCGCGGGCGCACTCCTCACGGCCCAGGACCTTCGCGCGGTGCGCGCGCAGCTCGAGGACGCGCGCTCGCTCGTGCTCTCGAACAATGCCTACAGCGCCGACCTGGTCGGCCTGACGCCGGTGTCGGCGCTTGACGCGATCGCGCTCCCCGCGACCGACAATCCGCTCCCGCGTCTCCTGCACCAGCAAGCGGGCTTGCCGTCCGTTCAGCTTCCACGCTCGGCGGCGATGCTCCTCGACGTGGACACGCCGGCCGATGCGACGGTGCTCCTTCGGCATCCGAGGTGCCCCGCCGCGCTCCACCTCGTGGGTGCGTGGGAGCGTGAGCTCGGCGCGCGCATCGACGCACTCATGAGGCTTGTGACGACGCCGGAGCAGGAGCTGCTCGTGGCGGGGCGGGTCGGCGCACCGGTGTGGACGTACCTCGAGTCCCAGACCGCCTGCCGCGTGCGCATGCTCGCGGAGGAGCGGGGGATGGCGGCCGCCGGGCGTGACGTTTCGGGGACGGCGCGGACCTCGCTTGGCTTTCTCTACGAGCGGACGGGACCAACGGCGTTCTTCTCGCTCCTCGCTGAGCTCGGTGACGGCATGCTGTTCGACTCGCGCGTGCTCTTCGCCCACCTCGGCTGGCATCCCGGCGCAGCCGACCGGCTCTCCTCCGATCTCTTCGCGGCGGAGACGATCCCGAAAGGCCCGCTCCGCGAGTTCACGAGCGCGGCACGCGAGGCGCCCTTCCCGCTGCTCCTCGGGGGGCACACCCTCGTCGCCGGCGTGCTCTGGACGATGGTCGAGGCTGCATGGTCCGGGCATCCCCCCGACGAGCAAAAGCACGAGCAGCCGTGAGAACGCTCTTCGATCATCACGTCCATACCGATCGCTCCGATGGTCGCGTCTCGCTCGCCGACCGCGGCACGACCGCGACCTCGCACCGCCATGGCGTCTCCGATCACTTTCCCTACCGCGGAAGCCTCGAGTCGGATGACGACGTGCTTCGATACCAGGACGACGCGGCGCGGCTCGGGCTGCGGGTGGGGATCGAGTACGACCTTGGTGTTGCGCCACGACTCCTTCCCTTGACCCGCTCCACCCTCGACTACGTGATCGGCTCGGTCCACCAGGTCCACCAGCGTGGCGAGCGCATCGGGTACGACCGCGCGGGCGCATTCCTGCAAGGTCGCGGTGCGGGGATCTACCCCGAGCGCCAGCGTTTTGCCGCCGACCAGGACCTCCAGCGCCACGTGCTGGAACAGCACCTCAGGCTCATCGCGGAAGGGATCGAGCAGATCGGGATCGACATCGTCGGTCATCCCACGTTCACACCTCTGGCCGCCCTCGGCGACCCGGAGACCGGCTACCCGGTGGAGTGGCAGCACCGGCTCATAGCGCTGTGCCTAGCGGGCGACGTCGCGATCGAGGTGAACGAGACGTATGGTGTCCCGCATCATGAATTCCTCGTCCGGGCTCGCACGGCGGGCGTCCGATTCTCGGTGGGCTCGGACGCGCATGGCCCGCTCACGGACCTCGCGCGGACCGAGGCGATGATCGATGCGGCGATGCTTCCGCGGGACCGCTTCCTCGACGGATGTCGAGTGCGCCTCCCGCGTTAGGCGGGCCTGGCCGAGCGACGACCGACTAGGCGGGCGAACGAGCCACGGCTACGTCGGGGCGAGAGAGCTCAAGGCCGTTAGGCCGCGAGCCTTGGGTGAGCGACGACCAGGCGGGCGAGCCACGACTAGGAGGGTGGATCCTCCGCGAGCAGCTCGTAGGCGAGGAGCGCGATCGCTGCGACGAGCACCAGATTCAAGGAATCCCCGAGCCACTTGAACGCGAGTCCGGCGAACCATGCGCCGATGAGGACCCAGACGGTGACCCAGCGAACGCGGTGCCCCACGGCTGTGCTCACCGCGAGAGATTAGAGCAACGAAAGGCTCCGTATACTCACCATGCAGCATCGCGACGACCGCGGGGAGGTGGCCGTGTTTCGGGGACTTTCTGTCTACACGGGCAATGCCCATCCGGCATTCGCGCAGGACATCTGCCGCGAGCTCGGGATCCCGCTCGGCGAGGCCGAGGTCTTCAAGTTCAAGAACGACGAGATCTTCGTGCAGATCAAGGAGAACGCGCGCGAGCACGACGTGTTCGTCGTCCAATCGCTTGGCGGGCAGGGGACCTCTGACGCGATCATGGAGCTCCTCATCATGCTCGACGCGTTCAAGCGCGCGAGCGCCGGCCGGATCACCGCGGTCATGCCGCGCTTCGCCTACGGTCGCAGCGACAAGAAGGATCAGC
>SHYN01000049.1 GCA_009692785.1 Chloroflexota bacterium | reverse complement strand
GGGTCGAGATGGTCATGCCCGGTGACAACGCGAACCTCGAGATCACGCTCATCACGCCGATCGCGATCGAGGAAGGCCTCCGCTTCGCCATCCGCGAAGGTGGACGCACCGTCGGTGCGGGCGTCGTCACGAAGATCCTGGAATAGACGGCATGACGATGGGGAGGTCTTGAAGCGTGGCTAAGGGTAACCGTCCGATCCTGACCCTGGCGTGCTCGACCTGCCGGTCGCGGACGTATGCGACCACGAAAAATCGTCGGAACGACCCAGACCGCCTGGAGATGGCGAAGTTCTGCCCGCGCTGTCGGAAGCACACGCCGCATCGGGAGACACGCTGATAGGGAAGGAACCCACTCAGGGAGCAGCAGTGCTCTGCTGGAGCCCACTCATACGGCAGTAGCTCAATTGGCAGAGCAACGGCCTCCAAATCCGTAGGTTGAGAGTTCGAGTCTCTCCTGCCGTGCAGACCAGGCGAAGGCGACAAGGAAGGTAACGAAGACGATGGCGACAAAGCCCCAGGGCGGTGCGGTCCGGTTCTCCCAGGAGGCCTGGGCCGAGCTGCGCAAGGTGACCTGGCCGACCCGTGAGACGGTCGCTCGGCTCACCATCATCGTGCTCGTCATCTCCTCCCTCATCTCGGTCTACATCTTTGCCTTCGACAACTTCTTCACGGCGACGATCACGGAGGGCTACCTCGGATCGCCGCAGGCGTCGCCCCAGCCCGTGGCTCCGTAGGAAAGGGGAGGGATCAGGATGACCACCGAAACGAACGAGCCGAACAGCGCGGATCCGCAGGACGCGGCGAAGCTGTCGGACGAGGCGGCTGCGCTCGCGGCGCGCGCGTTCCTTGGGACAGCGGTACCCGACGAGGATCCGCTTTCGAGCGATGAAGCAAAGAGCGTCCTCCGCCGTGCCGGCGCGGTTGCCGAGGTCGCACCGCCGGCCGCCCCGATCCCGGAGGCTCCCGCCGTCGTCGCGCCCACCCTGTCGGTGCCCGCCACAGCGCCGCAGCAGGAGGGTGACGGCCGTCGCTGGTACGTCATCCACACCTATTCCGGTTACGAGAACAAGGTCAAGACGAATCTCGAGCACCGCATCTCGTCGATGGATCAGGGCGACCGGATCTTCCAGGTCCTCGTCCCCACCGAGGAAGAGATCGAGATCAAGAACGGCAAGCGTCATCCGGTCGAGCGCAAGGTGTTCCCGGGCTACGTCCTCGTCGACATGGTGATGGGCGACGACTCGTGGTACGTCGTGCGCAACACCCCGGGCGTCACTTCGTTCGTCGGCTCGGGCAGCAAGCCGACTCCCCTCACGGACCAGGAGGTCAAGGCGATCCTGCGGCAGATCAAGCTCGACGCGCCGAAGTACAAGGTGCCCTTCACGAAGGGCGAGGCTGTGCGGGTCACCGACGGGCCGTTCACCGACCTGCACGGCGTCGTCGACGAGGTGAACCCCGAGCGCAACAAGGTCAAGGTCCTCGTGTCGATCTTCGGCCGCGAGACGCCGGTCGAGCTCGACTTCCTCCAGATCGAAAAGTTGGTGAAATGATGACTTCGAGCCACGCGCGCCAGAGTGGTGACACGCGAATGAGATCGTTGGGGCGACGCTCCAGCGAGGCCGGAGCGAAGTAGATGGCCAAGAAGATCAAGGCGGTCGTCAAGGTCCAGATCCAGGCCGGCAAGGCCACCGCTGCGCCGCCCGTCGGTACGGCGCTCGGCCCGCACGGCATCAACATGGGCCAATTCATCAAGGAATACAACGAACGGACCGCGTCCCTCACTGGCACGGTCGTTCCCGCGGTGGTCACCATCTTCGATGACCGGTCATATACGTTCGTCGTCAAGAGCCCGCCGGCGGCCGACCTCATCCGCAAGGAGCTTGGGCTCGAGAAGGGCTCGGCCACGCCGAACAAGGCCAAGGTGGGCAAGCTCCCCAAGGCCAAGGTGCGATCGATCGCGGAGACCAAGATGGCAGACCTCAACGCCACCTCGCTCGAGTCCGCGATGCGCATGGTGGAGGGCACTGCACGCAGCATGGGCGTCGACATCGTTCCGTAGCGACCCAGCAGGTGGACCGCAGCCTCATGCGGTAGGCCGTGCACCGGCCGAAAGGAGTCCAGCGAGATGACCCAGGCACATGGCAAGCGGTACCGCTCCCTCGTGGAGCAGCTCGAGGTTGGCAAGGAATACCTCCCCGCGGAGGCCATCACGAAGGTGAAGGCCACCGCGGTGGCAAAGTTCGACACGACGATCGAGATCCACCTGCGCATGGGCGTTGACCCGCGCCACGCCGACCAGATGGTCCGTGGGGCGGCGGTCCTTCCGCACGGCACCGGCAAGACGGTCCGCGTGGTCGTGTTCGCGCAAGGCGACAAGGCGCGCGAGGCACAGGCGGCCGGTGCCGATGTGGTGGGTGCCGACGATCTGGCCAAGCGGGTCGAGGGAGGCTGGCTCGAGTTCGATGTCGCCATCGCGACGCCCGACCTGATGGTCGCGGTCGGCAAGCTCGGCCGCGTGCTCGGTCCCCGCGGGCTCATGCCGAACCCCAAGTCGGGCACCGTCACGTTCGACGTGACGAAGGCTGTCAAGGACGCCAAGGGTGGCCGCATCGAGTTCCGGGTCGACAAGACGGGTGTGGTCCACACGGTCGTCGGCAAGGCGTCCTTCAGCGAAGCGGCGCTCACCGCCAATCTCGCAACGGTCATGGACGCGGTGAACCGCGCCCGGCCCGCCGGCCTCAAGGGTCAGTACGTCCGGTCGGTGCACCTGACGAGCACCCAGGGCCCCAGCCTGAAGCTCGACCTCGGCGCCGTCCTCGGGATGGCCGGCCGCTAAGCCCTCACGTAAGCCCTCGCTCCGCGGTCTCGCTTCGCTCGGCCGCGCCGCGGGGGCCCGGGGACGGGGTCGGCCCCGGCGCAGCCGGTTCCGGCCCCGCGAGCGCGCGCAGGGTGTGTGATACTGAGCGCAACCGAATACGCGCCGAAGAAGCAGGTTCCGGCAACGGATCGAAGCGGCGAGAGCCGCGCCCGCGGAGGCGAAGCACAGTGGCAGTGATGCTCTGGCCTTCGTTCCCCGTGGGAGCGAAGGCCTTTTTAGTTCTCACGAGGAGGTAGCGATGGCAAAGGTGAAGCAGGGCCCACGCGTAAAGCGGAAGGGTGGCGGCAAGCGGGCCAAGGCCGTGATGGTCGATGGTCTCGCGTCCCAGCTCACGGCGTCCCGCGCGGTGATCGTGACCGAGTACCGCGGCCTCGGCGTGAAGGACCTGCAGGAGCTCCGCCGGAAGCTCAAGCCGCGGGGCGTCGAGTACCACGTGATCAAGAACAGCCTCCTCGCCCGTGCGGCGGACAAGACCGGGCACGGTGGGCTGCGATCGCTGCTCACCGGTCCAACGGCGATCGCGCTGGGCGCGATCGATGAGGTGGAGCTTGCCAAGGGGCTGGTCGAGGAGATGCGGCCCTATCGCGCACTCAAGATCGTGGGTGGCTTTGTCGGCGGCGAGACCCTTGGGGCGGCCGATATCCAAGCCCTCGCGAAGCTCCCGCCGCGGCTCCAGCTGCAGGCCGAGATCGTCGGCAGCCTGCAGGCGCCGCTCGCACAGCTCATCCGGGTGCTCGGCGCGCCGTTCAGCACGCTCGTTCATGTCATGACCGCACGCGCCAACTAAGGAGAAGAAAGATGTCAGACGAGAAGTTCGCTACCCTTGCCGCGGAGCTGGAGTCTTGGTCCATCCTTGAGATCGCGAAGTTCGGCAAGTACCTTCAGGAGCGCTGGGGCGTTTCCGCGGCTCCGGTCGCGGTCGCGGCGGCACCCGCCGCCGGCGGCGCTGCCGAGGCGGCGGAGGAGAAGACCGAGTTCACGGTGATCCTGACCGCGGCCGGTGCCTCGAAGATCAACGTCATCAAGACGGTCCGTGAGATCACCGGGCTGGGCCTCAAGGAGGCCAAGGACCTCGTCGACGGCGCGCCCAAGGCCGTCAAGGAGAACATCGGCAAGGACGAGGCCGAGGCGGTCAAGAAGAAGCTCGTTGACGCGGGAGCATCGGTCGACGTCAAGTAACCCCTGTAAATATGGGTCCGAAACGCACCGGGAGCTCCGGGAGGGCGATCGGCCGAGAGGGGCCGGTGTCAAGGAGCGCTGTCTGTTTTGGTAGCGGCTAGAGTTTGTCAGCGACCATCCGATCTACCGCGGGCGGAGGATCGGCGGGCTCGCGAAAGGTGCCGGACCGGGGCCGAAGGGCCCCGGTTCTGCTTTTTCCGGTCATCGCGGATCGCGCGTTACTGAGGCAACCGGCCCCACAGCAGACGCGAGATCGTGAGCACGCCAAGGCCAAAGGCCGTCGCCCAGGCGAGGGCGGAGATGGCGGGCGACGAGAAGTCGCTTCCCGAGAGCACCGCGTGCGCAAAGGTGAAGGCGTAGGCGACGTAGCTGGAGCGGTGGACCCAGCGCCAGACCCGCAGATCCATCCGCTCCCGCGCCCACGAGGTGATCGCAACGACCGCGAAGATGTCGAAGGCGAGTGTCCCCAGGCCGACGGCGAGTGGTCCGTAGCTGACACCAAAGGGGATCACGAGGTCGGCGAGGCCGATGCGCGCGGTCCGGTCGAGCCATATGGTCAGGAGATGGAGCGCACCAAGCGGCAGCCACAGCGTCTGCGTCCAGACGTGCAGCGCCTTGACCGCTCGATTCGAAGCAAGCCAGTCGAGCGTCGCGGTCCGAAGCGCGATGCCCGTGAGCACGCCGATGGCGAGCGCGGCGAAGGAGCCGATGCCGGTCGCTCGGGCCAGCGCCCAGAAGAGGAGGTCGGCGTCGACCGCGTTCATCATGCGAACGACCACCCCGGAGACCGCTGCGCCAGCCAGGCCGCCGCGGTGTCGGCGGAGCCAAGGAGGAACGCGGTCTTCGCGAACATCTCAGCCTCTGCCCCGCTGCTCGCGAGGACCGAAACCTCGCCGAGCTCGCCGCCGGCCGCCGGCCATCCGGTGCGCGGGTCGATGAGGTGGTGAAGGCCGTCGCCCCAATGCCGCTTGGTGCGCCCGCTCGTCGCCGCACCAAGGTCGCGCAGGAGCACGGTCTTTCCGCCAAAGCCGATCGGCCAGCCCTCGCCTGTCGTTCCGGGTCCGCGCGCGAAGAGATCGCCCGCCAGGTTCGCGAGCGAGTTTGGCCCCAACCGCTCGACCAGCCGGTCGGCGAGCCAGCCCTTCGCGATGCCACCCAGATCGACCGCGGCGCCCCGCGCGAGTCGCGCCTCGCCGGCACGGACCTCGAGGACCGTTGGGAGCGGCGGCAGCGGGCCGAGCGGTGCGCCGATCGCGGTCGCGCCGGCTTCAAAGTCGGCGCCGTAGCCTGCGGCGATGAGCGCAGGAAGCACCGCGACATGAACGAGTCCTCCCGATCCCTCCCAGGCGTCAAGCGCAACGCGCAGGAGCGCCTCGAGCTCCTCCGAGACGGCGACCCAGCCGCCGGACCGCGCGTTCAGCCGCGAGACCTCGCTCGCCGGGTCAAATCGGGTGAGTCGGTCGTGCATGAGGTGGATCCAGGCCTCGGCGGAGCGAAGGACCGCCGCGTCGACGTCCACCGTGAACAGCTCGCATTCGCCGCCGAGCGCGTCGAACGCATGCGACCCGATCACGGCGTGCCGGCGCTGCGCTGCCGCGCGCCCTTCCGCATCAGGAGATGTGGGTGAGGGTGATCGCCGGGAGCTCGGTCGCGCGGACCGCAGGGGCAACTCCGAGGCGACCCGTGGGTCCGGGGCTGGGGGTCGGGACGGCGCGCTGGAGGACCGGCGGCTGGAGCGGCGCCGCGGGGTTCTTGACGTTCCCAGCGATGAACCCGACCGCGCCCCCGAACGACAGGAGGGTGATCGCGGCTGCGCCGAGCCGGATGGCCAGCTCGCGGGGCATCCGGGAACCGGCCACGGCCTAGGACCGGAGGGGCGTGCGTACGCGGGTCTCGGCCGCGTTCTTCACGAAGGCGATCCGCTCGTACTTCTCGTCGAGGACCTCGCGGGCGTCCACGCCGAGATGCCGTTCCAGGATCTCCTGGTAGACCGAGCGGAAGTCGACCGTGTACCTGAGGTTGCCCTGGGAATCGAGGTTCCCGAGGTCGGGCGCATCGCCATACATCCCGCCCGCGACGTTGTCGCCGATCAGGAGGATGGGCGCCGCGGCCCCATGGTCGGTCCCCGCGCTTGCGTTCTCCCTGGCGCGCCGGCCGAACTCCGACCAGGTCGCGACGAGGACACGGTCGGCCATCCCGTTCGCCGCCAGGTCGGCCTGGAAGGTCGAGATGGCGCCGTCGACGAACCCCATGAGGTCCGCGTGGCGCGTGGCCTCGACGAAATGCGTGTCGAAGCCGCCCAGCGTGACGTGGATGATCTTCGCCCCGGTGCCGGCAACGATCAGCTCGGCCGCGAGCTGAAGCGCGCTTGCGAGCTGGTTGCGCGTCGAGTAGACGAGCGGGACGCGGTCGCTGTACTGGGCCTTCGCCTGGTACTTCGAAGCGGCGGTCTTCAGCTGCGCGACCGTGTCGCGCGCCGTCGCCATGGCCGAATCGAAGAGCGCGCCGTAGATGCCGGGGGTCGAGCGGTAGAGGGCGCCGACCGCCTGCTCCATCTCCTCGCCACCCTGGAAGCGGAAGGTCTGCTTGCTGTTCACGACCGTGAGGGTCGTCTGGAGATCGCGCAGGGTGCCGGGGAGCCCGGTCGAGCCGCACGCGCAGCCCACCAGGGGGTGACCCGCGGAGTCGTAGTTCTTCTCGATCGCCTTGCCGAGCCAGCCGTCCTGCACCCGCCGCGTCGGGTCGGCGGTCTCCCAGACGCGGATCGAATCGAAGTGGCTGCCCGACGGGTCGGGATAGCCCACGTTCTGGACGATCGCGACCTTGCCCTGCTGATACAGGTTCGCCAGCCCCGGCATCGACCTGTTGAAGCCGAAGTCCCTGGTGAGGGGCAGCGCCTCCTTCACCGCGGCGGAGAGCTGCGGGCGGAGATCGCGGAAACGGGAGTCCTGCAGCGGAATGACGGTCTGGAGGCCGTCGTTCCCGCCGGCGAGCTGCACCATGACGAGCACGCGGTCGTTCTGTACGCCGTCCTTCTTCCCCGCATAGACGGCCTTGGCGAGGACATCGGGCACCGCGGCATACCCCGCGGCGAGGCCCGCCGCACCCGCCCCCATGACCAGACCGGCGCGAAGGAAATCCCTTCGCGTGACGTGCTGCGCCGCGCTCAACGCGACCACCGGCGTTGGGTCCCGATCACCGAGGTCCCGCCGTGGGTCATTTGAGCTGGAACTCGGGCGAGATGAGGATGAGCGACCAGCGCGTCTTCTCGTCCCTCGCCGCGTTCAGCAGATCGAGGGTCGTGGCCGAGAGCACCGCATCGAGGTACGACCGGTGCGCGTCGTCGGAGGGCGGCAGCCGGCGGACCTGACCGAGCACCCCGCTCACGAAGTTCGCCCTCGCGAGCATGTTGTTCGAGGTGGCCCAGTTCTCGTGGTCGCCCCAGCCACCGACGCTCGGGGGGTCGAACAGGCTCTGTCCCATGCCGAAGCCATTCTGCTGGACGAGGCGGGTGAGGGTGGGCGCCTGAAGCGCTTTGAGCGTGTGGAGCATGAACTCGGTGGGGCTCTTCACCAGGCCGCGGTAGGCCGCCGGCGCGCTGAACTCAGAGGAGCGGAGCACGCTCCGCAGCAGGTCCTTCACGTCGTAGCGGCTCTTCCGGAAGCCGTCCGCGATGCGCTTCACCGTGGCATCGTCCTGGGTCGGCGAGACGAAGGTGCTGAGCACCCGCCGCGCGATGAACGGCGCGGTCTCGTCCTTCTCCATGATCCGATCGAGGACCGCATCGGTGTCCCAGGCCTTCGTCGCGCCGAGAAAGGCGGTGCCGCCGCCGGTGAAGGCGCGGCTCTTCTCGAAGATGCCGGTCCGCACGCCGAGGTCCGGCTTGGGCAGCTGCGCGGCCGGTGGGGGACTGCCGGTGCGCTTGATCTGCTGGTCGATCTGGTCGTTGATCATCTCGCGCGTGCGCGGCTCGCGCCAGCCGGCGAGGGCCTTTGCGGCGGCGCGCACGTCGTCCTCGCCGTAGGCCTCCGAGCCCATCGTGAAGAGCTCCATCAGCTCGCGGGCGTAATTCTCATTTGGCGCCCGGCCGGTGGACTGCGACAGATCGAGGTAGCGCAGCATGGCCGGATCGGTCGTCACCCTGCCGAGGATGGAGCGCAGATCGGTGAGGCCCATTGAGCGCCAGGTGAGGTTCTGCCAGTACATGAACGGTGATTGGAGGCCGACCTTGCGGTACTCGGAGGTGAAATGGCCGTGCCAGAACAGGGTCATCTTCTCCGCGAACGGCGTCGAGGTGGCGAGCATGTGGTCGAGCCACCAGAGCTGGAACCTGTCCAGTGGAAGGGAGGCCGAGTTCGTCGCCGCCTCGGCCTCCGGAAGGGGCGGCGGGGCCTGGGGCGGCGTGTCGAGCATCCGGTCGACGGTCCTGTCGAATCCGTCGCTCACCGCCTGCTCGAGCTCGGCGGCGCTCGCGCCGAACGTCGTCCGCCGCAGGAGATGGGCGACCCGTACCTCCTCGGCACGCGCGGCCTTTGGCACGCCGAGCGGCGAGACCCAGTCGAGTCCGCGCCGGGCCTTCACGACCGCGGCGGTGTTCTGCTCCGGCTCGACCTCGACCACCCGGCGCAGCCCCGCGAGCCGCGCAGCCGCGACGCCGACACCGCCGGCGGCGGCGGCGCTCAGGACGGTGCGCCGGCTGATCAGCCCCTCGGGCTTGGCGGCCCGTGGGCTCTTCCGTTCCCGGCGGGCCACGGGCGCGTCCGCGCTCG